>NZ_CP024768.1:1475376-1623331 GCF_011395035.1 Pantoea cypripedii
GCTGATCGAGGCCTGGCGTGAACAATGCGGCAGTAAAAAAGCTCAGGCCAGCGGCTGGCGTCAGTGGCTCCAGGAGGAGCTGGAATGGGAAATTGCCGACGGGCCATTCTGGCAGGATGACAAACTGGCGCAGCGCCTGGCATCGCGTCTGGAACGCTGGCTGGGGCTGATGCGCATGCACGGCGGTGCGCAGACCGCGATGATTGATGATGTACCGGAAGAACATCGCGATCAATTTAGCAAACGTATTAAGTTGATGGCTCCGATCCTGAAAGCATGGAAAAGCGCGCTGAAAGAGGAGGGGGCTGTCGATTTCTCCGGTTTGATCCATCAGGCGATTGCCATCCTGGAGAAAGGACGGTTTATCAGTCCCTGGAAACATATTCTGGTGGATGAATTTCAGGACATCTCCCCGCAGCGTGCTGCATTACTGACCGCATTGCGTCAGCAAAACAAACGCACGGCGCTGTTTGCTGTAGGTGATGACTGGCAGGCCATTTATCGTTTTAGCGGCGCGGAGATGAGCCTGACCACCGCCTTCCATCATTATTTTGGCGAAGGTGACCGCTGCGTGCTGGATACCACTTATCGCTTTAACGATCGTATTGGTGAGATTGCCAATCGTTTTGTGCAGCAAAACCCACACCAGTTGCGCAAGCCGCTGAATAGTCTGACCAAAGGTAACAAGAAGTCGGTGACGTTACTGGCGCAGGAGCAACTTGAACCATTGCTCGATAAGTTAAGTGGTTACGTGAAACCGGAGGAACGTGTTCTGCTGCTGGCACGCTACCATCATTTACGCCCGGCGTTGCTGGATAAAGCCAAAACCCGCTGGCCAAAACTGCAACTGGATTTCATGACCATCCATGCCAGCAAAGGGCAGCAGGCGGATTATGTCATTGTGCTCGGCTTGCATGAAGGGCGCGATGGATTCCCGGCGGCAGCACGCGAATCCATTATGGAACAGGGATTGTTACCGCAGCCTGAGGCTTTCCCTGACGCAGAAGAACGTCGCTTAGCCTACGTGGCGCTGACGCGTGCACGTCAGCAGGTATGGTTGCTGTTCGATAAAGATCGGCCTTCCGTTTTTGTCGGGCATTTCCGTGATTTAGGCGTGCCGCAGAACCGGAAAGCCTGATGCATTACGATTGAAGGCGTTCTGCCAGGTAACGTGGGTAATCAGGGATCTGGATCTCCACTTCACGGGCAAACAACGGCGACTGGATCAGGAAATCTGCGGTGGAGCGGTTAGTCGCCACCGGGATATTCCAGACTGTCGCCAGGCGCAGCAACGCTTTGACGTCCGGATCGTGTGGTACGGCGTTTAGCGGGTCCCAGAAGAAGAACAGCACATCAATTTTACCTTCCGAAATCAGCGCGCCAACCTGCTGATCGCCGCCCATCGGGCCACTCAGCATGGCGTTAACATCCAGACCGGTATGACGATTGATAAGATTGCCGGTGGTACCAGTGGCGTACAACACATGTGACTGCAGCACGCTTTGATTTTTCTGCACCCAATCCAGCAACGAGGCTTTGCAGTGATCGTGAGCGACAAGGGCGATATGTTTTTGAATATTGAGGGTACGAACGGTTTGCTCCATGGGGCTTCCTGATTCTTAGCGGTCGATGTAAGTAATACATCGAGTTTACCCCTGGCGTTTCGTTCCTATCAACTTGCGCGTAAGGTTTTCATCCAACTGAGAAAACGCAAACGGGTGGCGGCATCAAAACGTTCAAACCAGCGTTGTAATGAAGGCAGGTCACTGACGTCCTGCCAGGCGAAATCTGCGTTCATCTGAGCGTCAGAGATGCTGCTGGTTTGTACGGCAAAGCGCGGCACGGAAGCGGCCTGACCATTGCGGTTATACTTGAGCATAGCCTGTTCCAGGTCGCCGCCGTCCGGCTGTGGCAGACGGTCACGAATGCTGGCGATTTCTTTCCCTTGTTCATCCACCAGCTGGAAATTGAGTGTTCTGTCGAAGGTGGAGCGCTCGCGGCGGTTGTCCAGCGCGGGCAGACGAATAGCGACGGTTTTGGCTGTGGCGGTGAAGGTCACAATCATCGGCACGGACTGATAATGCGGGGCGTTGCGAGGTGTTGAGTCAGGTGATTTTTCCACGCGAAACAGAAACTGGTGTTGTCCGCGTTCCAGTTCCAGGCTGTCCGCGCCTTTCAACAGTGAACCGGAAATTTTGCGCCCATCCAGCACCAGAAGATCGATTTCCGGATCCAGTTTCAGGGTAATGGCATGGCAGGATGCTGATACGAGTAGCATTATCAAACCCGTAACAGCGAAAAACAGCTTCATTTCAACTCCCGTGAACTGGGCGCAAATCAGTGATGTGTAGCAAATTATTACATTATGGCAGTTAGTTTACATTTTAACATACTTATTCGTGCTGCCGCGCAAACTTTTCCGCTAAGGGAGTTGTGCGAGGCCAGCTGATGCCATTTACACTCAGGCGAGTGAAAAAAGGAGAGATGCATGAACGATCAAACCATTCGTGATGTTTTGACCCACAGCAAACGTATTGCGCTGGTGGGTGCCAGCGATCGCCCTGATCGTCCCAGCTATGGCGTGATGAAATTTTTGCTTGATCAGGGTTACGACGTGATTCCGGTCAGCCCGAAACTGGCCGGTCAGCAGCTGCTGGGACAAACAGCCTACGCCACACTGGCCGATATTCCGGGTAGCATTGATATGGTGGATGTGTTTCGCAATGCCGAAGCAGCGTGGGGAGTGGCGCAGGAAGCCATTGCTATTGGCGCGAAGACGCTATGGTTCCAACTTGGTGTGATCAATGAACAGGCCGCCGTGCTGGCGCAGGATGCGGGTTTGACGGTGATAATGGATCGTTGTCCAAAAATTGAAATACCGCGACTGGGCCTGGTGCAACCGGTGCATTAAAACAAACGGCGACCTGAGGTCGCCGTTTTTGCTTAATGACGCAGGCGTGGTGCCTGTAACTGCTGCCGAATCGACGCAGCCAGTTCATCCATGGAAGGTTGTTCCGGATGTTCAAATGATGTTTCACCAGCAAGCTGAATTTCAGCGACGTAGGTGTGAACCTGCTCGCCCTCTTCATCTTCCATCACCACATGATACCAGGGTGCTGCGCGCAGTTTCTCAGCGGCACCCACTTCTTCCAGCTTAGGTTCGTCCAGCGAATACTCCGGATCAACATCCACAATCACACCGAGCACCCCGGAGAGACGGTGTCGGACCTGCTGTCCAATTCCAAATTTACTGGCAATCATAGTGACCTCCCAAAATGCTACCCTGCTGAAGATATGGAGGCAGAGGCAGCTTTTTCAAGTCACAGCACGCGGCAGGCGAAACCTTTCAGATAAAGCCCTTCAGGATAGCTGGCGATCACCGGGTGGTCGGCTGCCTGACGGAACTGCTCAATAAATTGTACATCACGGCCGGCATCGACGGCGGCGTCAGCGATGATTTTCTGGAATAAATCGGTCGCCATCAGTCCTGAGCAGGAGAAGGTCATCAGAATGCCGCCGGGGTTCAGCAACTGAATCGCCAGCATATTGATATCTTTGTAACCCCGACAGGCACCGGTCAGTTGATTTTTGTTCTCAACGAATTTCGGTGGATCCATCACGATGACATCAAACTTTTCACCGCTGTCACGGTAACGACGCAGTAACTTAAACACATCGTCACGCAGGAACTGGGCGCGGGAGACATCCAGACCATTGAGTTCCACGTTCTGTTTCGCCACGTCCAGGGCGTCCTGCGAGGTATCAACGCTGATCACTTCGCGGCAGCCGCCCATCAATGCCGATACCGCAAAGCCGCCAGTGTAAGAGAAGCAGTTCAACACGCGTGCGTTGTCGGCGTAACGGCGTGTGGCAAAGCGGCTGTCACGCTGATCAAGGTAATAACCGGTTTTATGACCACCCTGAATATTCACCAGCAATTTCATGCCATGTTCGGTGATCGGTAGCAGCGGCGGTGGCAATTCCCCACACACCGGACCTTGTGTCAGCTCCAGTCCCTCTTTTTTGCGCACTGCCACGTCGGAACGATCGTAAATCGCGCATTCCGGGAAGTACTGCTGCAGGGCAGAAACAATGGCCGGACGCTGGTATTCGGCACCGGCGGACAGCAGCTGCAGCACCAGGAAATTACCGAAACGGTCAATGGTCACGCCGGGCATGCCGTCCGATTCACCGGCAATAAGACGGTAGCTATCCAGACCATCGCGCTGCGCCAGCCAGCTGCGCCACTGCTGTGCCTGGGTAAAACGGCGGACAAAGAAGGCAATGTCGATCGACTCATCCTGTTGCCAGCTCCAGACGCGCGCCCGAATTTGCGATTGCGGTGAATAAGCGGCACGGGCCAGCCATTTACCATTGCTGTCACAAATATCAATGGTTTCCCCGGATTGGGCTTTACCTTCCATGCGGGCAACGGCACCCGAAAATACCCAGGGATGGCGGCGGAGCAGGGATTTTTCACGTCCCTTAGCGAGAATCAATCGAACAGTCATAGTTTGCTATGCTTACCTGAAAAAATGAGGCGCCATTTTCCGGTGGATGGCGGCAAAATGCAATGAACAGTGATGGGGGAGCACAATGGCCACAACCTGCTTCAAAATCTGGGTGCACGGCCTGGTGCAGGGCGTTGGGTTTCGCTACAGTACGCAGGCGCAGGCCAAAGAGTTAGGTGTAAAAGGTTATGCACGTAACCTGAATGATGGCAGCGTGGAAGTGCTGGCCTGGGGAGAAGACGCGCAGGTCACAGCATTAATCGACTGGTTGAAAGCGGGCGGCCCGCGCAGTGCTCGCGTGGAAAAAGTGCTGGTGGAACCCCATCAACCGACAGAACCACCCAGTCGTTTTACCACGGGCTGATTACAGACACTTCGCTGGCTTCGGCAACCCGGCAATTTTTGTTGCCTGCTTTGCCGGGCCTTCCGGGAACAGGCGGAACAGATAGCGGCTGTTGCCTTTCTCCTCGCCATATTTTTGTGCCATGGCTTTCACCAGCATGCGAATTGCCGGTGAAGTGTTAAATTCCAGATAGAAGGCGCGCACAAAATGGACCACCTCCCAGTGCGCTTCGCTCAGAGTGATGTCTTCTGTTGCTGCGATGGCTTCCGCCAGTGGCTCGTTCCAGTCGGCGCTGTTTTTCAGATAGCCTTCCGCATCGGTGGCAATCTCTTTACCGGCAAAAATCACGGTGACTCCTCAGATTCAGTTTGCGCGTATTGTAGGGCGGGGCCGCCAGAAAAAGCAAAACCCCGCCGGAGCGGGGTTTTATGACGAACTGGCTGACGTTAGTCGCGGCTGGCGAAGCCCAGCAGACTCAGCAAGCTGACAAAGATGTTGTACAGCGAGACATACAGGCTCACGGTGGCGCGGATATAGTTGGTTTCGCCGCCGTGAATGATGTTGCTGGTTTCCCACAAAATGGCACCTGCTGAGAACAGGATAAACAGCGCGCTGATTGCCAGGTGCAGGGCAGGCAGCTGCAGGAACAGGTTAGCCACCACCGCCACCAGCAGCACCACAAAGCCCGCCATCATCATGCCGCCGAGGAATGACATATCGCGACGGGTGGTCAGGACGTAGGCCGAACAGCAGAAGAACACCAGCGCGGTTCCGCCCAGCGCCATGCCAATCACATCACCCATACCCGCCGAGAGGAATGAGTTAAGAATTGGCCCCAGGCAGTAACCAAGGAATCCGGTGAAGGCAAAGGCGGCCAGAATACCCGTCGGGCTGTTCGCCAGGCGGTAAGTCAGAAACATCAGGCCATAAAAGCCGACCAGCATCAGAATCAGACCCGGTGCAGGCAGGGCGAAGACGGTGCTGAGTGTGGCGGTAACGGCGGAGAACGCCAGTGTCAGGCCAAGTAAGAAATAAGTATTGCGCAGCACTTTGTGGGTGCTGATTAGCGACTGCCGCTGCGACGACGTAATAATTCTATCCATCATGCGCTCCTTAAATTGAAAGAACACCAAATCTGCGGAAAGAATACGCAGCGGTGCTGGGACAGAAAAGGCGTTTTACCCTTCTTTACGCGATAAATTGCTGTTTCCCTGAGCGGAATGGCGATTATGGCACCGAATAAATAGTTTTTGGCTGTTTTTCAGGCGAATGAATCGCAGCAGGCTTTACATCTTCGGGGGGGATGTTTATAGTGCGCGTCATTGCGGAGGGGTGGCCGAGCGGCTTAAGGCAGCGGTCTTGAAAACCGCCGATGGGAAACCATCCGAGAGTTCGAATCTCTCCTCCTCCGCCACTTAATCTGTTCAGGGTTAAGTATTTGTTTTATCAGGAGGGATGGCCGAGCGGCTTAAGGCAGCGGTCTTGAAAACCGCCGATGGGAAACCATCCGAGAGTTCGAATCTCTCTTCCTCCGCCAAATTAAAGAAGCCCGCAGCGATGCGGGCTTTTTGCATTTCTGCTTCAGAGAATCTGAAAAACATCCCGTTGCTTTTCAATCTGCTGCCTTAAGCCTACGGCGAGGCTCTGTTCTGCTATAGTCCATTCACGGTTTTTGCAAACATCTGGCGATTTTCCCAGGCAAGCTGGGTTACACTGTGGGGCAATTCGCTCTGTGGCCGAGCTAATCGTTTGAATGCCAGAGTGTTTCACTGATGAATTATGGAATAGGCACAATGATCAAGAAACTGAGTCTTTGCGCGTTGTCAGTCATCGCTGCGTTACCGATGGGCATGGCAGCGCAGGCTGCGGAAGGGGACATGCAGCTGCAGCAGGTACTGATGCTGAGCCGTCACAATCTGCGCGCACCGCTGGCAAACAACGGTAGCGTGCTGGAGCAATCAACGAAAAAAAGCTGGCCGCAGTGGGATGTGCCCGGTGGTCAGCTCACCACCAAAGGTGGGGTGCTGGAAGTCTACATGGGTAACTATACCCGTCAGTGGCTGGCTCAGCAGGGCCTGGTAGAAAATGGCGCCTGCCCGGACAGCAGCAACGTATTTGTCTATGCCAACAGTCTGCAACGCACCGTGGCAACAGCCCAGTTCTTCGTGAATGGCGCTTTCCCTGGATGTGACATCGCCGTGACGCATCAGGATGCCATGGGCACCATGGATCCGGTGTTCAATCCGGTGGTCACTGATGGCAGTGACGATTTCAACAAAAAAGCCCTGTCAGCAATGACCGCTGCCAACGAAAAGCTGGCGTTAAAACCGGCTTACCAGTACCTCGAAAAAATTATTGATTACAAATCTTCCCCGGCCTGCAATGGCAAGAAACAGTGTGATTTGAGCAGCGGCCAGAACACCTTCAGCGCCGATAATGGCAAAGAGCCGAACGTCAATGGTCCACTGAAAGTCGGCAATTCACTGATCGATGCCTTCACCCTGCAATATTACGAAGGTTTCCCGCTGGACCAGGTCGCCTGGGGGCAGATCAAAACGCCTGAGCAGTGGAAAGAACTGGCAGCGATTAAAAATGGTTATCAGGATGCGTTGTTCGCTTCACCGGATGTGGCACGCGAAGTGGCGGCACCGCTGGTGGATTATATCCGCAGCCAGTTGATCGATCAGGACAAAGCCAACGCGCCGAAAGTGACGTTGATGGTAGGGCATGATTCGAACATCGCTTCGCTGCTGAGTGCGTTGCAGGTGAAGCCGTATGAGCTGCCGGGCAACGATGAGAAGACACCGATTGGTGGCCAGGTGGTGTTTGAACGCTGGCACGATGCAAAAAACAACAAAGATCTGCTGAAGGTGGAATATGTCTATCAGACCAGCGATCAGCTGCGTAATGCTGATGTGCTGAGCCTGAAGAATCCGCCGAAGCGTGTCACGCTGCAACTGGCGGGTTGTGATGCCGATGCTAACGGTTATTGCAGCTGGGATCAGTTCGCCAGTGTGCTGAATGCCGCCTTGCAGGGCACGCCGTTGCAGCCTGCTGCTCCAGCACCGGCTGCTGTTCAGCCAGAACAGGCCGCCGCGTCAGCGACGACCAGTGACGACGCGCAGGTCCAGGCCGATCAGGCCGCTGCCGATAAAGCCACCGCAGATAAAGCGGCGGCGGACAAAGCGGCCGCGCAGAAAGCCGCAGATGCCAAAGCCGCAGAAGAGAAGGTGAAAGCGGACAAAGCAGCGGAAGCGAAGGCGAAAGCCGAGAAAGCCACCGCCCAGAAAGCTGCGGAAGAGAAAGCGAAAGCGGATGCCGCTGCTGCTGAAAAGGCCAAAGCGGATGCGCCGGCTAAATCAGATAAGAGCGATGCGACCGCCCCGGCGGCCAGCAACTAAGTTGCCCGCCGTTAAAAAACCCCGCCGCGGCGGGGTTTTTGTTTATCCGGCCACCACCACCAGTTTCTGGTTGGCAAACTCTTTCAGACCGAGATCAGACAGCTCCCGTCCATAGCCGGAGCGTTTCACGCCACCAAAGGGCAGTTCCGCTGCGGTATCGCTTTGTGAATTGATAAACACCATCCCGGTTTCGATTTGCGCTGCCATTTTGCGCCCGCGAGCAATATCCCGCGTCCATACCGAGCCACCAAGGCCATAATGCGAGTCATTCGCCAGCGCCACGGCAGCACTGTCGTTAGCCACCACATAGACCTGAGCCACCGGGCCAAAGAACTCCTGATAATAGGCCGGATTGTCAGGCGTCAGGCCGGTGAGAATCGTCGGCTGGAAGTAATTACCGACGCCAGCAATGGCCCGCCCGCCAATCTCCACCTGCGCGCCATGCGCGATAGCCTCATCAACCTGTTTAATCAGGCGCTCGCGCGCATCCTGTGATGACAGTGGTCCGAGGGTGGTTTTCTCATCCAATGGATCGCCTGCAACAGCCGATTGCAGGGCGGCACTGAATTTTGTCATAAAGCGCTCGGCAACCTGCTCATGAACGATAAAGCGCTTCGCTGCGGTACAAACCTGGCCACAGTTGCTGAGACGTGCCTGCGCCCCCTGGCGCACGGCTTCATCGAGGTCGGCATCGTCCAGCACCACAAACACATCGTTGCCACCCAGTTCCAGCGTCGATTTCTTCAGATACTTACCGGCCTGCTGCGCCACTGCGCTGCCTGCCCGTTCAGATCCGGTGAGCGCCACGCCCTGAACACGATCATCGGCGATCAAATCCGCCACCTGATCATTCGAAATATACAGATTGGTCCAGGCTCCAGGTGGTGCTCCCGCCTCATGTACCAGTTTTTCGAAGGCATCGGCGCAGTGCGGCACAATGTTGGCGTGTTTTGCCAGTACCGGGTTGCCCAGCGCCAGGTTCGGAGCCAGCACCCGCATCAGTTGGTAATAGGGGAAGTTCCAGGGTTCCACCGCCACAATCACGCCAACCGGATGATATTCCAGCCAGGCATCACCCACATCGCTGGGATAGGCTTGCGGTTGCAGCAGCGTTGCCGCGTGTTCGGCATAGTAGCGGGCGATTTGGGCACAAATTTTGACTTCGCCACGGCTTTGACCAATCAGCTTGCCCATCTCCTGGCTGGCGATGGTCGCCAGTTGTTCAACGCGCGCATCGATCAGATCCGCCAGACGTTTCAGCACCTGCAGTCGCGGTTGGATATCTCCTTTGCACCAGTCGGAGTGGTAAAGACGATCGGCAGTCTCCAGCGCCTGCTGCACATAAGCGGCATCATGCGATGACCAGCTCTTTAGCAACTGATTATTGGCGGGATTGATACTTTGATAGGAAGACATACAACGCTCCTTGGTCAATTAAGACGACAAAGGCGGGACTGGCCCGCCTGAGATTCAGATGTTTTTACGCTCAACCGTCTTATCATCCCACGTCAGGACGTCCTGATCGGTCTTATCAAAGGCGCGAAACAACACTTCATCGCTGCCCTGTTGACGCCAGATTTCTTCTGCCAGGCGTTCGTCATAGTTAGCAACTTCGAATATCGCTTCTGCGATTTCTGTAGAGGTGTGGCGTAGTTTGGCCCATTCGCCCACGTGGTGAGCTTTAGACTGTTCTGTTGCCATAAAGGTCTCCTGTTGTGGATTTATCCTTTCAGTTTTACCGCCAGACCGGCGACATGTTCGCCCTGGAAACGGGCGATATCGAGTTCTTCTGCAGAAGGCTGGCGCGATCCATCGCCCCCGGCAATGGTGGTGGCCCCATAAGGGGTGCCGCCGCGCACATGGGAGATATCGAAAAGTTCTTTGGTGCCATAACCGATGGGGACAATCACCATGCCGTGGTGGGCGAGGGTGGTCCAGACCGAAGTGATGGTTTGCTCCTGGCCGCCGCCGGTGCCGGTGGAGGCAAACACGCTGGCAATTTTGCCGTAGAGCGCGCCTGAGGCCCACAGCCCGCCAGTGCGGTCGAGGAAGTTACGCATCTGACCGGCCATGTTACCGAAACGCGTGGGGGTGCCGAGGATGATGGCATCGTATTGTGGGAGATCTTCGGGGGTTGCCTCAGTGGCTGGCTGATTGACCTTGCCGCCGACCTGCGCGAAGCGTTCGGCGTCCATGGTTTCCGGCACGCGCAATATCGTCACTTCCGCACCGTTCACCCGACGTGCGCCTTCAGCAATGGCCTGCGCCATGGTTTCAATATGTCCGTACATGGAATAATAAAGCACCAGAATTTTCGCCATCTTTTTTCTTCCTGCGGGGTTTGAACACGTAATCTGAAGTATAGAAGAGCCTGCGTGACCTGCCGCTGAACAGCACAGCCGCTTAGCTGCGGCTTCGCTTAATACTCGGCTAAGCGCTTGTCATCTGGCGTAAAATGCCAAATCGTAGAAGAAATTAAGAAGAATATGTGTTTCAAAGTATAAATATCAGCCATAAACGCAACGCTATTGGCTATTCTTTAATCGGGTGGTCCGGAAAACGTGCCACCTGCGCTTTTCACCCCTTGCATGTGAAAAGTCCTGACCACAGATGCGAAAACTCTCTCGGAGGAAATGATGGCCCAACATCGTGGAGGATCGGGTAATTTCGCGGAAGATCGCGAAAGAGCCGCGGAAGCAGGCCGTAAAGGCGGTAAGAATAGCGGCGGGAATTTCAGAAACGACCCGCAGCGCGCTTCCGAAGCAGGTGAAAAAGGGGGACGCAGCCGCGGTAAGAAATAATCCGGCTGTACAGTAATTCCCTCCGCCGCCGGGAGCGCCCGGCGGTGACAACGCCTTCTGACTCTGCGAAAATGACGCCCGAATTCACATCGTGGTGCTTTATGTCTTCAGCTTCTTCTCGTCTTTCCCTGCGCCTGACGCGCCAGGAACTTGTGTTGATCTTCATTACCATGGTCTGGGGCGGCACCTTTCTGGTGGTGCATCGGGCGATGGCTCATTCCGGCCCATTCTTCTTCGTTGGTCTGCGTTTTGCGACGGCGGCGTTACTGCTGGCTTTTTTCTTCCGCCGTTACCTGAAGCAAACCACCTGGCTGGAGTGCAAGGCGGGGGCGTTGATTGGTGTGGCTATCGCCGGAGGCTATGGCCTGCAAACCTGGGGTATGCAAACCATTTCCAGCAGCCAGTCCGCCTTTCTGACTGCGCTTTACGTGCCAGTGGTGCCGCTATTGCAGTGGCTGTTTTTACGTCGCCCACCCGGATTAATGGCGTGGCTGGGGATTCTGCTGGCGTTTATTGGCTTGTTGCTGGTGGCGGGTCCGCAGGATGGCCGTTTCGCCCTGAACGCCGGTGAAATGGCCACCCTGCTGAGCACCCTGGCGATTGCCGCTGAAATCATTCTGATCAGCCGGTTTGCTGGTCAGGTTGATGTGCGTCGTGTGACGCTGATCCAGCTGGCCGTCGCATCGGCCTGTGCTTTCGTGTTTATGATCCCCAATGGGGAAACGTTACCGACCCTCAGCACGCCGCTGGTGCTGAGTGCGCTGGGTCTCGGTGCCGCCAGTGCCCTGATTCAGGTCACCATGAACTGGGCGCAGCGCAGTGTCTCACCGACGCGTGCGACGGTGATCTATGCCGGTGAACCGGTTTGGGCAGGGGTAGTGGGGCGGCTGGCAGGTGAACGTTTACCGGCAGCGGCCTTGCTGGGGGGAGCGTTGATTGTCTGCGGGGTGATCGTCAGTGAATTACGCATCCGGCGTAAAAAAGCGGTGCCGGAGCTGGCACCGCAGGAGATGCAGGAACCCTAACTGTTTTGGCGTGCCGTCTGGTTCTCACCCAGGCTGGCACCGCGACGGCGCAGAATTGCGTTGAGAATGATGGCACCGAAGGTAGCGGTGCCGATGCCGCCCAGGGTGAAGTTACCAATTTTCAGCGCGAAATCCCCGGCCCCCAGTACCAGCGTGGTTGCCACCATAATCAGATTGCTGTTCTGGCTGAAATCGACGTGATTTTGCACCCAGATACGTGCCCCGGCCACGGCAATCAGACCAAACACCACAATCGATGCACCACCAATCACCGGGCCGGGAATGGTGTGGATCAGTGCGCCAAATTTGGGTGAGAAGCCCAGCACCAAAGCAATCACCGCCGCAGCGACAAAGGCCAGCGTGGAATAGACTTTTGTAACGGCCATCACGCCAATGTTTTCCGCATAAGTTGTCACACCGCTGCCACCGATTGAACCCGAGAGCATGGTGGCCAGGCCGTCACCGACGAAGGCCCGCCCCATCCAGGGATCAAGATTGCGCTCGGTCATGCCCGCCACTGCTTTAATATGTCCGAGGTTCTCCGCCACCAGAATGATGGCCACCGGCGCGATCATCACGATCGCCTGCATATCAAACACCGGCGTGGTGGTATGCGGCAGGCCAAACCAGGCCGCGTTGGCGACGCCAGTGAAGTCGACCGGCTTGCCAAACCCCATGACATTGGTCAGCAGGGCATAGATGGCCCAGGCGACGATCAGACCGACCAGGATCAGCAAGCGCTGCACCATGCCTCGGGTAAACACCGCCACCAGACCAATACACAGCACCGTCATCACCGCCATCCAGCTATCGAACATTGAGGACGACACGCTATGTACCGCAATCGGGGCGAGATTCAGCCCAATCGCCATGACAACCGCGCCGGTGACTACGGGTGGCATCAGCCGTTCGATCCAGCCGGTACCCACTTTCATCACCACAAAACCAATCAGCGTATACAAGGCACCACAGGCGATCACCCCACCGAGCGCCAGTGAGAGGTTGGGGTTGAGACCCTGACCATTGAAGCCGGTGACGGCGATAATCACGCCAACAAAGGCCGCACTGGAACCGAGATAGCTGGGCACGCGTCCCCCGGTGATGACAAAGAACAACAGCGTGCCAATCCCGGAAACCAGAATCGCCAGATTTGGGTCCAGCCCCATCAGCAACGGCATCAGCACCGTTGCGCCAAACATTGCCACAGCATGCTGCAGGCCCAGAATCACGGTCTGCCCGAGCGGCAGCGTTTCATCCGGTGCAATCAGCCCATTTTCAGTCAAGGCTGACTTTTTCTGCCAGCGGGGAAACCAGGAACTCGCCATCGTCTTCTCCAGAGTGTCTGTGGAACCGGACCGCGCAGGGCGGCGTTAGCGGGCTTCCTGCCGTGAAAAGTGATGATATCCGCGGTCAAACCAGGCAAGGCCGTGCGACTCCTCATTCCGCACCAGCGCCAGCACCTCGCAAAATAGCGTGTCGTGAGTGCCGACGCTGACCACTTGGGTGATTTTGCAATCAAACGACACCAGCGCGCCGTCCAGCAGCGGTGAGCCACTGGTGAGCGTATGCCAGCGGGCGGCGAGAAAGCGTTCGGCCATTGGCGTTTTGCCACCAAAAAGCGTTGAAAGATCTTCGTGTCCGGCAGCCAGTGTATTCACGCACAAGTAACCGTTGTCGCGAAACACCGGCCACACCGAGGCAGAACGGTTCAGGCACACCAGCAGCGTCGGCGGTGAATCGGTCACGCTGCACACGGCTGAGGCGGTAAAACCGGCCCGGCCAGCCGGACCGTCGGTGGTGATGATGTTGACGGCGGCACCCAGGCGTGACATCGCATCGCGAAACGTCTGGCGTTCAACCGTCGGTAAGACTTCATGCACACTCATCCGTGACCTCCTGAGCGCGGCTGTCGTCCAGCCATTGCAGCAACAGCGTGTTGAAGTTTTCTGCATCGGTGACGCTCATGGCATGCCCACCCCAGGCCATTTCAATCAGGCTGGCGTTGGGCAGCGCAGCAGCCAGCTGCTGAGAGCAACTCCAGGGGACCAGCAGATCATCCTGGCTGTAGATGGCCAGCACCGGCTGGGTGATGCGTGCCGCATGGGGGCGAAAATCGGCGCTTTTCAGCGCGTGCAGGCGGCGCAGCAGGTTTTCCATGCCCTGGAAATGTTTGACGTGGTGGGCGTCTTCCGCTTCGATGCGCGACTGATGACGCGCCAGCCATTCGGCCGGATAAAGAAACAGCGGCTGGGCGCGCACAAAGGCCTCAACGCCCACATTGAGCAGCAGGTCCTGGCGTACCTGGAAGCAGCGTCCGGTATGGGCATCGAGTGATAACCAGCCGTTAATCACCACCACGCGTCCCACGCGTTGTGGGTAGTCGAGCGCCAGTTGCAGGCCAATCAACCCGCCGAGTGCATGGCCAATCAGGTCAAAGCGTTCGATGCCCTGTTGCTCCAGCGCGTCCGCCAGTTCGGCGGCCATCATCGCCATGCTGTAGCCTTCAGGCAGCGTATCCGGGCTGCGGCCGGTGCCGCGCTGGTCGTAGGTCACCACGCGATAATGCTGTCCCAGCGCCGCCAGCTGGGGTTGCCAGAAACCGGCCACCCCGCCCAGGCCGGAGGAGAGCACCAGCGTCGGTGCGTCCCTGGTCTGTAAACCCTGAATCTCCAGATGCATTACGCCTCCTGTTTGCCGATGTGCGCCACTGTGGCAATCTCGACCAGCGCATCAGGCTTCACCAGCCCGCATTGAATGCAGTAGCGTGCCGGTTTATCCCCAGGGAAGTATTCGGCATACACCTGATTAATCGCGGCGTAGTTACTCCAGTCAGTGAGGAAGATGGAGTTGAAGGTGACGTCATCCATGGTGCCGCCAGCCGTTTCTATCACCTTTTTAATGGTTTCCAGTACGTGGCGGGCTTGTGCAGCCGCATCGCCAACATGCACCACGTTATTTTGCGCGTCGAATGGCAGGGTGCCGGAAACGTAGACCACGCCATCGGCGAGGGTACCGGGCACAAAAGGGGCGATAGGTGTGGTGGTGCCGGGCGGAATAATGACACTTTTAGGCATGGCTTGATCTTCCTTTTCGTGGTTTTTGCAGGTGATTACGATCTTGATTTCAGGCTGTTAGCGTTTCACAGAAGGTGTCGGTATCGCTGACCCAACCGAAAAACGTTTCGATATTGAAGATGGCCGCCTGCTGCGCAAACGGCGGTCCGGCCTGGTAAGTCGCGTCCTCCAGTACCACACCGAAATATTCCAGAAAGAATCCGTCGCGCAGCGTCGATTCGACGCAGACATTGGTCGCAATGCCGGTAAAAATCAGGTGGCGAATGCCGCGACTGCGTAACAGGCTATCGAGTGGCGTGTTGAAGAAGCCGCTGTAGCGTGGTTTGGGCAGGATAATGTCACCCGGCTGCGGCACCAGTTCATCCACCAGCGCATAATCCCAGCCGCCTTTCGCCAGCAGTGTGCCCTGCAGTTCGGGTCGCTTACGCATGGTTTTCAGGGCATTGGATTTATGAAAATTGGGCGATCCGGCATCACCGGCTTCGACATATTTATCGTCCCAGCCATTCTGGAACCAGATTACCTGGATTCCGGCGGCGCGGGCGGCAGTCACCGCCTGGTGAATTTTGGCGATTACCGGTTTGGTGGCGGAGACGTCAAAACCGGCCAGGTCGAGATAGCCGCCCTCGGTGGCATAGGCATTTTGCATATCCACCACAATCAGGGCGCTTTGCGCGGGCGGGAAAGCAATGGCTTCCGGGCGCGCGGGCAAGGTGACCTGCGGTAAGGTCGATGTATGGGCGCAAACAACGGCAGTCATCAGGCAACCTCCTTCTGCGATTCAATCAAAGCGTGACGGCACTGCATCAGCGGCTGAATGTGTTGACCAAAGTCCTCGATCCCCTGCAGGAAATCGTCGAAAGTCAGCAGCACGCCCTGTGTACCCTCTACCCCAGCAACTTCATCCAACATTCGTGCCACGTTGGCCCAGGAACCCACCAGCGTACCCATATTGATGTTCACAGCAGAGGTAGGATCGGCCATCTGACGCACGTTGGTGTCGCTGCCGGATTTGGTGTCCTGCTGGCTTTGGGTGGTCAGCCAGGCGAGTGCCTCTTCATCGGCACCGGCTTTGTAGTGCTCCCATTTGGCGCGTGCGGCTTCATCACTTTCAGCGGCGATGATCATAAACAGCACATAGGAACCCACATCGCGACCCACGTTGTCGGCGGCCTGTTTCATACGCGCGGCGGTGGGGGCAAACGCAGTGGGCGTGTTGACACCTTTACCAAAGCAGAAGTTGTAATCGGCGTGTTGCGCCGAAAACGCCATCCCGGCATCACTTTGCCCGGCGCAGATCACCTTCATCGGCCTTTGCGGCTGTGGGCTGAGACGGCAGTCGTTCATGGTGAAGAATTCACCTTTGAAATCGCTCTGGCCGTTGCCCCATAAATCGCGCAGCACGGTGACGTACTCGGTCAGGTATTGATAGCGGCTGGCGAAGTAGTCATCACCCGGCCACAGACCCATCTGTTCATATTCCGGCTTCTGCCAGCCGGTCACCAGGTTGACGCCAAAGCGGCCATTGGAGATAGAATCGATGGTGGAGGCCATGCGCGCGACAATCGCGGGCGGCAGCGTCAGCGTGGCGGCGGTGGCGTATATTTCGATACGCGAGGTAACCGCGGCCAGCCCGGCCATCAGGGTGAAAGATTCGAGGTTATGATCCCAGAATTCGGTTTTCCCGCCGAAGCCACGCAGTTTGATCATCGAAAGCGCGA
Organism: Pantoea cypripedii; assembly: GCF_011395035.1. Taxonomy (NCBI): domain Bacteria; kingdom Pseudomonadati; phylum Pseudomonadota; class Gammaproteobacteria; order Enterobacterales; family Erwiniaceae; genus Pantoea; species Pantoea cypripedii. Next base: position 1,492,253 of record NZ_CP024768.1, read on the forward strand.
AGTCGAAGTGGTAATGCTCGGCTTTTTGCACAATCGCTTTGTTCAATTCAAATGTCGGCTTGTACTGCGGGGCATGGGTGGAAATTAACCAGCCATTGTTACCAATCGGGATAAAGACGCCAATTTTCATGTGAAACCTCTCTGCATTGAACGGGCTTGTTTCACGCGCTGCGCTGCGTCCTGCTTGCTCCCTGCTGGCGGCGCTCCGTCACAATTTTGCAAAGCCTGTGCCACATTTTTAAATGTCTTATACAACATGATGTTAAAAAACAGGCTTAAGAAAAAACCGGAGTAAATGGTCCGTTTTGGACCATTTGGTCAAAATTATCTGCACATTTTTCATGCACAGATGGTCAAAAAAGGTGCAGGGGCGACATTAGGCAGGAGCGGGGGGCTTTGTTATGATGCGATTACGCAGAATGGATGAGGTAACAGTGTGAAAAGTGATGAAAAAAAGCCAACGCGCCGCTCACGCGCGGTAGCGGCAAAACGGGCGGCGATTCTGGAAGCGGCGCTAACCTTCTTTTCGCAATTTGGTATTCACGGCACCAGCCTCGATAAAGTGGCGGAGCGCGCCGATGTGTCAAAAACCAATCTGCTTTATTACTACCCCTCGAAAGAGGCACTGTACATTGCGGTGCTGAAAGAGATTCTGGATGTCTGGCTGGCTCCGCTGCGGGCGTTGCGCCATGATCAGGAACCGCTAACGGCCATCCGCCGTTATATCCGCCTGAAGCTGGAAGTCTCACGCGATCATCCCCAGGCATCGCGTCTGTTCTGCCTTGAGATGTTACAGGGTGCGCCGCTGCTGAAGGGCGAACTGGCGGGAGATCTCAAAACGCTGGTTGATGAAAAAGCGGCGATCATCGAACAGTGGATCGCTGAAGGGCGGCTGGCGGGGGTACGGCCACAGCATCTGTTTTTCCTGCTGTGGGCCACCACCCAGCATTACGCCGATTTCGCCTCGCAGGTTGAAGCAGTGACCGGGCAGACGCTGAATGACCCGGCGTTTTTTGAACAAACGGTAGATAACGTGCAGCGGATGATTATTGAAGGGATCCGCGTGCGCTAATCCTTTCCAGGCACAGGAGTTTGCATGGATTCGCTTTCACAACTGGCGTTAGGTGCATCGGTAAGCGTGGCAGTGATGGGCAGGCGCGTGCCGGTGTGGCAGTCAGCGCTGGTCGGCGCGGTGATCGGTACCTTACCCGATCTGGATGTGTTTATTGATCACGGCGACGCCATTCGTAATATGACGCTGCATCGCAGCCAAAGCCATGCCTTGCTGTGGCTGACCCTGGTCTCTCCGTTGCTGAGCTGGCTGGTGGCTGGCTTACTCCGCCAGCGTCAGCACTGGGCGAGCTGGTGGCTGGCGACCTGGCTTGTGCTGATCACCCATCCATTGCTCGATTTGATGACTGTCTACGGTACACAGCTTGGTTTGCCACTCACAGATTGCCCCTATGCTGTCGGAAGTATGTACATCATCGATCCACTGTATACGCTGCCGTTGCTGATTGCGCTTGGCGTCGCTCTGGGGCGGCGTGACAGGATCGGCTTGCGCTGGAATCAGGTCGGGCTGGTCGTCAGCAGCCTGTATCTTGGCTGGAGTATGGTGGCGCAAAGTATGGCAACGCAGCATATTGGCCAGCAGCTGGCTCAACAGAGGGTACAGCCACAGCGGTTGCTGGTGACACCCACTGCGTTTAACACGCTGGTATGGCGCACGGTGATTATGACGCCGGAACGCTATGGCGAAGCTTACTGGTCGTTGCTGTCACCGAATCGTCCACTGGAAATTCACTGGTATGATCGCCAGCCAGCGTTGTTTACGCCCTTTAAAGGTCAATGGCTGGCCGAACGCGTCGCCTGGTTCAGTCATGGTTTTTATGCCATGCGCCAGCAGGGTAGCGATACGCTGATCACCGATCTGCGTATGGGAGAAGAACCAAATTACACCTTTACCTTCAATCTTGGCGCGCCGGATGCGCCGGATGCCGCTCCCATGCGTGAACCGTCGCTACGGCCTACGCTGGCAGAGGCGTGGAGAAAGATGCGCGAAAGAATATAAAGAATAAGGCCCGTTAACGGGCCTTATTCTTTCAGGGGGATCAGGCTTTACGGCGACGTAGCAGCCAGCCCATGGTCAGAATCATAAACCACAGTGGTGTCACCATCAGGGCATGACGGGTATCATCCTGCAAGGTCAGCAGCACCAGTACAAAGGCGAAAAACGCCATACATACCCAGCACATAAATTTACCCAGCGGCATCTTAAACGTTGACTCCGCGTGACGCTGAGGATGCTGTTTGCGGTAGGCCAGATAGCTGCACAGGATGATGGTCCAGACGAACATAAACAGAATCGCTGATACCGTGGTCACCAGCGTAAACACCGTCATCACATCCGGGATCAGGTAAATTAACGCTACACCGCCGAGCAGGCACAGGCAGGAGAAGAACAGGCCAGTGGTCGGTACGGCACGGGCCGACAGGCGGCCAAACGCTTTGTGCGCCACTCCTTGTTCCGCCAGACCAAACAACATGCGGCTGGTAGAGAAAATGCCACTGTTGGCTGAAGAAGCCGCCGAGGTGAGCACCACAAAGTTGACGATACTGGCGGCGGCAGGCAGACCAATCAGCACAAACATTTCAACAAAGGGACTGCGGTCAGCCAGCACCTGGTTCCACGGGGTCACCGCCATAATGACCATCAGCGCCAGTACATAAAACATGATGACGCGCAGCGGAATGGCGTTGATGGCACGTGGCAGCACTTTATGGGGATCGTGAGTTTCAGCGGCGGCGGTGCCAACCAGTTCAATACCCACAAAGGCAAATACCGCAATCTGGAAGCCTGCGAAGAAGCCGCTCAACCCTTTCGGGAACATACCGCCTTGATCCCAGATATTGCTCAGCGCAGCAGTTCCGCCGCCCGGTGAAGGGTAATGCATCGTCACCAGCACCACGCCGGTAATAATCAGCGCGACAATGGCGACAATTTTGATAATCGCGAACCAGAACTCCATTTCGCCGAACATCTTCACGGTGGCAATATTCAGCGTCAGGAACACCACGACGCAAAGCAGGGCACTCATCCAGATGGAGAAGTCCGGCAGCCAAAGCTGGAAGTAAGCACTTATCGCCACCACGTCGGCGATGCCCGTCACGACCCAGCAGAACCAATAAGTCCAGCCAGTGAAATAACCTGCCCAGGGGCCAAGGAGATCAGCGGCAAAATCGCTGAAGGATTTGTATTCCAGATTGGAGAGCAGCAACTCCCCCATGGCACGCATCACGAAAAACAGCATAAAACCGATGATCATATAAACAAATATGATCGACGGTCCGGCCAGACTGATGGTTTTGCCGGATCCCATAAACAGCCCGGTGCCGATAGCACCCCCAATGGCGATAAGCTGGATATGGCGGTTGTGGAGATTGCGCCGGAGTTTTTCCGGTTGCTCCGTCGTGAGGAGGGCCTCTTTGGATTGATCAACCATAACGATTTCTTTCCTGTTTCGATGTTGTGTCAGCTCTGCTGGCTGTTAATTAACCTGCTGTTGTACAGGGCAAGTGGCATAAGATAGTGGAATAGCCACAACTCTCGGTAATTGTTTTTTAACATCTGTGACCTTTTGCGCGCTTTGCTCTGTCAGTAAATATTTACATGGCACAATCTTTCGTCACAGTGGGTGAAAAACAGGCAATTTCAGCAGGGAGGGGGTGTGAAGGGGGGATGATCTGTTCTGGCTGGCTCTGATAACAACGCCGCACATGCCAGCCATTCTCATTTCGGCATGCGCGGTAGCGGTTAGCGTCGCGGAGATTATACTGCCGGATTAAGCCCGCGTTTGATCAGGAAATGATTGGCAGGCCAGGAGAAAAGAAAGCCTATTATCATGGCAAGTTGCAGCATGAACCAAAATCCAACCAGCAATGGATTGATTTGCTGATTTAACACGAATTTTAGGGCCAATCCCATGAAGAGAAAGATTCCTGCCTGATAAATCAGCAAAGGGAAAATTTCAGTTTTCAGCGCCAATAATAACGCGTTGCCGAATGAACGTTTTTCGCGTTGGCGAATTGCCAGGAATTGAAAAAATAACCCCACTAATAACGAAATGCCGATGCAAATAATTGCCTCGATCCATAATGCCGGATTAATCGCAAATTGGTTTAGCAGGGTGATTATCGGGAGTGTCATTATGTCGCCGAATATACAGGCAGCGGCGGACAATGAAGTGGAAATAAAAATGGTTTGCCAGCCAGCGTTACGATGTAATTTTTGTGGCACCAGCAGGGCGAGTTTAACCTGACGCGAGGGTTTTCTTCCCAGATACCACCAGGCTAGCCAGCCAATGAATGGCATATATAGCCCGGTTAATGGCCAGATTATATTCATCACCGCGACCGGATGGGGATGACGGAAGAGGTCTTTTAAAATCATCAGGGCGGTACAGCCACCCAGAACAAGGAAGGGTAATGCCAACTGGTTCAACATAGTCAGTCCCGCTTAGCTTCTCGAATACGCGCGACAATGCGGTCAGCCCGGCTGCGGCATTGTCTTCCCCTGCAAATCACCGTTGCGTGTTACGCCGCTCACTGCTAAGAGTAGCTGGAAACCTGCCCGACGGGAATCACTGTGAAGGGTGAAAAAGTGAACGGATAGCAGAAATAAATGAGATAAAGAAAAAGGTGGGGCGGAAATGTGGCATAAATTAACCTGGAGAGTGAGGTTAAAACCCTGTAAAGAATAGATTTCAGTTAATGAGGATGCTGAATACTTATCAAACTATTGAAAATTTTCAATGATCATGGAGATTGAAACGACATCGGAAAAATCCTATTCTAATCGGCGGTATCATTGAAAAATTGTGATGCTGTTAACAAAGACGATAAGCCCAGCCCATTCCATTACGGTAACGCATTGACAACCGGATGTTTATGATTGCTATCGAGTGGCTTGAACTCTTTTCAATCAATATTTTTTCTCTAACTAATTTAATTTTTGTGTTAATCAGTTCGAATAACAAGGTGCAAGAGCGTTAAACCGCGCTGAGGCAATAATGACGACCGATAATTATTTCGTCTGGCGAGGCGAGACCGAAATTCAATTTCAGACTGTTACCGCAGTGATGCAATTGAAATCGCTCATACAAAAACACGTAGAAACATTGGGATTTGATTACTTTGCCTTTTTGATCCAGCATCCGGTGCCTTTTACCCGACCGCGGATCTTTTTGTTTAGCAGTTATCCTGAAAACTGGGTTAGCCGGTATGAAAGCGAGAACTATTATGCCGTCGATCCCGTGTTGTTACTTTGTCAGCGGCCTGGCCACGGGGTGGAATGGACCCATGATCTGTTTATCGGAGCGGGCAACTTATGGGCCGAAGCCAATGCTTATGGCCTGATGAGCGGTTTTTCCTGCTCCGCAATGGCATCAAATCGTGCCATTGGTATATTATCTATTGCGTCTAAGCAACACAGTAAGACCCGGCACTTACGCGTTGAGCTGGAGGTGAAACTTCACTTCCTGGCGGAACTGAGTCTGCGTGTGCTGGAACGTCTTAATGATAGCTCTATGGCGGTTTTATCTAATGATTTTAGTCAGCGCGAGCTGGAAATCCTGAAATGGACGGCGGAAGGAAAGACCTCTGCGGAAATTTCACTTATTTTAGCGATTTCGGAACATACGGTGAACTTTCACCAAAAAAATATGCAAAAGCGCTTTAATGTTTCCAATAAAACGCAAATTGCCTGTTATGCCGCAGCAATTGGTCTGATTTAGCGAAAAGGCAACTACTAATTTTAGTAGTTCCCAGCCCGAAGCCAGTTGTCTACCCTGCGCCGGAACTTTGCCAGGCTGGCGCAAAGAAATCATTGCAAACATGGGGATGTCAGGGGCGCATGATGAAAATAATTCAAACCCAGTTAAAGGATATGCCATCCTCACTGCTGGCGGAATTGGGAACCTATCGCTACAGCGTGTTTGCGCGTGGAGAAGGATGGTCAATTCCACCTCGATTAAGCACCCCGGGTCAGGAGTATGACCGTTTCGATCGTTCGGATGTTACCTGGATGATTGCCTGGGATCCCCGTCGCGGGATTTGTGGCTGTTCCCGTCTGATGCCGTGGCAGGAACCTGAATTAACCGAAGGATTGGTGTTACCTTTCAGCCACGAAAAGGTTTGGGAGATGTCACGTTTCTCGGCCCGGCTGGAAGTGGATGCGGAACTGCCGCTCAACATTCTGTGGCATTCGGTGCAGCTGGCTGAATTAAGTCATATTGAGTTCTTGATCAGTTCCGCCACGCCGATGCTGGAAAAGATGTTTGAACAGCATCAGGTGGTGTATGAACCGCTGTCACCAGGATTGATTCAGTCGGAGGATAATCTGTTCGCCATTCGCATTCCGGTGCAGCAACCGGCGCTGGCTGAAAAATACCGTGGTACACGACGGTTTAGTCCGGAAGAGGTATTGCCGACATTGGGTGTTTCCGTTAACTGGCAATCACACAGTTAATGTCCCCGCGCGCGTGGCGCGGGGCAGGCCGCTTACTGACGGTAGGCGGTTTTGATTTGACGAATGGTGTTGCTGAAAACTTCCGCCTGAGGTTTTTCCCCTAACGTCTGTACATAGCGCTCCATATTGATGATCACTTTCCCGGCATCTGCCTGACCCATTCCTTTCAGAATCAGTGTTACCATCATTTTCAGGCAGGCAACTTCATCTGCCAGCGCTTGTGTTTCCTGCGAGGTTACAAAGTCTTCATCGCTCATAATCAACTCCCTGGTTGTGTTACGTGATCCCGGCACATTCTTCCTGTGCGCAAAAAACAGAGTATATCATACGGTTGTCAGAGCAATTTATTCGCACTGAAATCAGAAATTCATGCTAAAAACGAAATGAGAAATTGCTGTATTTATCGTCAATAAAAAATGACGGGAAGGTTTATTAGTTTTACGTGTTATGAGTATAAAGCGAAACGTGGTATAAATTATAACTCAATGATATTGATGTATATTTTACTTTGTCATTCTCACGTGTTATTGCGGGATGCTAAAAAAGAGTGGTCTGTAACCGCTATTTGATTTGTATCATTTGAAGCGGGATTTATCTGCGGCGGGCGATGTTCTTTCCCCGGAAAACCCGGTAAGATAAGCCTCCTGAAAATATATTCCCCATCACTAACCTGCGGAGTACGTCCCGTTGATCAGCTTGCTTCTTGTTGATGACCATGAACTGGTACGCGCCGGCATTCGTCGCATACTGGAAGATATGAAGGGACTGGTAATTGCCGGGGAAGTGGCCTGTGGTGAAGATGCGGTGAAATGGTGCCGTAACAATCCGGTGGACGTCGTGCTGATGGACATGAACATGCCTGGCATTGGCGGCCTTGAAGCAACGCGTAAAATCGTGCGTTACAACCCGGATATTCGCATCATCATGCTTACCATTCATACAGAAAACCCACTGCCCGCCAAAGTGATGCAGGCAGGAGCCTCGGGTTATCTCAGCAAAGGTGCCGCGCCGCAGGAAGTGGTGAGCGCTATCCGTTCGGTCCACTCGGGTCAGCGCTATATTGCATCCGATATTGCGCAACAAATGGCGCTGAGCCAGATTGAGCCGCAGAAAGCGGAATCACCATTTAGCTGTTTGTCGGAAAGGGAATTGCAGATTATGCTGATGATCACCCGAGGGCAGAAGGTGACGGAAATTTCCGAACAGCTTAGTCTCAGCCCGAAAACCGTTAACAGCTACCGTTATCGTATGTTCAGCAAGCTGAACATCAGTGGCGATGTGGAGTTAACGCATCTGGCCATTCGACATGGCCTGTATAATGCGGAGCCGTTAATCAGTAGTGAGTGACGTTTTCAATTCTAAAGCCTTTCTCAGCACCGTGACCAGTCAGCCCGGCGTCTACCGTATGTACGACGCGACAGGCACGGTGATCTATGTTGGCAAAGCCAAAGACCTCAAAAAACGCCTCAGCAGTTATTTTCGCTCACAGGTAGGTAGCCGTAAGACCGAAGCGCTGGTGAGTAATATCCAGCAAATCGATGTCACCGTAACGCATACCGAGACCGAAGCGCTGCTGCTGGAGCATAACTACATCAAGCTGTATCAGCCGCGTTATAACGTGCTGCTGCGCGATGACAAATCTTATCCTTACATCTTTCTCAGCGCAGACACTCATCCACGGCTGGCGATGCACCGTGGGGCCAAACATGCCAAAGGGGAATACTTTGGCCCGTTTCCGAACGGTTATGCTGTGCGGGAAACCCTGGCGCTGTTGCAGAAAGTCTTCCCAATTCGTCAGTGCGAAAACAGCGTTTATCGCAACCGATCACGGCCATGTCTGCAATATCAGATTGGCCGCTGCCTCGGTCCTTGCGTGGCAGGTCTGGTCACTGAAGAAGAATATGCACAGCAAACCGATTATGTTCGGCTGTTTCTGGCAGGTAAGGATGACCAGGTCCTGAATCAGCTGGTCAAAAGAATGGAAGCCGCCAGCCAGGATCTGCGTTTTGAAGAAGCCGCACGGTTGCGCGATCAAATTCTGGCGGTGCGTCGCATTACCGAGAAGCAGTTCGTCTCCAATCAGGGGGATGACCTGGATGTGATGGGCGTCGCCTACGATGCAGGCATGGCTTGTCTGCATGTCCTGTTTATTCGTCAGGGTAAGGTGCTGGGCAGCCGCAGCTATTTCCCGAAGGTTCCTGCGGATACGGAACTGGCGGAGGTGGTACAAACCTTCCTCGGCCAATTTTATTTGCAGGGCAGTGAGGCACGCACTTTGCCGTCCGAGATCCTGCTGGATTTCAGCCTGCCGGAACGCGAGTTACTGGCTGAATCGCTCAGCGAGCTGGCTGGGCGCAAGGTCAATATCCAGAGCAAACCGCGTGGCGATCGCGCCCGCTACCTTAAGCTGGCACGCACCAATGCCGCTACTGCGCTGACCACACGGCTTTCCCAGCATTCAACGATACAACAGCGCCTGGCTGCACTGGCAACGTTCCTCGAACTGGACCAGATCAATCGCATGGAGTGTTTCGACATCAGCCACACCATGGGGGAGCAGACCATTGCTTCCTGCGTGGTGTTTGATCGCAATGGCCCGATGCGTAGCGATTACCGACGTTACAATATCGAAGGTATTACACCCGGCGATGATTATGCCGCGATGAATCAGGCGCTGCGCCGTCGCTACGGCAAAGCGCTGGAAGAAGATAAAATCCCTGACGTTATCCTGATTGATGGCGGTAAAGGACAACTGGCGCAGGCAAAGCAGGTATTTGCCGAACTGGATGTGCCCTGGGACAAAGATCGTCCGATATTGCTCGGTGTCGCGAAGGGGAGCGATCGTAAAGCGGGTCTTGAGACGCTGTTTTTCGAAGCGGAAGGTGAGGGCGTCTCGCTGCCGCCGGATTCGCCAGCGCTGCACGTCATTCAGCATATTCGTGATGATGCTCACAATCACGCGATCTCAGGTCATCGTAAAAAAAGGGCCAAAGTTAAGAACACCAGCGCGCTGGAAAGTATCGAAGGTGTCGGGCCGAAACGCCGTCAGCAGCTGCTTAAGTATATGGGTGGCCTGCAACCGTTGATGAATGCCAGTGTGGAAGAAATAGCGAAGGTGCCGGGCATTTCCTTCGCGCTGGCAGAAAAAATCTTCTATTCACTGAAACACTAACATTGAAAGAGGGGGGGCAATGTAGGAACATACGTTAAATTCTACCCATACCAGACAGTTACTGGCATATGCAATTTAACATTCCTACATGTCTTACTTTGTTTCGGGTCGTCCTGATTCCTTTCTTTGTGCTGGCGTTCTATCTGCCATTTCACTGGGCACCTTTTTTAACGGCGTTCATTTTTGTGGTTGCGGCAGTGACTGACTGGTTTGATGGCTTTCTTGCGCGTCGCTGGAAACAAACCACGCGTTTTGGTGCGTTCCTTGATCCGGTAGCGGATAAGGTGATGGTGGCGATAGCGTTGGTACTGGTGGCGGAGTATTTTCACGCCTGGTGGATTACGCTCCCTGCTGCCACGATGATCGCCCGTGAGATTATCATTTCAGCGTTGCGTGAATGGATGGCGGAAATAGGCAAGCGCAGCAGCGTGGCCGTCTCCTGGATCGGTAAAGTGAAAACCACGGCGCAAATGCTATCGCTGGTGGCGCTGTTATGGCGTCCTGATGCCACGGTGATTGGTGTGGGCGTGGTCGCTTTATATATCGCGGCAGTGTTGACGTTCTGGTCAATGTTCCAGTATTTGAACGCAGCGCGTGGTGATTTGTTCGAACGGTGATCGATGCGATTCAAAAAGCAGCAAACGGACGCACTGTGTGGATAATTTTATTGACTCATTGCGCCAGTTCAGTAGAATGCATCGCATCGAACGGCAGCGTGTCTGCTAAAAGCTAAATAAAATCAGCAAGTTCGATGATAATGCGGGAATAGCTCAGTTGGTAGAGCACGACCTTGCCAAGGTCGGGGTCGCGAGTTCGAGTCTCGTTTCCCGCTCCAGATTTAGCACTCTGTCTCGTAACGGAATGCACATCAGATTGAAAGGCGCGTTGGCAGAGTGGCCATGCAGCGGATTGCAAATCCGTCCACCTCGGTTCGACTCCGGGACGCGCCTCCACTTTACACCCTGCCCGGGTGGTGAAATCGGTAGACACAAGGGATTTAAAATCCCTCGATCGTAAGGTCGTGCGGGTTCAAGTCCCGCCCCGGGCACCATATCTTCTACCGAAGTAAACCGAATAAAATCAAAGCAATAAGCAGTGATGTCGTATCCGCCCCAGGGCGGATTTTTTGTTTTCGTCTGGCGGTGAGTTTCGCAAGTAGCAGCATGTAGCTTTCGTGGTTATCAAAAATTTACGTATGCGCTGGCCATCTCGTCCATATTGAAAACATTAGCAAAACCTCTTTCCTGAGGCATGTTTACAGACGGCCTCTGCTTTAGCTCCCGTCCAGCAGCTGGCGCACCTCAGCGACGGTCATTTCTCGTTCAGGAATAAATTCCAGCTGGTTCTGTCTGGCGAATTCCTGCCATTCTTCTGGCATTAATTCATACCCAGGTTCATACATATCGTCCTTATCATCGTCATGATTCGCGTAAACCAGATAAAAAATATCACCTGCATCCTCTTGTTCTTCATCAACGACAATAACGTCGGTCACAATCAGTCTGACAGAGGGATCTTTCTTTGAAACATACAGGCCTGCAGAGGGGATGGTGTGTTGTGCAGTCATAAGAATTCCTTTTGCGAAATTACAATCAGGAAAGAAATGAACCGAGCAGGGCACAATCTAGCATTATGAAACAAGACGTTCACACTCAACGATCACGTTTACTGTGTATTCCGATGTGTTCGGTCAGTGATTCCGGCCTCGGCCTGTAACACTATTGTCTGACAGCTGTACACCGGCTGCACAGAATCCGCATCATAAAACCACATCCGAGACGGAAACGGCGCTACACCGCACCTGCCTGCACGATTTGGGGCCAAGGTAACTATCTGGATAACTTGATGTTTTAAAGAGGATTTCAAAACCCAATGCCCGGAAATGCTCATGTACGTTCCTGGGCAAAGTGTGACATGGTTACACGGTGTCAATTGTCAGGCTTGATAGAGTTAAAGTGCGCACTGCCCAGGCTTCATGCCACTTGCCTCTCGCAATCAACTGTCTGTCGGCACATAGTGACGATGTACACGAGCTGGCTTGATCTCGCCTTTTTCTATTGCTTTTATCTGCTTGATGCTTTCCACCAGGCGTTCAAAGCGTTCTTTATCCATAATATGTGCTTCTTGAGAAATACCATGTTTCCACGCGGTTTTTTGTTTTTACTCCTCGTTTCCTGATATCCGTTCCTGATATGACTTACCGGGCTTCTGCCCACCAACAACCGGAGCCACTGTGATCTTGCGGTTGTATCGTCATCTACCAAAAACCAGGAAAAAGCCTAATGATTTATCAGCCAATTGCGGGAGTTTTTGCCCTGGCCTTTTGGTGGCAGATGCGGCAACAATATCGTCACAAATCACGACAAGATTATGACGTATCACGCATCGCACGGTTTTCAAACCAGTGATATGAGTGCTGTTATTGCTGGGAAAACATGATTGGCCGCCATGTGCAACCTTTGCCGGGGGAACTCAATGATTATTTCTCAGGAGAAGATGATCGTCCTGCACCGCATGCAAAAAGGAACGAAGTTCCTGTTACGCGGTGATAAAGCAATGGGGTATGAAAAAAGACACGACATGAGAACCCGTAAACTCAGGGAGGTGAATTGTCGCAGTCTGGCTCCCCTGATACGGGATGGTCTGGTGGAATTTGTATTTTATCCAACCGATATCACGCGTTATTACGAGGTAAGACTGACGGAAGAAGGCCAGAGGTTAGTCAGCGCAGAAATCAATTATCGCTGTGGCTGACGCGTCAGTAAGAGACGTAAGTCGTGTCAAAAAAGGCCGCACAATGGCGGCCCCTGGTTAGCTTTTTAGCGATTGATCATAAATATCAATGGCTGCAGTAATAATTGCACCCTGGGAAATCCCCTTCAGACTCGCGAGCGATTCGATCCGCGCGATGGTGCTCAAAGGGAGCTTATAGGTTTTGGGCTTTATACCGCGTTTTTCGTCGCTGCGTTTTTGAATGTCACTGGCTGATTGAATCATGGTTCAACCCTTCGTCTTCAAGATAGAAATTGCTGAAAAAAGATCTTCTCACCCTGAGCGCCCACTAAGCCAGGCGGCAACGGCTCAAAGAGTAAACAGAATGATCACACTAAGTGTAGTTCATTCCCCACATTAACCATTGTTTAGATAAGCTTTTTCCATTTCTGAACCTCTGAATAACATCTCTGGATCAAATGGATGCCAGCCTGGTTCATTTTCGGTCCGATGCTGTATTTGAATCACAGTAAGTCACCCTCTTTTGGACAAAAAGTGACCTGTTACCGGGTGCGAAAAGCTGGCAATCCCCCCGTTGCGATTGAGTCTTTTTCGTTCTTGTGTGGACGCAAACCAAACCACTCAAAGGTCATACTGGCAGTGGCAACAAGCTTCACGTTAGCGCTATAAGCATCATGTTGGGCATTTATCGCCGCGATACGGTTGTTGTAGCAATCGTTTTCCGCTGTCAGCACATCAAGTAATGTGCGTTTTCCCAACCGTAGCCATTGCTCGTAGTAAATTTTGCTGACCAAATCGGTTTCCTGACTGAGCTTTTGGTATTCGCGACCTTGTACCTCCGCCGCGTCTCTGCTTTGGCTGAGAGTGTGGATTTGATACTCCATATCCATCCGCGTTTGAGCGAACTGAGATTGCCGGGCTGACGCCCGCGCTGATGATGCCTGAATGGCGGCTTTTTCCGCTCCGCCGGTGAAGGCATTCCACTGAATATTCAGTCCCGTATACCATTGACCAGGATTGCCATAACTGTCTTTGGCGGTGCTTTTCGATATAACCCAATTAAGTTGTGGCAGTGTGCTGGCTTCAGCTGCTGACACATCATGCGCTGCGGATTCAGCTTCTGCCTGTGCCTTTAGCCATGATGGGTGTTTATCCATCCGACTGAAAACCAGTGAGGTGGGGACGGGCTGCATCGTCCAGTCGAAATGATCCGGTAAACTGACGTGCTGTCCGGTCAGACGGAACAGTGAAATTTCCGACTGCCTGCGCTGGTCAGTGACCCGTTGCATGCTTGCCTCTGCCGCCAAAAGTTTGGCTCTTGCCTGTACCAACTCACTGTGCCTGCCTGAATCAGTTTGGGTAATTTCAACTAACATATTGACCAGGGCGCGCATGCGTTTTACATAGGCTTGCGTAACCATCTGATTCTGCTGGTAGCGACTCAATTCGATGAGCTGGCTCAGCGTGCTCCAGGCAATCTGTTGTTTCTGAGAATCATATTGGTAAGTGGCCGCATGAGCCTGCTGTGTGGCACTACTTATATTTTCGCGGTTCTTCCCCCAGTCAAACAACGTGGTGGTGACATTCAGTGAGAGGCTGCTGTCATCCAGGCGATTATTCCCCGTGTGGCTGCCATTGCCGAAGGATGCCATCGGTGCCGTTGTGCCGAGCTGAACCTGCGGCCAGCGCGCACCTTTAACACGGTCGATGTCGGCGTCGGCGGCGCGTTTATCAGCATCAGCAACCCTGATTTCCGGGCTGAAATCCAGCGCCTGATTGACCATTTTCGCCAGCCAGACGCGAGTCGCATTGCTCATCATTGCGTCATGCATCGTGGGAAGGGTAACTGGCGCGCTAATAGCCGCCCGGCTAAAGGCCAGCATTGTCAGCATGATCATTGTCTTACGCATGTTGTTATCTCTCCCTGAAGGCTTCACGTGCTTTTAAAACCGGCTTGAGCAGATAAGACAAAATGGTTTTTTCACCCGTTTTAATCTCAACGCTGGCGGTCATCCCTGGAATGATGGGGAAACTTTTATCTTTGACATGTAAATCAGTGCCGTGGGTACGGATATAGACCCGGTAATAGGTTGCATCCTCACGGCCCGATCGCGCTTTGGTTTCATCAATAATGGTATCGGGGCTGATACTTTCTATGACGCCGTCAAGCCCGCCATAAATGGCGAAGTCATAGGCGGAGATTTTTACCGTAGCGGGCAGGTCAGGGCGTAAAAATGCAACTTCGGTAGGTTTGATACGGGTCTCCAGCAGCAAATTATCTTCTGACGGGATCAAAGACATAATCTGCTCTCCGCGCGAGATAACACCATCAATCGTCGTGGCTTTAATGCTGTTGATCGTCCCTCTGACCGGAGCGGTAATCAGCGCATGTTTAATCACATCCTTGCGCCCAATCAGCCGTGCCTCTACCTGTGCCAGTTCAGATTCCAGGCGGGTCAACTCGCTGTTGGCGTCGGAATGGTATTTATTGGTGCGATCGGCGATCTGGACACGGAGATCGTTAGCCTGACGTCGCAGACGAAGGATCTCCATATCTGATATCAACCCCCGTTTCGCCAGCGGTTCCGACAAATTGACCTCTTCCTCCGCCAGCCTCAGGTTGTGTGAAAGGGAACTGATGCTCTCTTCCAGCAATTTGCGTCGGGTCTGATAAGCCTGAGTTTCATCCTGAATGAGGGTATGAAAATCGCTGATTTCCGTGGGGAAAGTTAACGATAAATCATAGGCTTCCGCTCTGGTGCGGGCGATTGCCGCCTTCAGACTGTAGGATTTAGACAATTCTTCCTGATAACTTGCCTCTGAGCGCGTCGAATCCAGCTTGAGTAGCGGCTGGCCCTTTTCCACCAGGTCGCCTTCTTTCACAAACAGCGCTTCCAGCGTGCCATCCTCAAAACTTTCAATGATTTGTTCATGGCTGGCGGGGATCACCTTTGCCTCGCCTTTGGTCACTTCTTCAACGACGGCGAAATGCGCCCAGACCAACGCCGTCACGACCACGAAGAGCAGCAGCCACAACACCAGCATACTTTTGGGGGTTTTCTGCAAAATGATCGCGCTTTGCAGATCGTCGAGAAATGGCATATCCGCAGGGTGAAGATGGGTTTTCTTACGCATGTGACGCCTCCTTACGCCCGGATGTTGACGATTGGGAAAGCCTGGCCAGAATCGGTGCCTTGGGTCCATCAGCCAGAATCTTTCCGTCTTCCAGCACAATGATGCGTTCCACCAGACTCAGCACCGCCGCGCGATGGGTCACGATCACCAGTGTTTTTTGCTGGATAACCTGTTTCAATTGCGCAATAAACTGGGCTTCCGCCGTGCTATCCATCGAGCTGGTGGGTTCATCCATCAGTAAAATCGAGGGGTTAAGCAGTAAACATCGGGCGAGGGAGACCAGTTGTTTTTGTCCGCCTGACAGGCCCTGGCCCATTTCGCCCACGGGCATGTCGTATCCTGAAGGGTGGCGGCGAGCGATCGCATCAATCCCCGTTAATGTCGCCACCTGCAAAAAGTGTTCGGTGCTCACGGCTGGATTTCCCATGATGATGTTTTGTCGTAACGTTCCCTGAAACAGGCGATTGTCCTGACAAACATAGCCACAGACGGAACGCCAGTCGGCGGGATCGATTTGGTTAACATCAAGCGCATCCATCGTCATTTGCCCCTGGGTGGGCAAATAGAGACGGGCGAGAATTTTCAACAGCGTTGATTTGCCACTGCCGATACTGCCTAAAATGGCGACGCGTTCGCCGGGCCGAATGTTGATATTTAATGGATGCAGAATCGGCAGAGGATCATGAAGACCGGTTTTGGGATAATGAAAACCGACTTGGCGTAGTGCAATGTCCCCTTTCAGCGGTGGTGAAGGTAAAAAGTGCGCCTGTTTATCGCGCTCAGTGGGCATCGCCATGAGTTGGTTCAGCGAATGTAAGGCGGTTTTTGCCTGCTGGAAGCGAATGGCCAGCCCGACCACCGCCGCCAGCGGTGATAATGAGCGTCCTGACAGGATCACCATCCCGACCAGAGCGCCCATGGTCATTTCCCCGGCATGAATCAGATACACCCCCCACAGCACGATCAGAATGGTACAGACCTGCTGGACGTAACTGACAAAATTACTGGTCAGGCTCGACAGATAGCGGGTCTTCATCGATGATGCCGCCGCCAATGCGCTGAAATCATTCCAGCGTTTTTGCATCACACCTTCCCCCTTTGCCGCTTTGAGGGTTTCCAGCCCGACGATGGTTTCGATGACCAATCCCTGTTTCTGCGAGATCTCACTGATGTTCTCTTTCATGTAACGCGACAACGGCCACTGAATGGCGATTGCGGCAATGATAATCACCGGGATCGCCAGCAATGGAATCATCGCCAGCGGCCCGCCGATGGCGAACATGATGCTGAGGAACAACAGACAGAAGGGGAGATCAGACAGCGTCGCCAGCGTGGCTGAGGAGAGAAAATCCCTGACCGATTCAAATTCACGTAGCTGGTTAGCAAACGAACCGGCTGAGCGCGGTTTACACTCCATTCGCATCGCCAGCGTTTTGCGAAACAGCAGCGAACCTACCAGCAGATCGGTTTTTTTTCCGGCAGAATCGACCAGCCAGGTTCTTATCTGCTTCGCGATAAACTCGAAGGTAATGGCGATCAGCACACCGATAGCCAGCGACCAGAGCGTGGCATAAGCCCCGGTTGGTACGACCCTGTCATAGACGTTCATGGTGAAAAATGTGGTCGACAACGTCAGCACATTGGCCAGTAACGCAGCCAGCGCGGCGCTGTAGAAGTACTGGCGAAAGCGCCAGAGGTTGGAAAACAGCCAATGCCCCGAACGACCGCTGGCGGGCAAAATATCCTGGTCACCACGGGCAACGGGCTGCACCTTCAATCGGGTCAACATGGCGAAACCTGCAGCCTCTTTAGCCAATGTCTCTGCTGAAACATGGTGCAGGGTCCCGTCGGTGGGCGTCAGCAGGCTGTATTGCCCTTCATGCTTTTTCTGCAGGATCACATATTCGCCGGTTGTCATGGCGATGATGAGCGGGTAGAGCGATTCAGACAGGGTCAGAATGTCCCTCTCCACCCATCCCGCCTGAATCCCGGCCTGTTCCAGCATCAGCACGGCAATATCGGGAGCCAGGCATTCACCGCGGGGAAGGCCTGCATACAGCACATCGGCACTGGCAGATTTTCCATGGTGTCTGACAAGCCAGGTGATAGCGCAGAGTAAGGTATCTTTCTCCTGGTGTGCAGAAGATGACGGGTGACTAATTTCTTTCATAATGAAGTTTTCTAATCCTGGATAAGGGTAATGTCATCTGCCTTTATTTTTCTTTTCTCTGTATTTTTATTTTATAAGTGGTGCCGGCATGGGATGAAAAGATTGGCGGGGGATAATAATCGGGAGTTTGACTTAATTCCTGTGATTAATTTATGACATCTGATTTTAAGTCTGATTTTCCAGGTAATATTGTTTTATTTTAATGGGTTAATTTATTTTTTGTGTCATTTGTTAAGTTGGTGGATAGGATTTTTTCAGGACCATTTCATATATATAGCTGCCTCGATATATATATTTGGATTAATTCAACATTTATCATCCTGTCAGTTGCTTACCTTTAATAAAGCAATGCCAGAGATAAATCTTAATCCTGTGCTTTAGCATAGAAATGATACTGAAATACAACACCGGGAAATTTATATGACATATTCATCGTCAACGGACGACTTATTGCATCGTGCAACGAATATTAACGGCAGCGAAAATAACGTTATCATCAAAGTTGAGCCGTTAACGCAATTAACTATCCAGTCACCACCGCATGGACAGATTGCGTTAAAAGCGGGCGCAGACATCGCTTCGATCAAAAGCCTGAGGTTTGTGCGTCATGGTAATGATCTGGAAATTTTTACCGGGCATGGCAAACATCCAGTGGTGTTGATCGAAGATTATTATGCACAGGAGACACCGCCGGACATCTACGGTATTGACGACCAGGGTCATCGCTATAGCTGGTCATCAAGCGGAGAGACTTCGCTGGTCAGCGCGCTGACAGAAGGCGAAAGCAGTACGGGGCAAGCGATACCCGTAGCAGAAGGAGACAGTGCCCCCGGGGCTCAGGCAACAGATGGCGCAGCAGCGGCCGGGCAGCAGGATGATAACGACGATAAAGGTGCCGCAGGTCTCTTCGGCATGTCCGGTGGCTGGGCAGCAGCAGCGGCAGGTCTCGCTACTGCAGCGATTGCTGGCGGAGTTATTGCGGCTTCACATCATGGTGGCGGCTCAGACGATCATTCCGGCAGTGACAGCAACGCCCGTCCGCCAAATCCCGCCTATGACATTGCGATCTTTGATAAAGACGGCAACCGCATTGCGGGCGATACCACCAACATCGCGACTCCGGTGATTCAGGGTAAAGCGGAACCCGGCATGACCGTCACCATTAAAGATGGCGATACGGTGATTGGCTCTGCCGTTGTTGATGGGAATGGCGACTGGCAGCTAACCCCGGATGCCCCGCTGGCGGAAGGCGACAGCAATTTGCAGGTGGATGTCACCAATCCAGGGGGAAACAGCACCACATCGGATATCACACTGAACGTTGATACCACGCCGCCCCCAGGCACGCTGTCTGATTTGCAGTTGATCAACGACAATGATCCGGCAAATCCTGTGGCGATTACCGCTGGCATTACCAACGACGCCACTCCGACAATCACCGGTACTGTCGCCGATGCAGAGGCAGGTGATCGTGTGGTCATTAAGGATGGCGATAAGGTGCTGGGGTATGCGGACATTGATGCCAATGGCCACTGGACCTATACGCCAGATCATGACCTGGGTGAGGGGCAGCATCAACTCACTGCGGAATTGCAGGATGCTGCGGGTAACCGTGGCGCATCGCAACAGGTTGATTTGCAAGTCGATACCACCTCTCCTGATGCGGCACAAAATATCACGGTGGATGACCGGGACGGTAATGCCAATAACGGCACAAATACCAACGACAGCACCCCTGCGATTCACGGCCAGGCTGAACCGGGCAGCACCGTCACCATTAAAGATGGCGATACGGTGATTGGATCTGCGGTGGTTGATGGTAACGGCGACTGGCAGGTAACCCCGAATGCACCGCTGGGTGAAGGCGGCAATGAATTGGTGGTCGAAGTGACGGATCCCGCCGGTAACAGCACGCAATCCGATCTGACCATCACTGTCGATACCACGCCTCCGGACAGCGTCAGTACCATCCGGATCACCAATGATGCCAACGAAACCATTGATGGATCAAAGCCGACCAACGACAGCACCCCGCACATCAGCGGCCATGTAGATGGGGCGCAGCCGGGGGACAAAGTGATCGTCAAAGATGATGGAAAAGTGTTGGGCGAAGCGGCAATAGACGAAAACGGCGACTGGCAGTTTACCCCGCAACCTGCGTTGGGCGATGGCGAACACAAGGTTACCGCCACCGTCACCGATGCGGTAGGCAACCAGGGGACACCGTCCACCCGTATCGACTATACCCAGGATACTCAGGCACCGACTTCCACCAGTACCCTCGAAATTACTAACGATGATGGCGGCATAATTAACGGCACCAATCCCACCAACGACAGCACCCCGCACATCGGCGGCCATGTCGCTGGCGCGCAAGCGGGGGATAAGGTGATCATCAAAGACGACGGTAAAGTGTTGGGTGAAGCTGCAATTGATGCAAATGGCGACTGGACATTTATTCCGGACCCGGCGCTGGGCGATGGCGAACACAAAATTACCGCCACCGTCGCTGATGAGGCTGGCAACCAGGGCACCCCGTCTTACACGGTGGAGTATAACCAGAATACTCAGCCGGAAGAGGGCACCAGCACCCTGATTATCACCGACGACCATCAGAAGGTGATTGATCACAACCATCCCACCAACGACAGCACGCCAAATTTCAGTGGTCATGTAACGGGGGCAAAACCGGGTGATAAGGTCATCATTAAAGACGGCAAAGATCAATTGGCTGACGTTGCCATCGACGCCGAAGGTAACTGGACCTTTACCCCGGACAACGGTCTGGGAGAAGGACCACACCATATCACAGTGACGGTCACTGACTCCGCAGGGAATATAGGTGCAACCACCGGCCCGGTGGATTATACCCAGGATACCGTTCCTCCAGCGCCAGCGACCGATATCGTGATCACCAATGATCAGACTCACGAAGTCATTCTTGCCAATGGTGTGACCAACGATAAATCGCCGACGCTCAGCGGCAATGCGGAAGCGGGCAGCACGGTAAACATCCTCGATAAGGATGGCAACGTGTTGATATCCGTGAAAGCAGATGATCAGGGAGCGTGGCGCACCGAGGTGCCTGATCTGGCTGACGGCCGCTATGATCACATGCAGGTTCAGGTTGTGGATGCGGCAGGGAACCATAGCGAAACGGCTGTGCCGATTTTCAATGTGGACACCGCTAATCACAATACGACGACCATCGTCACCGACTCAGAAAAAACCGATGCAACGCCAACCTTCAGCGGGCAGGTCACTCTCAAGGATAATGACACTTACGATACAGTGACGGTCACCATTAAGGATGATCAGGGCAAGATTATTGCCAGTGACGTGAAGGTCAATCCTGACGGCAGCTGGAGCTACACACCGGATGATCAACATTCACTCGATACCGGCCCGCACCATATCAGCGCGGTGGTTGTGGACCAGGCGACTAACGAATCAGAACCGGGTTATCTGAACGGCAGCGCAGACGGCAGCTGGACAGTGCTGCCCGCAGAGCCTGTTGTACTTTTTTCTGATGCGGGCAAGGGAACCGGGGACAACTTTGGCTATGCCATCACGACCAGCGAAGATTTTATCTATATCACCGCCCCCCGCGGAGGATTAAATCAGGCAGGAAGTGAAAACTATCAGGGGGTGATTTACGCCGTCGCCAAACAGTATGCCTGGATGATTACCGAAAGCACCAGCATGGAAGCGTTGTTCAAAGCACATCCGGGAATTGGCACAATTATTACCAACAGCAGTGCCGTGGCTAATGCCAATGGGGATGGCAGTGATCTGATGGGTTATGGTATCAAGGCGCTTGATAATGGCTGGGTGGCGATTTATTCACACTGGAATGACAAGGCCTTCTTCGTTAAGGAACCGTTGCCGAATAATTTCGATCTTAAAGAGATTTCAAATGCTGAAGGCGGCCACAGTCCTTATGGTTTTATGATGACCGATACGGATTGGGGGAAATATTTTGGCTTCAACGTTGGATCTGTCGCCAACGCGGATGGCACGCTGACATTTCTGATCAGCGACATTTCAGCTCCACGCGGCCAGCAGGGTGTGATCACTACCGTCACTTTTGATCCCGAACACGGAAAGTGGGGGAACATCAAGCTACAACCCGATCCGACAAACGGGACTCCGCATGCTCCGTGGGTGCCGATTACCACACCCGATGGCATGGTGGTGGGGAATATCGACTATGAAGATTACACCAATGCCGCAGGCTCTACTCAAAACTATAACTTCGGCTCCGATATTCAGATGCTGGGGGATATTTTTGGTAACCAGCAACAGTACCTTGCTATTCAGGACGCTGAGTCAGCCGTGAAGAATGGTGCGGGACGTGGCACCTGGTATCTCTATAAAGTCCCTGAAGATGGGTTGCCCAATAGTTTCAGCGTGGCCGATGCGACTGCGGATCCGACTCAGCTGATTCGTATCCATAACATCGGTGAGGGTATATTAAATGAAATCAATGCGCGCCCAATTGCCGATGGTGGCGGAGCTGAACAAATCCCGCACAACCATAATATTGCCAATCTCGGCGGATTCAGCAATGGCACCGATACGGACATTGCGATCGGTTCCAGTACTGATTATTCCGGTTCAGGCAATGGCAAGGTATGGGTTCTGCACGCCAACAAGATCAAGGGCGATATCAATATTGGGGTCAACGAGACGGTTAAAGATTTCGACACCCAATACGGTTATGGCATCGTCAGTACCAACCATCCCGGCAGCAAGCAGGGTTTTGGTCTCAATGTCATCGGTGGCTATGACTTCAATGGTGACGGCATCAACGATCTGGTCATCAGCGACCCACTGGCGGTGAATAACAACAAAGTTGTCGGGGCGGTGTATGTCGTCTATGGCGGCCATGAAAAGGATTATGAGGATGCCCTGAAGGCCAACCATGGTCAGATCGACATTAAGACCATACTCGAAAACGGCTGGGGGGAAGTGCATTACGGCAGCGTTGAAAATCAGTACTTTGGCTGGTCGGTAGATGTCGTTGATATGAACAAAGATGGTCACCCTGATCTGCTGGTCGGTGCGCCCTCGCAGATCGGGGCTGCAACCACCGATAAAAATCCCAACGCGCAATACAACGGTCAGGTGTATGTGATTTATAACACCCATGATGCGCCAGTAGCGGATGACACGACGCCAGCGGCTCGTGCGTTTAATGTTGATGAACCAAACCATCACGATGATAGCGGTATTGCGTTGCTGCTGGATGGCGATCACCAGAACATCGATCTGGCCAACCTGGTGGATGCCCTGAAGGAGATGCATAACATTGATATGTCCAACGGCAATAACACCCTGAAAGTGGATAATCAGACGCTGGATAAGGTGGAGGGTGAAAATCATGATGCCCTGATCGTCAATGGCGAGAATGGCAACGTTGAACTAAGCGGTGGGGCTGATCACTGGCAGGATAACGGCACCGTCACCATTGATGGCAAGGTTTATCATGATTACCACAGCAGTGGTCAATCGGAAGTCCTGATTGAAGACAGGATCCACGTCACCATCCTGTAATCACATCATAAAACGCCCGGGGCCAGCGTGGTAACACGGCTGGCCCCGGTTATTTATGCGAACACTTACCCCAGCGTTCCTGTCAGGCGACGATGGAAATCACTGCTGCGGTTATCCAGTCCGATAAAGGTCACGGTGGCACCATGACGTTGATAGCGATATTCAATGGCGTCCAGCGCCGCGACACTGGAAGCATCCCAGATCTGCGCATGGGTCAAATCAATGGTCACTGATGCAGGATCGTGCGCGTAGTCAAAATGTTCGAACAGATCGTTGCTGCTGGCAAAAAACAACGGGCCACGCACGGTGTAATGTACCTGGTCACCTTCATCACTCAGCTGCCGTTCGGCGTGAATTACATGCGCAATACGGCGCGCAAACAGCATCATGGCAAGGATCACCCCAACTAACACGCCCAGTGCCAGGTTACCGGTCCATACCGTCATGGCAACGGTCAGCACCATAACCAGCGTTTCTGACCACGGCATGCGTTTCAGTGTCGCTGGGTGCAGGCTATGCCAGTTCACGGTTTTCACTGCCACCACCATCATAATGCCTGCCAGCACCACCATTGGGATCTGCGCCATGATCTGGCTCAGGCCGGTCACCAGCAGTAGCAGCACCAGACCGGCGGCGACGGTGGAAACGCGGGTGCGGGCTTTACCCAGTTCCACGTTAACAATGGTCTGGCCGATCATGGCACAACCGGCAATCCCGCCATAAAACCCGGCCAGAATATTGGCGATACCCAGCCCCCAGGACTCGCGGCGTTTGCTGGATGGGGTGTCGGTAATATCATCCACCAGTTTTGCGGTCAGCAGTGATTCCATCAGGCCAACAAAGGCAATGCTGAGCGCCGTCGGCCAGATGATTTGCAACGTTTGCAGGTTAAACGGCACCAGCAGCGTGGTGAACCCCGGTAATCCGGCTGTCATCGGGCCTTCATCACCCACATTGGGTACGCGATAGCCCAGCAGCAGCGCAATAGCGGTCACGACCACAATCGCCACCAGCGGAGAGGGAACGCTTTTCAGCACTTTCGGCAGCAACAACACAATCGCCAGCGTAACGGCAAACAGCACCCATACCAGGCCGGACTGGCCCCAGACATGGGGCACCTGGGCAAAGAAAATCAGAATACCGAGCGCGTTGACGAAACCAATCATCACCGAGCGTGGGATATAGCGCATCATGCGCGCCATGCCAGCGAGGCCAAACAAAATCTGAATCACGCCACCCATCACCACGGCGGGCAGAATATATTCCACGCCGTGCGCGTGTACCATGGGGCCTATCACCAGTGCTACCGAGCCTGCGGCGGCGGTGACCATCGCCGGGCGGCCACCCAGCAGGGATAACGTCAGGCACAGCACCACCGACGCCACCAGGCTGACTTTAGGATCAACACCGGCAATCACGGAAAAAGAGATGACTTCAGGAATCAGGGCCAGCGCAGTAATAATCCCGGCCAGACATTCGCGGGTGAGAAGGGCAGGCGAGCGTAATACGCGGCTTACCGTGAGATCTTCGGATGGATGACTCATAAATTGTGCAGGCTCTTTTATTATGTTGCGCTTACCAAACGGTAGGCAGTAACCAGATGAGAAACGGACAGGGAAAAGGATGTTACCGGTCAATGCTGGGGGATGCCAGACTAAATCTGTGTTCAGGTGGGGGATTCCATCCGTGGAATCGTGATTTATACCAGGACATCATCCGGTGTTTTATGCACCACGATCTCCAGCAGCTGGCGATAAATATCCAGTTGAGCCACATCATTTTCCTGCTCCAGCCGGACAATCAGGGCAGAAATAATTGCCTTATTGGTGACGGGCATACCGGTTTGCAGAATTTCAGCAACGATTTGACCAAATACAGCCATTTGCTTGTCTGCACTTTCACTCGCCAGATTGAAATATCGCGCGATGGCCTGATCGCGGCTTATAACGGCATTTTGCATGTGTAAAGTCCTAAAATTCAGTCTGATGAGAATCATCAGACTCACGATGATAAAACTCTCACGCGGACAGGCGTGAAAGACCCAACGTCATCTCACAGACAAAAAAGACGCCTCTGGAGGTGGAAATCCACAACACCTTCAGAGGCGGCACAACGTGCATTATTCGTTACAGGACCGTTAACCAGTCCCCGGACAATAAACTTATACAATGACTCTCAATCTGTACAAGGTAAACATGAACATTTTGTGCTATTCATCCATTTATCGCCAGATAAATAGACGGTTACCTCACATAACCTATACAGCAAGGATGTACAGCTTCATGGGTTGTGTCAAATTTCGCACTACCATGGTCATCGTGAATTAATCAGGGGTGCTGGGGTATTTTCATTCGCAACCGGGTCTGCGTATAATAACGTCACTGTTTAGTTAGACATCTAACCATTAGGTCACTATCTTTTGACTGACTATCCACAACCCTTCTCCCGTTTATTACATCTCACTGCGCATGCGTGGCGGCTGGCGGTTGACCGCCGTCTGAAAGAGAGCGGGCTGAGTATGAGTAGCTGGATGGCCATCGCTACGGTGGCGACGGCAAATGAACCACCGACGCAAAAAGCCCTGGCGCAATTGCTGGGTCTGGAAGAGGCCAGTGTGGTACCACTGGTGGATCGGCTGGTGAAACAACAATTGCTGGCGCGCGTCCAGCCCCAGGAGGATCGCCGCAAGCGCCTGCTGATGCTGACGGAGCAGGGCAACATTGCCTTCGCGGAAGTAAAAACTCAGGCTGATACGCTACGCGCCCAGTTGCTGGCTGATATTGACCCACAGGCACTGGCCGTCACTGAGCATGTGTTGCAGCAACTACTGACGCGGCTGGGGACGTTATAACGGTGGCGAAGCGCAATCCCTATGCCCAGCGAGAGTGGTTGCCACACGAGAAACCGATGCTGCCGGGGTCGCCTTCCACGCCACTGCATTCGCCAGCCATGCGCATCGCCTTTGGTCTGATTGGCCTGCTGATCTCCATCACCGGTGCGCTGAGCAATGCGCTGGTCACCGCCAATCTGACCAATCTGCAAGGCACCTTCGCCGCGTACTCCAATGAAATTGCCTGGTTACCCGCGGTATATGTCATGGGTAATATCTCTATCAACCTGTTACTGGTGAAGTTTCGCCAGCAATTTGGTCTGCGTCTGTTCACCGAAGCCTTCCTGGTGTTGTATGTGCTGGTGGCGTTTTTTCATCTGCTGGCCAACGATCTCAGCTCGGCGATTATTGTGCGTACTGCGCACGGCATGGTGGGGGCAGCGCTGAGTTCGCTGGGGATTTATTACCAGGTTCAGGCATGGCCCGCGAAACATCGCCTGAAAGCGCTGGTGATTGGCCTGACCGCTTCGCAGCTGGCGATCCCGCTGGCGCGGCTGTTCTCCACGGAATTGCTACAACTGGATGAGTGGCGCGGGTTGTATCTGTTCGAGCTGGGACTGGCGATGATCGCGCTGGGTTGCGTGTTGGTGGTGAAGCTGCCGCCGGGTGATCGCATCAAAGCGTTCGAAAAACTCGATTTTCTCACCTTTATTTTGCTGGCTCCCGGCATGGCGCTGATTTGTGCGGTGCTGTCCCTTGGACGCATTGAATGGTGGTTTACCACGCCGTGGCTGGGCATATCCCTGGCGATTGCGCTGGTGTTGATTGTTGCAGCGGTGGTGCTGGAACATAACCGGCAAAATCCCCTGATCAATACGCGCTGGCTGAGCAACGGCATGATGGTGCGGCTGGGCATCGTGATGATCATGATGCGTATCGTGCTGGCGGAGCAGAACACCGGGGCCGTGGGTTTCCTGCAACAGCTGGGTTTGCTTAACGATCAAATGCGCGGCATGGCGCTGGCGATCATTCTGGGGGTGGTGGCGGGCATCGTATTGAGTGCGCTGACCATCCGGCCCACCCATCTCAGTTGGCCGATTGTATTCTCGCTGCTGGTAATGATCATTGCCTCGCTGATGGATGCGCAATCCAGCCCGCTGACGCGCGGCGATAACATGTATTTCAGTCAGTTTTTGCTCGGTTTTAGCAGCGCTTTTTTTCTGGCCCCCGCCATGCTGCTGGGCATTGGCAGCGTGGTCACGCAGCCGAAAAACCTGGTCAGTTTTGTCGTGCTGTTCGGCATGAGCCAGAATCTCGGCGGGCTGATTGGCGCAGCGATCCTCGGCACCTTCCAGACCTGGCGCGAAAAATATCACTCCAGCCTGCTGGGCGATCAGTTGTCGCAGCTCAACCCGAATGTCACCGAGCGTCTCAGCCAATACAGCGCCCTGTTTAGCAGCCAGTTGCCGGATGGCACCCTGCTCAGCGCGCAGAGCAGCAGCCAGTTGCAGACGATTGCGACGCTGCAATCCAACATCCTCGCTTATAACGATACCTATTATCTCACCGCTGGCCTGGCCCTGATCACGCTGATGTGGGTGCTCTGGCGACTCACGCGCCTGCGCTACCTCAACTGGCGACTGGCCCGGCGTAATCTGGCGGAGCAACGTCAGCTGGCCTTATCAGCAAACCGAACGGAGACACCATGAGTCAACAGGACGATCTTCAGGCCGCAGAGCGCGAGCGCATCAACCGTCGGCGTATTCTCTCAATTGCGGCAGGCAGTGGCATTGTGCTGGTCGGTGTGCTGGTGATCCTTTACGCCTGGCAACTGTGGCCTTTCACCAGCACGATTCAGTCCACTGAAAATGCCTATGTACGGGGTCAGGTGACCTTTATCAGCCCGCAGGTCAGTGGTTATCTGACGTCGGTGGATGTGGTGGATCTGCAACCGGTAGAGAAGGGGCAACTGCTGATGACCATTGATGATCGTATTTATCGTCAGCGGGTACATCAGGCGCAGGCCCAGCTGGCGATGAAACAGGCGGCGCTGAACAACAACCAGCAGCAGCGTAAAAGTGCCGAAGCCACCATCCTCAGTAACCAGGCGTCCATCGACAATGCCAAAGCGCAGGCGCTAAAAAGCAGCTTTGATTTGAAACGGGTGGAAAATCTTACCGCGGATGGCTCGCTATCGGTGCGTGAGCGTGATGCTGCGCGGGCCGCCAATGCCCAGGCACAGGCACAGGTACGTCAGGCTGAGGCGCAACTGGCGGTAGCCGAACAAAATCTGCAAACGGTGATTGTGAATCGCGCGGCGCTGGCAGGCGATGTCGCTAACGCCAAAGCGGCGCTGGAGCTGGCCGATATTGATCTGGCCAACACGCGGATCATTGCCCCCGATAACGGCCAGCTCGGCCAGTTGTCGGTCCGCAAAGGCACCTTTGTCACCGCCGGTACGCGCCTGACTTCGGTGGTGCCGGATAACAAATGGGTGATTGCCAACCTGAAAGAGACCCAGCTGGCGCGTATCCGGCCCGGTTTACCGGTGACGATTCGCGTTGATGCGCTGGATGGCAAACGCTACGACGGCAGCGTGGAATATATCTCGCCAGCGGCGGGATCGGAGTTCAGCGCCATCTCGCCGGATAACGCCACCGGCAACTTTGTCAAAATTGCGCAGCGCATTCCGGTACGAATTAAAGTGCATGGTGATTTACAGGCGTTGCGTCCGGGGATGTCGGTTGAAGTCAGTATCGATACGGCCGCCGCACCGCATGAGGATGCGCTATGAGCCGATTGATGCTGGCGACGCTCACCGTCTTACTGCTGAATGGCTGTGCGACAGAAGTCGAAAAAGCACCGGCCTCGTTGCCGATACCGGAAAGCTGGCGTCAGCAGGTAGGACCGGGTGCGGCACCGGAAGCACAATGGTGGCGAGCGTTTGGCGATGACAACCTCAATCGGCTGGTCAGTCAGGCGTTGTTGCATAACAGCGATATTCTCACCGCCCGTGCCCGTGTTGATCAGTATCGTGCTCAGCTACGTGCCGCTGAGGGGGATAACTATCCTGGCGTGACAGCCGGTGCGGGGGCGACTCATCAGCGCGCCATTTCCGCCGCCACCGGGTTGCCGTATGAAAATGCGGTGTTTCAGGCATCGTTACAGGCCAATTATGACGTCGATTTGTGGGGCAGTCGCCGCAACAACATCAGCGCCGCCGAGGCGTCATTGGATGCGCAACGTGCAGCGGCGGCAGCGGCGGAGTTGACCGTTGCCAGCTCGGTGGCATCCGGCTATCTCAGCCTGTGTGCACTGGATGAACAACTGCGTGTCACCGAGGCGACGCTGATCAGCCGGCAGAATTCCCTGACGCTGGCACAGCGTCAGTACCAAACCGGTTATTCCTCGCGACTGGAGTGGATGCAGGCAGCGTCAGAGTATCAGACGGCAAAAGCGCAGGTACCCCAGTTGCAGCACCAGATTGCGCAGCAGGAAAATGCCCTCAGCGTGCTGGTGGGGATGAACCCGCGTGAAATCGCCCGTGCCGGGCATTTCAATCAGATCCTGCCACAGCGGCTGCCGACGCTGTTACCGTCGCAGCTGCTCAATCGTCGCCCGGATATTGTCCAGGCACAGCGTCAGCTGCTGGCGTCTGATGCCTCGCTGGCTTCGGCGCAAGCGCAGTTGCTGCCGTCACTCAATCTGACTGCCAGCGGCGGCTTTGAAAGCTACCAGTTACATGAGTTGATTGATAATCCGTTCCGTTTATGGAGCATCGGTGGCAGCGTGCTGGCCCCGGTCTTCAATCGTGAAGCGCTGACGGCACAGGTGGATGTGGCGATGGCGGCACGCAATCAGGCGTTGTTTGGCTACGAGAAAGTGGTGAGAAATGCCTTCGCCGAAGTGGATACTGCGCTGGATGCCATCCGCCGCAATCAGGAACAACTGACCGAGCTGGAGAAACAGCAAAACTACGTCAGTGAGGCGTTACGTATCGCGCGCAACCGCTACCAGAACGGTTACGCTTCCTATCTGGACGAACTGGATGCGCAACGCACCCTGTTCAATACGCAGCTCAGCGTCGTGAGTGTGAAAAATACCCTGCTGCTGGCGCAAATCGATCTTTACCGCGCATTGGGGGGCGGCTGGAAAGGTTAATCATCATGTGTCTGCGCGATTTTGTGGTGGATATTCCGGTTTAATCACAGACTTATCTGATATTTCGTGAGTACATTCTGATAATAAAGTGATTTATGCTTTTTTCTCTTGTTTTTGCATCATGCAGCATTACTCTCAGCGCCCCAGAGGGCGAAGGGTTTGCTCATAACAGGGGAAAAAAGGGAAATGATGATGAAGACATGGGGCGTGGCTTTGGTGGTCACGGCGACGTTGTTAACCGGTTGTGTCTCTCGTACCGCGCCAATTGCGGCGATCAATCAAACGCTGAGCCAGCGCTACAGCGACAGCCAGATGAAAAACACCATTATCGAAGCGGGGCTTAGCCGTCAGTGGGTGATGACGCCGGCCGGGCCGGGGGTGATCAATGGCCGCCTGACGCAACGCGGCCACACCGCAGACATCCGGGTGATCTACAGTGCACAAACTTACAGCATTCAATACGTTGGCAGCCAGAACCTGTTAGCGGGTAAGGGTCAGATTCATCGTAATTACCATCGCTGGGTACATAACCTCGATCAGGATATCCAGCTGCGTCTGGCGGCACTGGCGACGCGATAAGCCGGTCCGCGTGCAGGTCTGCCACCAGGTTATAGAATTAGTCAGTTGCCCGCCTTCTTTAATCGGCAGACATCCGCCAGCGCGGATGACCGGAATCAGGCAGGGAAGGGATGCCGCACCAGGAAAATCTGACCTTCCCTCAGACTTATAAAAGAATGCAGGTATGAAACTCGCTTACACGCTTATCGACTGGCACGCTCTGGCACCGGGCCTTGATACCCTCAGTGCCTGGCAGCATTGGGCAGAACATGCTCCGCAGATTGATCCCTCCCAACCACTCGCGAAACCCCGGTTTCTGCCGATGATGACGGCACGCCGTCTGAGCAGCGGCAGCCGTGCGGCAGTGGAGTGCGGCCTGGCGTTGCTGGCGCGTCAGCAGGTGGATGCCGTGGTATTTACCAGCCGTCACGGTGAGCTGGAACGCAACCTGCGCATACTTGCAGCCCTGGCGCAGCAACAGGCACTCTCTCCTACCGATTTTGCTATGTCCGTCCACAACTCTGCCGTCGGCAGCCTGACCATTGCAGCACGCCAGCCACTGGTGTCCACCTCGCTTGCGGCGGGGATGGACAGTTTTCAGCAGGGGCTGCTGGAAGTAGCGGCACTGCATCAGGCCGGTTATCAGCAGGTGATGCTGGTGGATTTCGAGGGCCTGGTGCCGGAATATTATCGCCCCTGGCTGGCAGACATGCCGTTCAATGCCCCGTATGCGGTGGCACTGCTGTTGCGTAGCGGTGACGACTGGCGCTGTCAGGCGCAGCCACTGCGGCCCGGTCACTCGCCATCCTTATCACAAAGTTTGCAGTTTCTGCATGGCCTGCTCGGACAGCAGGCGGCTTTTGCTGTGCCGGGAGAGCGGCATGAATGGTTGTGGGAGCGTGCGCATGATTGAGCGCCGCAACGCTGGCTGGAATTATTACTGGCGGCTGCTGATGACGGCCGTCAGCTTTAGCTTGTTCAGCGTCGGCGGGTTATTGCTGTCGCTGGTCTGGTTCAACCTGTTGCTGCTGGTGCAACGTGATGCAGCGCGTCGCCGTCAGATCGCCCGGCGCAGCATCGCCTGCAGTTTCCGTTGTTTTTTGCGTTTTTGCCGCCGGGTTGGCGTCTATGATTATCACATCGAAGGGGCAGAGCGGCTGCAACAGGATCGTGGCTGCCTGATTGTCGCCAACCATCCTTCGCTTATCGATTACGTGATGATTGCCTCGGTGTTACCCGAGATAGATTGCCTGGTGAAAGCCGAGTTGCAGCATAACTTTTTTTTGCGTGGCGTGATCCGTGCCGCGGATTATCTGATCAACAGCGAGGCTGCAACGCTGTTGCCTGAGAGCCAGCAGCGCCTGGCACGTGGCGATACCATTCTGATTTTTCCTGAAGGCACCCGCACCCGTTACGGCGAGTCACTAAAATTACAACGGGGCGCGGCCAATATCGCCGTGCGTGCCGGATGCGATCTGCGCGTGGTTCATATCAGCTGCACCCAACGCATGCTGGATAAGCAGAGCCGCTGGTATCAGATTCCACCGGTTAAACCGCGATTTACTGTGCGCGTACAATCACGCATTGCCAGCCAGAGCTTTTACCAGGCGCATGAAGATGCGCAGCCGCTGGCAGCGCGTCACCTGACGCGTCACCTGCAACAGGCTCTGACCCCTGAAGAGACTAACTAAGTTATGCAAGCCATGATCAACGAGATTAAACAAATGATTATCGACACGCTGAATCTGGAAGATATCAGTGTGGACGATATCGATACCGATGCACCGCTGTTTGGTGAGGGTCTGGGACTCGACTCCATCGACGCGCTGGAACTCGGCCTGGCGGTGAAAAATCGCTTTGGTGTGCAGCTTTCCGCAGAAAGCGAACGGCTGCGCGCGCATTTCTTTTCCGTGGCCACGCTGGCCGCGTTTATTGAACAACAGCAAGCCTGAGAGCGGTAAGCATGATGAATAAAGATGAGATTTACCAGGAAGTTGCAGCGCTGCTGACCTCATTGTTTGAAATTGAACCTGACGACATTCGCCCGGATGCGCGTTTGTATGAAGATCTCGAACTCGACAGCATCGATGCCGTCGATATGGTGGTGCATCTGCAAAAGCGCACCGGGCATAAGTTCAGCCCGGAAATGTTCCGCTCGGTGCGTACCGTGCAGGATGTGGTGGATGCGGTGGCACAACTGACGCGCGAAGACTGAGGACGACATGCGAGCGGCACTGCGTTTGCTGAATGTCATGGCGCTACTGGCCTGGCCATTTTTGGTGTGGCTGGCGCTGACGTATCCGCAATGGCGTCTGCTGCTGTTGCTGCTGGCACTGCTGTTTGTGCTGCGCGGCTGGAGCCTGCGCCATGCGCAGGGTGCGATGGCGCGGAGCGGATTATGGATGGCGCTGATCGGCAGCGTGCTATGCCTCGCCAGTTGGTGGTTACGCGGGCAGCATCTGTTGTTGTGGTATCCGGTAGTGGTTAACGCGCTGCTGTTGCTGCTGTTTGCGTCATCGTTGTGGCGGGGAATGCCGCTGGTTGAGCGCATTGCGCGCCTGCGTGAACCGCAGCTCCCGGCGCGGGCAGTGCGCTACACCCGACGGGTGACTCAGGTGTGGTGCGGCTTTTTTATTTTCAATGGCGGCGTGGCGTTGATGACCTGCCTGCTGGCGGATCTGCGGATCTGGACGTTGTGGAACGGCTGCATCAGTTATTTGCTGATGGGATCGTTGATGGCTGGCGAATGGCTGCTGCGTCAGCGGGTGAGGAAACAGGCATGAAAGCACAGGCCATCGCGCATTGGCTGCGCGCGGAGGATCGCCTCGTTGCCTGGCAGGGCGCGCAACCCTATCGCTTAGTCACGCTGCAGCGGCAGGTGATGGCGTTGTGTATGCGGCTGCGGGCCCAGCCAGGCCAGCAGTGGGCGCTGTGCTTTGACAACAGTTATCACTTCACCGTCGCGCTGTTGGCGGTGTGGTATGCGGGGAAAACGCCGGTCATCCCAGGCCATTGTCGCGCGGCGCAACTGGCGGAGATGACGGGCTGTTTTGACGGGGTGATCAGCGATATGCCGCTGGCCCTGACCCTGCCGCATCTGCTTTGGGATGGTGCGGAGGCTGATGCTGAACTGGCAGACCTCGCTGCGGATGCCTCGCTGGTGCTGTTTACCTCCGGATCGACCGGCACCCCACGTCGCGTGGTGAAATCAATCCGGGCGCTGGACACCGAAGCGCAGTGGCTGGCGACGCTCTGGGGCGATCGACTGCGGCTCTGCCATGTGGTTGCCTCCGTCAGCCATCAGCATCTGTATGGCCTGACGTTTCGCGTGGTGCTGCCGATGGCGCTCGGTTTACCTTTTGCTGCGCAGCAACTGTTGTACAGCGAACAACTGGCGGACCTTGCCCCGGCGCATCGCTACGCTTTTATCAGCAGCCCGGCCTTTTTACGTCGCCTCGACCCGTCACTCAATTTGCCGCGCTGTGCGCTGATTATCTCTGCGGGTGGCGCATTACCCTGGTCTGATGCCCGTCACACGCAACAGCGTCTGGGCTGCCCGGTGGATGAAATCTATGGCAGCACGGAAACCGGTGTCATCGCCTGGCGTGAGCTGAGTACGGAACAGGCACCCTGGCAATGTTTTCCGCCGGTGCGCCTGCAGCAGCAGGATGATGCGCGCTGGCGTGTCTTCTCGCCGCTGCTGGAGCGGGCCGAGGGCTGGTTGCTGGATGACAACCTGGTACCACTGGCATCCGGCCATTTTCAGCTGGCGGGGCGACAGGATCGTGTGGTGAAGATTGAAGATAAACGCGTGTCGCTCAGCGAGATTGAACGTCGTTTGCTGGCCCTGCCGGAGATTGCCGATGCCGCCGCGCTGGTGATTCAGCGCCACGGACGCCAGGCGATTGGCGTGGTTCTGGCCTTAGATCAACCGCTGGATCCGGCCACGCTGGCGCAACGTAAACAACAATGGAAACAGGCGCTGCAACCCTGGCTGGAATCGGTCGCCATGCCACGTTACTGGCGGGTGGTGACCACCATCCCGGTTACCGCGCAAAGTAAGCGCGCCTGGCCGCAAATTGAGGAGCTTTTTCATGTTGCCGGTTGAACTTGATGCTCAGCAGCAGGCTACGATGCTGACGTTGCGTCTGCATGTGGCTGCCGATTTGCTGTGGTTTCGCGGTCATTTTCCCACCCTGCCGATTTTGCCCGGCGTAGCGCAACTCGATTGGGTGCTGTACTACGGTCTGACGCGGCTGGTACCCGGAAAAGCGTTTGCGTCGATTGAGAACATAAAATTTCAGCAGCCGGTGCTGCCGGATGCCGAGCTGGAGTTGCGAATTGACTGGCAGCCTGAGAAATCGGTGCTCAGCTTTCAGTATCGGCTGTTATCTGACGACGCGACGCCAGTCGCCAGCAGTGGGAAGATCCGCCTGTGCTGAATGCGCCATTCGCCCCCTGCGTGTTGATCCCCTGTTATAACCACGGTGCGATGCTGGCGTCGGTGCTGCAACGCCTTGCGCCGTTTAATTTGCCGATCATCATCGTTGATGACGGTAGCGATGCGCAGACCCGGCAGCAAATCGACGCGCTCAAGGCCCCGCAGCTGCGTATTCATCGCTTAGCCGAAAATCAGGGCAAGGGCGCGGCGGTGATCGCCGGAATGCGTGCGGCGGCGGCGGCGGGGTACAGCCATGCGCTGCAACTGGACGCTGATGGTCAGCACCAGGTGGAAGATACGCCACGGATGCTTGATGAAGCACGTCGCCATCCACACAGCCTGATTTCCGGGCAACCGCTTTACGATGCCTCGATTCCCAAATCGCGTCTGTATGGTCGCTACATCACCCACTTCTGGGTGTGGATTGAAACGCTTTCTTTGTCACTGAAAGACAGCATGTGTGGATTTCGTGTCTATCCGCTGGAGCCATCGCTGGCCTTATGCGATCGCCAGCCGCTGGGGCAGCGCATGGATTTTGATACCGAAATCATGGTGCGTCTCTACTGGCAGGGCACACCGAGCCGCTTCCTGACGACGCGCGTCACCTATCCGCCGAGCGGTGTCTCGCATTTTGATACCCTGCGCGACAACCTGCGTATTTCGTGGATGCACACTCGCCTGTTCTTCGGCATGTTGCCGCGTATGCCACAGTTGCTGCGTCAGCGTGGAGAAGCGCGCCACTGGTCGTCAACGCCGGAACGTCGCGGGCAGTGGGGGCTGCGTTTTATGCTGTGGCTTTATCGACGCGCCGGGCGGCTGCCATTTGTGTTGCTGTTATGGCCGGTGGTGGCCGTGTACTGGCTCAGCGGACGGCGTGCGCGCGCGGCATCGCAGCAGTGGCTGGCGCGGGTGCAACACTGTGCGCAGCAGCAAAAACAGACATTGCCAGTGCCGCTCAATAGCTACCGTCACTTCCTGCGTTTTGGCTACAGCATGCTGGATAAGGTCGCGAGCTGGCGTGGTGATCTGCGCTGGGGACGCGATATCGATTTTGCTCCCGGCACTGAAGCGGTGATCCGCGCGGCTGAAGGCCGGGGTCATCTGATCCTCGCTTCACACCTCGGCGATATCGAAGCCTGCCGCGCGATGGCGAAGCAGGTGAGTGGCCTGGTGATCAATGCGCTGGTGTTTACTGACAATGCTCAGCGCTTTCGGCAAGTGCTGGAAAGCATTGCACCGCAGGCGGGGGTCAATCTGATGCCGGTTACGGATATCGGGCCAGACACCGCGATTCTGCTGCAACAGAAACTGGATGCGGGGGAATGGGTGGCTATTGTTGGCGATCGCACCGCCGTGCATCGCCAGCGCGGTGGCGAGCGGCGTGTGGTGTGGAGTGACTTTCTCGGCCAGCCCGCCCCCTTTCCACAGGGACCATTTTTACTGGCCGCCGCCTTGCGTTGCCCGGTGCTGCTGATGTTTGCCTTGCGTGAGCAGGGCCGATTGCAAGTGCATTGCGAAGCCTTCGCTTCCCCCTTGAGTCTGCCGCGTGCTACCCGCCAGCAGGCCTTGCAACAGGCGGTGGATCGCTATGCCCGGCGCTTGCAGCATTATGCGCTGCGGGCACCGCTGGACTGGTTTAATTTTTACGATTTTTGGGCATTACCGGCTGAGGAGAACCGCGATGAGTGAGGCAGAACACCGCGCCGAGGTGGAGAGGGTGGTGTCGTTTAACGACTGTGATCCGATGGGGGTGGTGTGGCATGGCCACTATTTCCGCTTTTTTGAGGCAGCGCGTGAGGCACTGCTGCGCAGCGTGAATTACAGCTACAGCGAAATGGCGGCCAGCGGCTATGTCTGGCCGGTGGTGGATGCGCGGGTGAAATATCGTCAGCCAATCCGTTGTGAAGAGGTCATTCGCATCAGCGCCACCATTGCAGAATATGAGAACCGCCTGCGCATTGATTACATCATTCGTAATGCGCTTGGGCAGGTCACCACCAAAGCGCACACCATTCAGGTGGCGGTGGATCAGACCACGCAGGAGATGTGTTTCGTCTCGCCTGCCATTTTGTTTGCACGCCTGGGAGTACAACCTTGAAACGTTTTTTGATCGCCATGTTGCTGCTGTGCAGTGCCAGCGTCGGTGCGGTGACGCTGGACCAGCTGCAACAGCGCTTTGCCAGCCAGCCGGTGATCCGCGCCAACTTCGTCCAGGTCCGTACCATTGCCGGTATGGCGCAACCCCTGGTGTCACGCGGGCAATTGCTGATTGCACAGCAACAGGGGCTGTGGTGGCAGCAGAACACCCCTTTCCCCATGACCCTGCTGCTGGATGATCGACGCATGGTACAAAGCATCAGCGGCCAGCCGCCCCAGGTGATCACCGCCGACAGTAATCCGCAGATGTTCCAGTTTAACCATCTGCTGCGCGCGTTATTCCAGGCGGATGAGAAAGTGCTGCGGGAGAATTTCACCCTCGAATTTCAGGCGCAGGGGAAAGATAACTGGCAGCTCGGTCTGATACCGAAAGCGGCACCGCTGAATAAAATTTTTAACCGCATCGAATTACAGGGGGGCGCGTTTCTTAACCAGATCCGTCTCGATGACAGGCAGGGAGATAAGACAGAAATCACCCTGAGCGCTACCCGTACCGAACCCGGCCATCTGACCGATGAGGAGCGCGCACGTTTTGCGGCGGCACAGTGAAAGAAACCTGGCGCTGCTGTGGCTGGCGGTGTGTCTGTTGCTGGCGATGGCACTGGCGCTGTTGTTACCGCGCAGCCAGATCAATAGCAGCGTGCTGGCGCTGCTGCCGCAGCAGAATCTTGGCCAGGCCCCGGCAGAGATCCAGCAGGCGTTTATGCAGCGTCTTGATCGGCAACTGGTGTGGCTGGTCAGCACCGACGGCGAGGATGGCGAGGCAGCCGCAGCCTGGTGGCAGGCGAAATTGCAGGCGTTACCTCTGCTTGCTCAGGTTAGCGGCGCGATGGACGATCAGCAGATGCAACGCTGGGGGAGTTTTGCCTGGCAGCATCGTAATGGCTTGATCGACGAGTCCACGCGAGCGCGTCTGCAAAATAGTGGCACAGCTCAGGCTGACTGGATTCTGGCGCAGCTGTTTTCCGCCTTTGCTGGCGTCAGCAGCCAGGAATTACAACATGATCCGCTGCTGCTGGTGCGTGGGGCGCAGCTGGCCTTGCAGCAAAACGCCAGCAAAATGGTGTTGCGTAATGGCTGGCTGACGGTGAATGACGCGCAGCAGCGTCGCTGGTACTTCCTGCATGGCGAGCTGGCGAGCAATGCTTTCAGCATCCAGCAAAGCCAGCAACTGGTCGCGGCGTTGCAGCAGCTGGAACAACAGCTGACAACGCGCTGGCCGCATGCCCGGTTGCTGACACGCGGCACGGTGTTGTTCAGCAATGATGCCAGCCAGCGCGCACAACATGATGTGGAGACCCTCGGCAGCGTCACGCTGGGAGGATTGTTGCTGCTGATTTGGCTGGTATTCCGCTCACTGCGCCCGCTGGCCTTGTGCGCGCTGTCGGTGGCGATTGGCGCGATGGCGGGCACGGTAGCGACCTTGTTGTGCTTCGGCGAACTGCATCTGACGACGTTGGTGATGAGCCTGAGCATCGTCGGGATCTCAGCGGATTACACCCTTTACTACCTCACCGAACGCATGGTGCATGGCGATCGGGCCACACCGTGGCAAAGCCTGGCGAAGGTGCGCGCTACGCTGCTGCTGGCGCTTGCCACCACCGCCATTGCCTGGCTACTGATGCTGCTGGCCCCCTTTCCTGGCCTGCGTCAGCTGGCGGTGTTTGCCGCCAGTGGACTGAGCGCATCCTGCCTGACAGTGATCTGTTTTTATCCGTGGCTGGTACGTGGTCTGCCGGTGCGCCCGATACCGGGTATGGTGTGGCTGGCGCGCTGGCTGGCGGCGTGGCGGCGTAATCGCGGATTGATATGGGGACTGCCTGCGCTGGTGGCGATTTATGCGCTGACCGGCATACTGCAACTGCGGGTGGACGATAATATTGCGCATCTGCAAAGCGCTCCGGCGCAGTTGCTGGCGCAGGATCGACAGCTGGCACAACTCACCGGCCAGCAAGCCGATCAGACCTGGTTTGTGGTGTGGGGCGATAATGCCCAGCAAACCCTGCAACGCCTGAGTGCGCTGGCACCCAGGCTGCAACAGGCGCAGCAACGCGGCGAACTGTCCGGTTATCGCCTGCTGCCGCTCAACTCGCTGGCGCAGCAGCAACAGGATGTGAGGTTGTTGCAACAGGCGGCCCCGGCGATAGCGGCGCGGCTGCAACAGGCGGGCGTCACCCCGGCGCAGGCCGATCTGCGCGCCATGCCGGTGACACCGGACGACTGGCTGGCAAGTCCGCTCAGCGAGGGCTGGCGTTTGCTGTGGCTGTCGCTGCCGGATGGTCGCAGCAGCGTGCTGGTGCCGGTGTCAGGCGTGCGCAACAGCGGCGCGCTCCAGCAACTGGCGCAGCAGCAGCAGGGGGTCAGCTGGGTTGATCGCAAAGCCAGTTATGATCAGCTGTTTGCCTTCTGGCGCACCCTGCTGAGTGGCTTGCTGGCGCTGGCGCTGCTGCTGATTACCCTGAGCTATCTGATCCGGCTTGGGCTGAAAGCGGGCCTGCGTAGCGCGCTGCCTTCCTGGCTATCGCTGGCGGCAGCACTGGCTACGCTTGGCTGGATTGGTGCCACGCTCAACCTTTTTGCCTTACTGGCGCTGATTCTGGTGCTGGGGATAGGTATCAATTACACGCTGTTTTTCAGCAACCCACGCGGTACGCCGCTGACCTCGATGCTGGCGGTTACGCTGGCGATGATGACCACGCTGCTGACGCTGGGCATGCTGGTGTTCAGCAGCACAGCGGCCATCAGCAGCTTTGGCACCGTGTTGTGCAGCGGCATCTTCTGCGCATTTTTGCTGGCCCCGCTGGCCGCAGGGAAAAGAAAACCATGATAAAGAAAAGCCTGATTTTGCTGCTGTTTAGCCTGTTGATCGGCGGGTGTGCGCAGCAGACGACACAACCCAACCGGCCAACTGCCTGGCTTAAACCGGGCGTGCGTGTCACGTTGCCCGTGCCGGGCATTTCCCCGGCGTTTCAGCAGCAACAGCTATTAACCGGCCATACTAAAGGTAAAACGCAATCGCTGCTGGTGTTGCTGGCGGCGGATGGGCAGCACATCAGCCTTGCCGGATTGTCGTCACTCGGTATCCGGCTATTCAGCGTCACTTACGACGCCAGTGGCATCCATACTCAACAAATGATGGCGTTACCGGAGATGCCGCCAGCCAGCCAGGTACTGGCCGATGTCATGCTCAGCCACTGGCCGATTAGCGCCTGGCTGCCGCAGTTACCCAGCGGCTGGCAGTTGCAGGATATTGGCGATCGGCGTGAGCTGCGCGATCCCTCCGGCACAGTGGTGACGTTGATTCATTACATCCAGCGTGGCAAGCAACGTGACCCCATCAGCATCGAACAGCGTGCTTTTGGTTATCTGATTCAGATTCAAACCCTGGACGCATCATGATTTATATCTCGGCTTACGGCATGGTCAATGCGCTGGGCAACAGCCATGCGCAGATCGCTGCGCAATTGCAGCTGGGCGAAGCGCCAGGGATGCAGCCGCGCGACGGCTGGCTGCAGGCAGGTAAACGTTGCTGGCTGGGGGCGGTGCAGGGCGAGCTGCCCGTCATCCCGCAAGCGCTGGCGGCGCACAATACCCGCAATAACCGGCTGCTACTGGCGGCGCTGGCACAAATTCATCCGGCGCTGGAGGCCGCGGTTGCGCAGTATGGCCGCGACCGGGTGGCGGTGATCCTTGGCACCAGCACCTCGGGCGTGGATGAAGGCGATCGTCAGGTTAACGCGGGCTTAGACGGTTATGACTACCGGATGCAGGAGCTGGGCGATCCCTCGCGCTTTCTGGCCGCGTATCTGCAACTGGATGGCCCGGCCTATACCCTTTCCACCGCCTGTTCTTCCAGCGCCCGGGCGATTATCAGCGGTGCACGCCTGATTGCCGCCGGTCTGGCGGATGTGGCGCTGGTAGGCGGAGCCGACTCGCTCAGCCGTATGCCAATTAATGGATTTGCCAGCCTTGAGTCGTTATCGGAACAGCAATGCGCACCGTTCAGCCGCGATCGTGATGGGATCTCGATTGGAGAAGCGGCAGCGCTGCTGCTGCTGACGCGGGAGCCTCAGCCGCTGGCATTGCTGGGGGTGGGGGAATCATCGGATGCCTGGCATATGTCGGCCCCGCATCCGGAAGGGAGCGGGGCGGAGCGCGCGATGGTCATGGCCTTGCAGCAGGCGGGTTTAGCCCCTGAACAGGTCGGTTATATCAACCTGCATGGCAC
Source organism: Pantoea cypripedii (assembly GCF_011395035.1). Classification (NCBI taxonomy): domain Bacteria; kingdom Pseudomonadati; phylum Pseudomonadota; class Gammaproteobacteria; order Enterobacterales; family Erwiniaceae; genus Pantoea; species Pantoea cypripedii. The sequence continues at coordinate 1,533,920 of NZ_CP024768.1, forward strand.
CGCCACGCCGCTTAACGACCAGGTGGAGGCGGCGGTGGTGCATCGTCTGTTTGGTGATGGTGTTCCCTGCAGTTCTACCAAACATCTTACCGGCCACACATTGGGTGCGGCCGGTGCCACGGAAGCGGCGCTGTCGTTGTTGCTGCTGGAGCAGCATTTACCGCTGCCGGGGCAGGATTTTTCGCAGGCCGAACGCGATCCCTCGCTGCCGGACTGCGGCTTGATTAGCGTGCCGACCCCGCTGGTGCGGCCGGTGATCGCCTCCAACTCTTTTGCTTTTGGCGGGAATAATACCTGCCTGATTACAGGACGAATCGATGGCTGATTTTTTACCGCCAGAGGCGTATTTGCCGCATCGCGCGCCAATGTTGCTGTTGGAGCGCGTCATCAACGTCACCGCAGATAGCGTGATCTGCCTGGTGTCGGTGGACCCTGAGGGCGTACTGGGCCCGTTTCTGACCCCACAGGGAGAGCTGCCCGCCTGGTTCGGCGTGGAGATTATGGCGCAGACGGTGGGGGTGTGGTCGGGGTTTCACGCCAGGGAGCAGGGGGTGACGCAGATTCGCCCCGGCATGCTGCTGGGCGGACGTGGCTATCGCGTGGCGGCGGCAACCTTCCCGGCAGGCGCGAACTTGCAGGTGATGATGCATTTGCTGATGCGCGATGCGCGTCTCGGCAGTTTTGAAGGGGAAATCCGCCATGGAGATCGATGCCTGGCCAGTGGCCGGCTCAACACCTGGCAGCCGGATGATGACGAATTACAACCATTATTAGCACAAGGAGAACGTCATAATGCGTAGCGTATTAGTGACCGGGGCGAGCAAGGGAATCGGACAAGCCATTGCATGGCGTCTGGCTCAGGATGGTTTCCATGTGGTGGTGCATTATCACCGTGATGCCAGCGGTGCAAGGCAAACGCTGGAACAGATTATCGCAGCGGGTGGTTCCGGCCGGACATTGCAGTTTGATGTGGCGCAGCGTGTGGCGACACGAGATGCGCTGGAGCAGGATATCGCCACCCATGGTGCTTACTATGGCGTGGTCAGCAATGCCGGGATCACCCGGGATGCGGCATTCCCGGCACTCAAGGATGACGAGTGGGACAGCGTGATTCACACCAATCTCGACAGCTTTTATAACGTCATCCAGCCTTGTGTGATGCCGATGATTGGGCTGCGCCAGGGAGGACGGATTGTCACGCTATCGTCGGTCTCCGGCATCATGGGCAATCGCGGCCAGGTCAATTATAGCGCGGCGAAAGCGGGCATTATCGGTGCCACCAAAGCGCTGGCGATTGAGCTGGCGAAACGCAAAATTACCGTTAACTGCATCGCGCCGGGACTGATCGCTACCGCTATGGCCGGGCTGGAATCGCAGGTGATTGATGAAGCGCTGAAACTGATTCCGATGAAGCGCATGGGGGCAGCGGAAGAAGTGGCCGGGCTGGCGAGTTACCTGATGTCGGACATTGCGGGTTATGTCACGCGGCAGGTGATTTCAATCAATGGGGGTATGCTGTGATTCAGCGTGTGGTGGTAACCGGAATGGGCGGTGTCACCGCCTTTGGTGAGAGCTGGCCTGCGGTGGCCGCGCGCCTGAAGCAAGGCAAAAACGCGGTGCGCCATATGCCGGAATGGCAGGTGTATGCTGGTCTGCATACCTTGCTGGGCGCGCCGGTGGATGATTTTACCTTGCCTGAGCACTACACCCGCAAGCGTATCCGCGCCATGGGACGGGTGTCGCTGCTGGCGACGCGTGCCACCGAGCTGGCGCTGGAGCAGGCGGGGTTGATCGGGCATCCGGTGCTCACCCATGGTGAAACCGGCATTGCTTACGGCTCCTCAACGGGGAGCACCGGTCCGGTCAGCGAATTTGCCACCATGCTGACGGAAAAACACACCAACAATATCACTGGCACCACCTATGTGCAGATGATGCCGCACACCACGGCAGTCAACGCTGGGCTGTTTTTTGGTTTACGTGGACGGGTGATCCCCACCTCAAGCGCCTGTACTTCGGGCAGCCAGGCGATTGGTTATGCATGGGAAGCGATTCGTCACGGTTATCAGACGGTGATGGTGGCGGGTGGGGCGGAGGAACTCTGTCCATCGGAAGCGGCGGTATTCGATACGCTGTTTGCCACCAGCCAGCGCAATGACGCGCCGCACGCCACACCCGCACCGTTCGATCAACAGCGTGATGGGCTGGTGATTGGCGAGGGGGCGGGCACGCTGATTCTGGAATCACTGCACCATGCCCAGGTACGGGGTGCCACCATTTATGCCGAGCTGGTGGGTTTTCATACCAATTGTGATGCGGCCCATATCACCCAACCGCAGCAGGAAACCATGCAGGTTTGCATTGAACGTGCCCTGCAAAGCGCCGGGCTAACGCCGGATCAGATTGGCTATATTAATGCACACGGTACGGCTACCGATCGCGGCGATATTGCCGAAAGCCAGGCCACGGCGGCGGTGTTCGGTGCCAGCACGCCGATCTCATCATTAAAAAGTTACTTCGGCCATACACTCGGTGCCTGCGGTTCGCTGGAGGCATGGATGAGTATTGAGATGATGCGTGAAGGCTGGTTCGCTCCGACGTTGAATCTGACGCAGCCTGCCGCAGAATGTGGCGAGCTGGATTACATCATGGGTGGCGTGCGCCATATCGAGACTGAGTATATCCAGTCGAACAATTTTGCTTTTGGTGGCATTAACACTTCGCTGGTGTTTCGCCGCTGGCAGGATGGATAACCGAAAACCCCGCGCAATAAATTGCGCCGCTACAAATCGCACAGCAGCGTAGCGGCACGATTTATCGCGCACTGGCGGGCACGCTGCTGGACCCCCGCGCAATAAACCTTCCCCCATGTCTGGAATTTGTAAAGAAATGCCAGGAATTTTCTTGCATTCAGCGCTGCTGTCCGCATAATCGCAAACCGCAATAATAATGATTATCAGTTTGCTTTGCATTAGGGGATATCCATGCGCAAAACGCCTTTCAATCCCGGACTGAAACCGACGCTGCTGGCTGTAATGGTCAGCGCCGGTTGTTTGCCAGTGATGGCTGCTACCACCAACACCACCGCAGATGCGGCGAAAAAAGAACAGAAGACGCTGACCGTGGTGGCGACACCGCAGAATGACTTCAAACCTGGCGGGAACGATTTAGTTCCGGCCTATCTTGATGGACAGATCGCGCACGGCGGCCGTCTTGGCATGCTGGGTGAGCAGAACGCGATGGATGTGCCATTCAACGTGATTGGCTTCACCTCCAAAGCGATTCAGGATCAACAGGCAAAAACCATTGCCGACGTTATCCGTAATGATGCCACGGTGCAAAACGTCAAAGGCTACGGCAACTTCGCGGAAAGTTATCGTATTCGTGGTTTCCGCCTCGATGGCGATGATATGACGTTTAGCGGTTTACCCGGCGTAGTGCCGCGTCAGGTGATGGATGCTTCCCTGATTGATCGCGTTGAAATCTTCAAAGGGGCTAACGGCCTGCTGAACGGCGCAGCCAGCACCGGTGTCGGTGGCCTGATCAACCTGGAACCGAAACATGCGGATGATACCCCGCTGACCCGTGTCGGTGTTGACTACACGTCCTCCTCGCAGGTGGGTGGTAGCCTCGATATTGGCCGCCGTTTTGGTGATAACAACCAGTTCGGCGTGCGATTTAACGCGGTTAACCGCGAAGGTGAGACTGGCGTTGATGGCGAGAAGAAACGCACCACAGCGGCGTCTATTGGACTGGATTATCGTGGTGAGCGTTTGCGTACCTCGCTGGATTTCGGCTACCAGAAAAAAACGTTCCACGATGGTCGTATGGGCGTCAATATCAGCGGTGTAGACTCGTTGCCGGCGGTGCCTTCTAACTCCACCAATTACAGCCAGCCCTGGGTGTTCAGCAATATTGAAAACGAATGGGGCATGGCAAAAGCAGAGTATGACCTCACCGATAGCTGGACTGCGTATGCGGCACTGGGTGCCCAGCATGCCCATGAAATCGGTAACTATGCCACGCCAAAACTGCTGAATACCGCCGGTGATGTGTCGATCAACACCTTCGAAACCAACCGCAGTCAGGACAACATGAGCGGCATGCTGGGCGTGCGTGGCAATTTCGATACCGGACCGATCTCGCATAAGGTCAACCTGGGCTATTCTGCGCTGACCACCAACGCGAAAAACGCCTATCGCATGTCGTTGTCAGGTTACACCTACAACATTTACGATCCGGTTGATGTGGCGCGACCGACGCCCACCTACGCGGGTGGCGAATTCTACGATCCGAAAACCACGGCCCGCACCCGCACCCAGGGCTATCTGTTGAGCGACACGCTGGGCGCATTCGACGACACCCTGTTGTTGACGCTCGGGGCGCGCAATCAGAAAGTCTGGGTGCGTAACTACAACTACAACACCCAGGCGGAAGACGTCAGCTCGCGTTATACCGAAAGCCGCTGGATGCCTACTTACGGCATCGTGTACAAACCCTGGCAGTCGATTTCCCTGTATGCCAACCACACCGAAGCGTTGCAGCCTGGCTCAACGGCACCGACCAGCGCGGTTAACTACGGTGCGGTGACCGGTATTGCGCATTCGAAGCAGAATGAAATCGGTGTCAAAGGTGACTTTGGCCGCGTAGGGGGCACCCTGGCGCTGTTTGAGATCAAACAGCCATCGGGCATTCTCGACAGCAACAATGTCTATGCCATGAATGGCGAACAGCGTCACCGTGGTGCGGAGCTGAATGTATTTGGTGAACCGGTACTTGGCTTCCGTCTGAATGCCAGCGCCACCTGGATTAATCCGGAAATGGTGAAAACGGCAAAAGGCCAGTACGACGGCAAACAGGCCATCGGCGTGCCGCGTTATAACTATGCGCTGGGCGCAGAGTACGATATCAAGCCGGTTGAGGGGCTGACCGCGACCGCGCTGTTGAACCATACCGGCCCGCAATGGGCGGATTCCGCCAACACCAAACGGATTGAGGCTTACACCACGCTGGATCTGGGTTTGCGTTATCGTACGAAGATCAATCAGAACGATGTGGTCTGGCGCGTGGCGGTGGAAAACGTCACCAACGAGAAGTATTGGGCGAATATCGACTACTCAGGGACTTACCTGACACAGGGCGATCCGCGCACCTTAAAAGTCAGCATGAGCTACGACTTTTAATCTCTCAGCGGGGCGCGATTGCGCCCCGTTGTCATTTCCTGCGGAAATAATTCTTCATCTTTGGCCGCTTTCCATTACACTCGATGCGTTAATGTTGCTGCTGGTTTCCTTTATTTCTATTGAGTTCACATGAGTTCACCTGCTCCACCCGATGATCACGACGAACCTTTGCGCCAGCCGCTCGACGATGCGCAGTTTGCCATTGTGGTACTTGCAGTGACCTCGGTTACCCTTATAATCTTTGTCCTGATGATGACGTTATGGATGAGCTAAGGCTTGTTGCAACGGGTATCGGAAGCCTGCAAGGAGATGTTGATGGAATCCAGAGATGACAAACTGATCGCCATAATTGGCCTGCTTTCGGCCTGTCTGATTGGCGTGGTATTCCTGTTCACCATGACCTGGCTCACCGATGTGCGCCATCCTGCTGACCGTTCTCTCGATGTTCAAACCTGCGGTCCGAAAAACGCCGAAACCCAGCAATCTTAATCCTGCCGCCGTTTTTGCCACTTAATCTGCTGGCTACGTAACTCCAGCGCTAAGGCCTCATGTAGCGTGCGATTGCCGTTGGGATCCCCCAGACCAAATAATGGCCCCGGTGAACGACGATCATCAGCCCATGCCGGATACTCCACCACCGGATAAAGCGAAATGCCTTCCAGCGCCACCCCTTGTTCCAGAGCCAGCATCGCTTCTTCAGACACCTGACGCAGCCAGGGTGCGCGCGCGTCGCCCTCCGCGCCGGTTTCTGCCAGCAGCAGCGGCCGCTGATAACGCTGCCAGCATTGCAACAACAGGCGATGCAGCGGCAGGCGTGAGGGATGGTCATCGGGTAATGGGTCACCCGGGAAAAACCAGTGGTTATCCGGATAGTAATTCAGGCCAAGGATATCAAGAAAATCTTCGCTGCCGCCCAGCTCCGGCGCATCGCGCCCGGCCAGCCAGTCCCAGGCTTCGAACTGTGCCTGATGCTGCGCATCGGCATAGGGTTTGCTATCCGGGTTAGCGGGATTGGTGGCCACCTGCACCAGCGGATCGGTCAGCACAAAACGCGCCTGCGGATAGACCTCGCGAATCGCATGCATTGCCGCCAGCGAAGCCCGCACCAGCTGACGCTTCAGCTCCTTACCACGATCGCTGGCGTAGGGGTTAAGCCATGCGACATCTGCACCGGCCCACGACCAGAAGGAGATCTGATTGACGGGCGTGAAGAACGGCTGCTCCACGCCCTCATTACGCATCAGTTGCGCCATCGCGCGGGCGAAGCGTTCAAAATGATCGACAAATGAGGCATGGAAGATATCGAGATGATCGGGATAACCAAAATGCATCAGCTCCCAGATGATTTGCAGATCGTGACGCGCGGCGGCGTGTACCATCGGCAGAAAGGAGCGCCAGTCATATTCACCTGGGGTGGCTTCAATCAGATACCAGCGTGCGCCATCGCGCGCGGTCAGCAGTCCCTCCTGCTTGAGTGCGGCATAATCTTTTTCCAGCAGCATGTCATGGCCGCTGCTGATCACCATATCCAGGCGTCGCCCTCCGGCGCGACGGGCGCTGGAACAGGGAAAACTGCCCTGAAAAAAACTGCGAAACAGCCGGGGCTGATAGCGCGGGGACGGGGGAACAAGGGGGTGTTGCGCCATTTTCCTCTCCTCACGGGGCACGCCGAATGCAGAACGTTTCGCTAAGTCTAGACTAAATTAACAGCGGGCCAGCAACTGTTACCGGAAGCCTCCGATTGCGATGCGCAGTGCGACCTCCAACAATAAGAATATGATGAGTTTCAGGGATCCTGTATGAGCGAAGCCGCACCACGCCATTCTGCGGAAAAAGACCAAAACTGGCTGAATGAAATCACGGATGCGCGCTGCGCGTCACATCCGGGCATGAGTGGGATCCATCCGCTCAATGATGGACTGGACGCCTTTGCCGCCCGTTATTTGCTGATGGGCATGGCCCGGCGCACGCTGGATGTGCAGTATTACATCTGGCATAACGATATGTCGGGTCGTCTGCTGTTTAGCGCCTTGCTGGACGCGGCAGAGCGCGGTGTCAAAGTGCGTCTGCTGCTGGATGACAACAATACCCCCGGACTGGACGAGACCCTCGCCGAGCTGGATCGTCATCCCAATATCGCCGTCCGGTTGTTCAATCCTTTTTCCTTTCGCACGCTGCGCATGCTCGGTTATCTGACCGACTTTGCCCGGCTGAATCGCCGTATGCACAATAAAAGCCTGACGGTAGATGGTGCCGCGACCCTGGTCGGCGGGCGCAATATCGGCGATGAATATTTTGGCACCGGCGATGAACCGCTGTTTACCGATCTGGACGTGATGGCGATAGGGCCGGTGGTGCAGGAGGTGGAGCATGATTTCGAGCGTTACTGGCACAGCAAAGCGGTGTCACCGCTGCATTGCGTGGTCGATGTTGATCACGATGGACGCCAGGCGGTACGACTGCCCACCGCCTGGCAACACAGCGAAGCGGTGCTGCGCTATATGGCCCGCCTGGAGCAATCCTCTTTTGTCAGCCAGATGGCGGAAGGGACGCTGAGTATGACCTGGGCGGCCACGCGTTTGTTAAGCGATGATCCGCGTAAAGGGCTGGGTAAAGCGAAGCGGTCTTCCCTGTTACCCCAGCGCATGCTGGAGGTGATTGGTACGCCGCAACAGCAATTTGACATCATCTCGGCTTATTTCGTGCCGACGCGTGCCGGGGTGGCACAGTTGCTGGCGTTGAAGCGACGCGGGGTCAAAATCGCCGTGCTGACCAATTCGCTGGCAGCCAATGATGTCAGCGTGGTGCATGCCGGTTATGCGCGCTGGCGCAAGAAGCTGCTGCGTCACGGCATTGCTTTGTACGAACTGAAGCCGCAGGCCAATGCCAGCGAGGCACCGCACGACCGTGGGCTGACCGGTAACTCTGGCTCCAGCCTGCACGCCAAAACCTTTAGCGTGGATAATCGAAAAGTTTTTATCGGCTCGTTTAATTTCGACCCGCGTTCAGCGGTGCTGAATACCGAAATGGGGCTGGTGATTGAAAGCGACGAACTGGCGCAGCGCACCCATCAGCGCTTTATTCAGGGGATGCGCGATCGTGCCTGGACCTTACGTCTCGATGGCTGGGGGCGGGTGAACTGGGTGGAATATCCGGCAGAGGCGGGCGAAGTGGTCCATATCCATGAGCCGCAATGTACCTGGGTACAGCGTTTGCTGGTGCGGCTGGTATGGCGCTTGCCGATTGAGTGGTTGCTGTAAATAAAACGGGCCAGCTAAGCTGGCCCGGCGGCTATTTGCGTTGTGGTTTCCCCGAGAACAGGAAACGCAACAACGGAATGCGCAGATGGATTTCATACAACGCAAACGCCACGCCAAACACCATCAACAGGCCGAGGAAAAAACCCAGGGTATCGTTGCTGATCAGCGGCGTGATAAAAATGCCGTACAGCAGGGTGAGCGGGTGGTGCACCAGGTAAATAAACAGTGAGGCATTCACCAGATACATGATGCGTGGTGAGTGACTGTTCAGCAGCTTGTGCCCGAAGCAGAAACACACGTTCAGCATGCACAGGCCCATCAGGGTTGAAATCACGTCGTCGATTTCATACAACCAGCCATCGCCACTGCTGAAGCGCTGGTTCAGACTATAGGCAACAAATACCGCAATCGCGCCAAAGCACATCACCGGATTAAAACGGACAAACAACGCCTTCAGTGGCGGATGTTTCCAGCTCAGTGCGCCCAGCATAAAAAACGGCAGGAAGAACAGGCTTTGCATCACGGCGGTGCTGAACAGTCCATCCATCAGCCAGTTGGGCTGGAAGGTGAAAATGAGACGACGGAACACGCACCACAGCAGCGACCATGCCAGCAGGACCAGCGTCAGTTTGCCCCAGCCAACGCGGGTATAATCAATCTGACGATGCTGGCTGCGCAGCCAGCGAAAGGTGATCATTCCCAGCGTGGTGAGGATCACCAACACCACCAGAAACCACAGATGGGAAATCAGGTCCCACACCAGCGCATTGTATTTCTGATACAGGGTGAAGCTGTCCCAATCTCCTACTTTATCCGTAAGATTTTTTAGCATAAAAAACTGCGGCAAAGTGATGAGCGGCACGGCGGTCAGCAGCGGAATACCCACGCGCTCCAGGCGGACCTTTAACCAGCGCTGTGGCTGATAGCGCAGATAAAGCATGTAGGAAAAATAGCCGGAGATGACGAAGAACACCTGCATGCGGAAGGCGTGAATAAAATCATTCAACACCGTCAGCCACATCGAGGCATCCTGGCTATTTACTGACCATCTTTGTGTGGAGTAAATCAGGGAAACGTGGAAAGGCACGCCCAATAACATTAAATAAGCTCGAATCGAATCGAGAAAATATTCGCGTTCGGATTTTGCTGCAGTCATAAGCATCCAATTGTCTGAGTCCTGGCCGGCTTCGCCCTGAAACCGGATTATGCCGGAGTAAAATTCTACCGGCTGTAAACAGGGTATACTATCAGTAGATTCTGTATCGTTTAATAATCCTAAAAGCGCATTTTCGACTTACAAATAGAGGGAACATTCGTTTACATACGCTGTCGGAAAAACGAATAATCCTTTAAGATATGCGGGTTTGATCTAAGCACACGAAAGGGGGGGATGTGCTGAATATAGTGAAAAATAAGGCCGGACTGATGAAGATGCGCTGGGTTGGTGCAGCAGTTCTGCTGGCGTTGTACGCAAATAATAGCTGGGCGTTCAACCTTGATGATGTAGCAAAACAGGCTCAGGCCCTGGCAGGGAAAAGCTTTGAAGCGCCTAAGAGCAACTTACCCTCTCAGTTTCGTGAAATGAAATATGCTGATTATCAGCAGATCCAGTTTAACCACGATAAAGCTTACTGGGGCAAATTGCGTACACCGTTCAAACTGGAGTTTTATCACCAGGGTATGTATTTCGATACACCGGTGAAAATCAACGAAGTAACGGCCAATACGGTGCGTGAAATCAAGTACAACCCGGACTATTTCAACTTCGGCAACGTCAAGCATGACGCTGACGCGGTGAAAAACCTTGGTTTTGCCGGATTTAAAGTACTTTATCCGCTGAACGAAAAGGGTAAAAACGACGAGATCACCAGTTTCCTCGGTGCCAGCTACTTCCGCGTGATCGGGGCGGGCCAGGTGTATGGTCTGTCGGCGCGTGGTCTGGCGATTGATACCGCTCTGCCATCGGGCGAAGAGTTCCCGCGCTTTAAAGAGTTCTGGATCGAGCGACCAAAACCGCAGGACAAGCAACTGGTGATCTATGCATTGCTGGATTCACCGCGCGCCTCAGGTGCGTACCGTTTTGTGGTGCGTCCGGGTAAAGAGTCCACCGTTGATGTGCAGTCAAAAATTTATCTGCGTGACAACGTCGGCAAACTGGGTGTCGCTCCGCTGACCAGCATGTTCCTGTTTGGCGCAAATCAGCCGTCGCCGGTCAGCAATTTCCGTCAGGAATTGCATGATTCCAATGGACTTTCCATCCATGCCGGTAACGGCGAGTGGATTTGGCGTCCGCTGAATAACCCGAAACATCTGGCGGTGAGCACCTTCACCATCGAAAGCCCGAAAGGTTTTGGTTTGCTGCAACGTGGCCGCGATTTCAGCCACTATCAGGATCTTGATGACCGCTATGACCTGCGCCCGAGCGGCTGGGTAGAGCCGTTAGGTGACTGGGGCAAAGGCCATGTCGAGCTGGTGGAGATCCCCACCGCCGATGAAACCAACGACAATATCGTGGCTTTCTGGACGCCGGAAAAACTGGCTGAACCGGGTAAAGAGATGAGCTTCCAGTATCGTCTGCACTTTACCCGTGACGAAAACCTGCTGCATTCCGATGATGTTGCCTGGGTGAAAGATACCCTGCGCTCTGCGGGTGATGTGAAGCAGTCCAATCTTGTGCGCCAGCCAGATGGCAGCATCGCCTTTACTGTTGACTTTGTCGGCAGAGCAATGAGCAAACTGCCGGAAAATACGCAGGTTGCCCCACAGGTCAGCGTGGGTAATAACGCCGAGGTGGTTGAGCAGAGCGTGCGTTACAACCCGGTGACCAAAGGCTGGCGTCTGGTATTGCGTCTGCGCGTGAAAGATAACAAGCAGCCGACGGAAATGCGTGCGGCGCTGGTTAGCGGTGACAAGACATTGACGGAAACCTGGAGCTATCAGTTACCAGCCAATGAATAACTCGACTTTTACACCTCAATCTTACGTGGAAGCTCTGCCGCTTGATGCGGCAGAGCGCGCCCGCCTGAGCGCATCGCTACAAAATGCCCAGGCGTTCCACGCTATTCATACGTCACTGGGGCATGATGTTGCCGCCAGTGAGCGCCTGGATGATGCCCCGTTAAAATCGGTGTCGTCCCGTGTGCAGATGGCCTGGCCAGATTCGCTGGCTGATGGTCAGCAGCTGGGCAAGGATTATCTCGACCGCACCATTCTGAAGGCGATGCCGAAGGTGAAGCGTTCGCTGATGTTCCCGGAAGCCTGGCGTACCAACCCGATTGCCCGTGCCTGGGATTCGATGCGTGGGCGTAAGTCTGCGCCGCGCTCCACCGCGGACGAAGAACAGAAAGTGGAAGAGAAGTGGCGTCACGTGGGCTCGATGCGTCGTTACGTCCTGCTGATTCTGACGCTGTTGCAAACGGTGATCGCGACCTGGTACATGAAAACCATTTTGCCGTACCAGGGCTGGACACTGCTCGATCCCATGGAGCTGTTCAACCAGAACTGGTTGCAGTCGGTGGAGCTGATTCTGCCGTACATTTTGCAGACCGGTATTCTGTTCCTGTTCGCCATTTTGTTCTGCTGGGTCTCCGCCGGTTTCTGGACCGCGTTGATGGGCTTCCTGCAGTTGCTGATTGGCCGTGATAAGTACAGCATCTCTTACTCAACGTCAGGCGATGAACCGCTAAATCCGGAGCATCGCACCGCGCTGATTATGCCGATTTGTAATGAAGACGTGGAACGTGTTTTCGCGGGCCTGCGTGCGACCTGGGAATCGGTCAAGCGTACCGGCAATGCGGAACACTTTGACGTTTACATCCTCAGCGACAGTTACGATGCCGATATTGCCATCGCCGAACAGAAAGCCTGGATGGAGCTGGTGCGTGATGTGGGTGGCGCGGGCAAGATTTTCTATCGTCGCCGTCGCCGTCGTGTGAAACGTAAGAGCGGCAACATCGATGACTTCTGTCGTCGCTGGGGCAGCAACTACAGCTATATGGTAGTGCTGGACGCTGACAGCGTGATGAGCGGTGAGTGTCTCACGGGTCTGGTGCGCATGATGGAAGCGAATCCAAAGGCCGGTATTATCCAGTCATCACCGAAAGCCTCGGGTATGGACACGCTGTATGCCCGCTGTCAGCAGTTTGCTACCCGCGTCTACGGCCCGCTGTTTACCGCTGGCCTGCACTTCTGGCAATTGGGGGAATCACACTACTGGGGCCATAACGCCATCATTCGTGTGAAACCCTTTATTGAACACTGTGCGCTGGCACCGTTGCCGGGCGAGGGCTCCTTTGCCGGTTCGATTCTGTCGCATGACTTCGTTGAAGCTGCGCTGATGCGTCGTGCCGGTTGGGGCGTGTGGATCGCCTACGATCTGCCTGGGTCCTACGAGGAGTTGCCACCGAACCTGCTGGATGAGCTGAAGCGTGACCGCCGCTGGTGTCACGGTAACCTGATGAACTTCCGCCTGTTCCTGGTAAAAGGGATGCACCCGGTACACCGTGCGGTGTTCCTGACGGGGGTGATGTCCTATCTTTCGGCTCCGCTGTGGTTTATGTTCCTGGCGCTCTCCACCGCCTTGCAGGTAGTGCATACGCTGATGGAACCGACCTACTTCCTGCAGCCGCGGCAGTTGTTCCCGGTGTGGCCGCAGTGGCGTCCGGATCTGGCGATTGCGCTGTTCTCCACCACGCTGGTTCTGCTGTTCCTGCCGAAACTGCTCAGCGTGGTGCTGATTTGGTTCAAAGGCGCAAAACCGTATGGCGGGGCAGTGCGGCTGTTTTTCTCGCTGTTGCTGGAAATGCTGTTCTCGGTACTGCTGGCACCGGTGCGCATGCTGTTCCATACCGTGTTTGTGGTCAGCGCGTTCCTTGGCTGGGAAGTGGTGTGGAACTCACCGCAGCGCGACGATGATGCGACACCATGGAGCGAAGCTTTCCGTCGTCACGGTTCGCAGATGCTGCTGGGGATTGTCTGGGCTGCGGGCATGGGCCTGCTGGATCTGAACTTCCTGTGGTGGCTGTCGCCGATTGTTTTCTCACTGATTCTGTCGCCGTTCGTGTCTGTCATGTCGAGCCGCGCGACCCTCGGTCTGAAAAGCAAGCGAGCGAAGCTGTTCCTGATTCCGGAAGAGTACGATCCGCCGAAAGAGCTGGTGGATACCGATAGCTACCTGCAATTGAACCGTGAACGTGCGCTGAAAAACGGCTTTATGCATGCGCTGTTTAACCCGGCATTTAACGCGCTGGCGACGGCGATGGCGACCTCACGCCATTTGCATAGCACCTTGCTCAATCATGCCCGCGATCGTCGTGTGGATCAGGCGCTGAGTGATGCACCGGAAAAACTGAATCGCGAACAGCGCTTGCAGCTGATTAGCGATCCGGTAGTGCTGGCTCGCGTCCATACCCGCTTGTGGGAAAGTAGTGAGAAATATCATCAGTGGGTGGAAAGCTATCAGAAGCTGAAGTTAAACCCACTGGCACTACAGCAGCATTGATGAAGAGCGCAGGCTGATTAAGCCCGCGAGATAAAAGCCGCTATCGTGTCGCGATAGCGGCTTTTTTTATTGTTACAGTACGATTAACCGGCAAGACTGTTCCGACTAACGCAATCTTTACGCTATCAGGTGTAGTTATTCACCCGCACTGACGGCTAAAATAACGCCAGTCCATTGTGAGTAATTGTTGTGAATCGTTTCCTGAAATTAACTGTCGTCAGTGCCGCCATCATGTTGCTTAGTGGCTGTGGCAGCATCATCAGTCGTACCGTGCCCGGCCAGGGACACGGTAATCAATACTACCCCGGAGTGCAGTGGGATGTGCGTGATGGCGCATGGCGTATGCTGACCATCCTTGATCTGCCGCTGTCATTGGTGATGGACACGCTGTTATTACCGGTGGATGCCCATCACGGTCCTTACGAATAACCTCTACGCCCAGCGGTCAGAATCACTGTTATCATCGTCCCACTCGGCCGCTGCGGCTTCACCTTCTTCGGTGTCCTCCGGCGGTTCAAGCTGAAATTCACCTTCATCCCATTCGTGCAGGGTATTTTCCGACTGCCACTCCTGGCGTAACTCGATTTCTTCGAAGTCACCGTCAAAAATCGCCTGTGCAGCTTCACCACTGCGGATGGGCAGGCATTCCCCTTGCTCATCTTCATCAGCAAAGAATTCGGCCTGCCACATGATATCGCCATCCTGCATGACATATTTTTGCAGGGCAAACTGGCTGACGGCTGCATCTTCCGCATCCAGCCCCGGCTGGCTGGCGAGAAACTCCTCACGTGCTGCTTCGATGGCTTCTTCTAAAGTGGTAAACATGCTCATCGCAATCTCCTTGCCTGTTGAATAGGGATTTCAGAGAAGGATAGACGAAAAATCAGCGGGAGTTGTGAGGAATAACGTCCGGACGGATGAGGTGAAACATCCGCCCGGACGGGTCAGTGCATTTTCTGGGGAAAATGCAGCACAGGACGCACAGATTCACGAATAACAGGAGCAGAGTAGCGAATACAGCATTTAATACAGGGTTTCACCTTTTTAAAATTAATACGTGCAATCGATAAAGCCTGATTTAAATTGTAAAGTGTACCGATAAAGACCATATCTTCCTTTTCCGGCAGACGTTTACACTCTTTGCGGTGTAACAGGTGATAATTATCCTGATCGGTACTGACCGTCACATAATAGTAGATGCCTTTATTCATATTATGGGTTCCTGCGGTTTGCTGTGTGTAATCTTTTTATTTTTCTTGAGCAGTTATTGAACTAACTCTCATAAATGAAACTAACTGGAATCGATTTTGTGAACAAATTCCAGAAAGGTATAAGTAATGCGTATCTTTTTTAGAAACGGAATAAGTAAGCTATCTGTTAAGATAATACCTTGTAAATTAAGTTAATTTTTCTGTATTGATTAGCGAACTCAAAGAATTCAACAATATTAAATAGGAATATGCCTGGAATCAGAAAAATTCAGATCCGCAGAGGTCTGGTGTAATCGGTAAGATTTTCTTTAGTGGCTGAGGAATAAATCCATGATATGAAGGGAATTGCGTTTATTATTTGTCACCAGGCTTCACCAGAGGACATGATTTTCTGTTTTTTGTGCGCGCTGACTCCAGATTAAAATGGCCTAAGAATATGCGTGAGCTTTAATTCAGATTGGTACAGTTTTCGCCGGATATTGGCGGATAATATCATGAATTAAGGCAAATTTGATTACAGGCGAAGCGGGACACGCACGGTGTCCCGCTTCACATTAATAGCGTGAAGGTTCACCTTCCGGGCGCGTTTTGAAACGACGATGCAGCCACATGTATTGTTCCGGGGCCAGCAACACGCTTTCCTCAACCACCTTGTTCATGCTAATGGCGGTGTCGAGTTCATTTTCCAGCGAGAATTTGTCACGGATATCCGGCATGATCTTCATCTCGTAACCACGACGGTTGGGCAGGCGCTGTACCAGAAACGGCACCACGCTGGGATTCCCCAGGCGGATTAACATATGCGTGCCGGTGGTGGTGGCGGCATCCTTAACGGCGAAAAATGGCGCGAAAACACTGCTGCGCGGGCCATAATCGTGGTCCGGTGCATACCAGATAATGTCGTTGTTTTTCATCGCACGGATCATGCCTTTCAGATCTTTGCGGTCCAGCATGCTTTTATTGGAACGCATCCGACCCCAGGTTTGCAGCCAGTCGAGTAATTTGTTGTCATTCGGCCGGTACACGCCAATGCCTGGGTTATGCATACCAAAGACGCGCGCGCCGAGTTCCAGGGTAAGAAAATGCATACCGATCAAAAGAATGCCGCGACCGGCGGCCAGAGAAGAGTCGATATGTTCCAGCCCGCTACAGCTTACCCATTTGCGAATACGCCAGTCTGGCCAGAACCAGGCGATGCCGGTCTCGATCAGGCCCATGCCAACGGATTCGAAATTGTGTTTCACCATGGCATCACGTTCACTGACCGGCATATCGGGAAAGCAAAGCTCCAGATTACGCTGCGCGATTTTGACGCGACGTTTCAGGAAGCGCATGGCAATACGACCTAAACCACAACCAATAACATACAAAACCGGGTAAGGCAGCAGCACCAGTAAATAGAGAATGCCGATGCCCAGCCAGGTAAGCCAGTAGCGCGGATGGAGGAGTTCACGGGAAAATTGGGGAAGTTGAGTCATTGAAATGTCAGTATCCTGCGTCTTGTACCAGAGGTACCGGTTCCTGTTATTTGTCGCTATTGTGCCATTTTTTCTCTCTGACTGAAATCAAGCATAGACCTCCAGCAGGTAAGAGAAATCTGGCAAGCGCATTAAAATATAATTACCGTGCAGTTTTGCGTCGCGGGTCACTGTCAGGGGATATTCACAGCAAAGGCTTTGCATCGTGATGAATTCAGGTATCATGTGCGCGCTCATTTTTCCCGATTGATAACAGGAACGAACACCATGCCAGTGTTACATAACCTTGTTTCCAATAAAGAGCTGAAGGCGCGCATGTTGGCTGAAACCGAGCCGCGCACTACGGTCTCTTTTTACAAATATTTCCAGATTGCCGATCCTCAGGCGTTCCGTGATGCTTTATATATTGGCTTAACCCAACTCAAGGTGTTTGGCCGCGTTTACGTCGCCCACGAAGGTATTAACGCGCAAATCAGCGTGCCCGCCAGCCAGTATGAAAGCATGAAAGCGTTTCTGTATGGTTTCAATCCGGCGCTGAATAATCTGCGTATGAATATTGCGCTGGATGATGATGGCAAATCTTTCTGGGTATTGCGTCTGAAAGTGCGCGATCGCATTGTGGCGGATGGTATTGACGATAGCAGTTTTGATGCCAGTGCGGTGGGTAACTATCTGAAAGCGGCCGATGTTAACGCCATGCTGGACGATCCGGACGCCGTTTTTGTCGATATGCGTAACCACTATGAGTTTGAAGTGGGGCATTTCGATAATGCGCTGGAAGTGCCTGCGGATACCTTCCGCGATCAGCTGCCGATGGCGGTTGATATGCTGAAAGATCAGAAAGATAAAAAGATCGTCATGTACTGCACCGGCGGCATTCGCTGTGAAAAGGCCAGTGCATGGATGAAGCACAACGGCTTCGATGATGTTTATCACATCGAGGGCGGCATCATTGAATACACCCGCCGCGCACGCGAGCAGGGATTACCGGTGCGTTTCAAAGGCAAAAATTTTGTCTTTGATGAGCGTATGGGCGAGCGTATCTCTGATGATGTGTTATCTCACTGCCACCAGTGTGGTGTGCCTTGTGATACTCATACCAACTGCGTCAATGATGGCTGCCATCTGCTGTTTATTCAGTGCCCGAGCTGTGCGGAAAAATTCCACAATTGCTGCAGCCCGGTTTGTATGGAAGAGTCAAAGTTGTCGCCTGAAGAGCAACGTGCTCGTCGCGCCGGGCGCGAAAACGGCAACAAGGTCTTCAACAAATCACGTGGTTTGCTGAATATGACCATGGCGATTCCGGTGCCGGAGAAGAAATAATCCGGTGGCAGCCTGCACTGGTGCAGGCTGCCCGCGTATTACTGACGCACACCCTCGACAGAAATAATCAATTCGGCTTTTTGCGCAGCAGGACCTAAGTCTTTGCTGATATTAAACTCTTTCAACACAATCTCCCCGCTGGCTTCGAATCCGGCACGATAACCACCCCAGGGATCTTTACCTTCACCGATTAAACGGGCATCCAGCGTGACGGGTTTCGTCACACCATTCAGAGTCAGGTCGCCGGTAATTTTATACTCTTTGCCCTGTTTGCTGACGGCGGTGGAGGCAAAGGTGGCCTGCGGAAACTTGCCGGTGTTGAGAAAATCAGCGCTGCGCAGATGTTTATCGCGTTCGGCATGGTTGGTATCGAGGCTGTTGGTATTGATGGTGACATTGACCTTATCAGCCGCCGGATTACCCTCATCAAAGGTAAAGCTGCCATCGAAATCTTTAAAGCTGCCGTACAGCCAGCTGTAGCCGAGATGCTGAATTCGGAACTGCACGAAAGCATGCTGGCCTTGCTTATCAAATTGGTACTCGGCGGCGTTGGCCGACAGACTGGCGACCAGTAAACCGGCACCCGATAGCGCCAGTCGTGTTTTCTTAAGCATGTTACTTTTCCTTTTCAGAGGTTAACGGGATGCGGCAACCCAGCATCCTTTTCAGCGTGATATCACGGTCAATAAAATGGTGTTTGAGGGCAGCCAGTCCGTGCACTACGGAAAGCACGACCACCGTCCAGGCCAGCCAGAGATGAATATCGCCGGCGGTGTCCGCCTGTGCAGCGGCACCTGCCAGCAATGCGGGCACCTCAAACCAGCCAAAAAAAGAAATCGGTTTGCCATCCGCGGTGGAAATCAAATAACCGCTCAGCAGAATGGTCAGCAGCAGGGCATATAACAGCCAGTGTGCAGCAATCGCCGTGAGGCGCACCGGGGTGGAATAACTGCTCAGGGGGGCGGGCGGTGGTGACAGAAAACGCCATGCCAGACGAATCAGCAGGGCGCAGAACAACAGGATGCCAATGCTTTTATGAATTTCGGGTGCGGTATGATACCAGCCGTCGTAGTAACCCAGCCCGACCATCCATAATCCGAGCACAAACATGCCATAGATGGCCAGAGCCATTAGCCAGTGTAATAAAATGGAGACGGCACCAAACCGCAGTGGAGAATTACGCCACATCTTCTGAAATCTCAAATCAGAAATAAGTAGCAATGAGAATCCATACTTTGAAATAGAAGATCAATCAGACTTACTTTTCTATAAATAAAGAAATAACTGTTCGGGAATTATGACGTTATTAATGTCTGCCACTCAGAAATATTGAATAACATCTCCCTGAACTGACTGGATGAAAGGGACTGGCGTAATTACTACACCTTTTGCGCTTTTATCCGGCGCGAAGATTAAATTTTTGTCAGCTTATGTCAGTCTGGCCGCCGCCGTAGCAGCGGCGACCTCGGTTGATCAGGAAAAACGTGTCAGCGAGAAGGGGGTAATATCAAAGGAAAGCGGTTTGTCTTGCGCAAATTCACTGGCCAGTTCACCCAGCACGCTGGAAAATTTAAAACCATGTCCGCTTAAACCGGTAATGATTAAACGGTTGGGTTCATCAGGCAGAGTATCAATGATGAAGTCTTCATCAGGCGTATTGTCGTAGCTGCAGGCTTCACCATGTAAACATACGCCGATACCCGGGAGAAACTGACGTAAAAAGCTGAAAGCTTCACTGCCATCGGCGGCGACGCTACCAAAAGGTTTGCGATCGGCAGGGGTCTGCATGATTTGACCACCATCATGACGTCCTACCTTGAGTGCGTTATTGTCTGCCGGAAAGCCGTAGAAATGGCTGCCGTCATTCATCTCCACGGTAAAGCCAGGAAATTTGTTGTTCTCACTGTAACGACCATCAGCCTGATACCAGGCAAACACTTTGCGCACTGGCGTAACGGGTAAATCCGCCACCAGATGGCTGACCCAGGTACCGGCGCTGATCAGCAGTTTGCGTGCACGAAACTCACCCTCGCTGGTGGTGACCTGTTGCAGGTCGCCATCCCGACCGATTTGTGTCACCGGGCAGTTGAACAGTTGGGCACACCCTGCCTGTTCTGCCAGCTGCACCCAGCTACGCACTGCCTGTTCGCATTTAAGAAAACCGGAATGGGGTTCGAACACGCCAATATAACCGTCTGGCACGGTGAACTGAGGCCAGCGTTTGCGCACTTCGTCTGCCTGCAGAATTTGCACATCCAGCTTCCAGGCGCGGGCGCTGTCGATGACGTTCTGAATAAAAGTGGAAGAGATGGGGGCAAGATTGAGAATACCACTGCGGTGCATGATGCGTTCCCCGCTCTGGCTTTCCAGTTCGTCCCATAATGTTTGCGCGCGCAGCACCAGCGGAACATAACGTTCACCTTCACCGTAAGCGTGACGGATTAAGCGTGTTTCACCATGATGGGTGCCCTGAGAATGGGGTGGGTGGGCGCTGTCGATCATGAGTACCGATAGGCCCGCCTGGGTGGCGTAGAACCCTGCTGCCGCGCCAACGGAACCACTGCCTACCACAATCAGATCATAAACCATGCAACATCACTCCCTTGTTACGGCGAAATTTTTCAGCAGCATAACAAAAGCGCGCTTTCATGAAAAATCCGCCCTGCGGGATACGAAGTCTGACGCACTGAAGGATCATTATTTTCCGCAGGGGACGGTGTTAACGGACGGGTATTGTTGATCATTTTCGGCGCTTGCCTGGCTGATGGGTGTGCGAAAATTTTTCCTCCCTTTCTGGCAGTAAATATTAAGGCAATCCATAATTAGTCAAATATTACCAATAAAATTCCGCAAATTAAGCGAAGCGTGGGTTATTATTCTCAATATTTATCTATTGTAGGTTGATGTCACTAATGTAGAAACAAACGGCTTGCCTGATGCTGCGGCATCAATGGGGTTGGGTCATGAACAGAATCTATAAAACGATATGGAGCGTTGCCCAGCGCTGCATGGTCGTGGTGAGTGAGCTGGCGAAAAATGGTGCCGGGACAGTGGCTAAGAGCATTGTGCTGCTGGTTATCATGGCGTCGCAGGCGACTGACACCTATGCGATTAATAACAATTTAGCTTTTGTCGGTGTACAAGGTCCTGCTGTGGGGAATGCCAATAACTATTGTATGAATGATGGGACCACGCGCTTATTATGTGCGCCCTGGTCATCGGCAGTAACAGCGGTAAGCGGTGATAATTTCGGCTATATGTCAGGCATTAACAACAATGCCACGGGTATTTCCTGGGCGGGCACTTCTTCTGCCGGATTTTCATTCGGCGGTATCAGCAAAACGTATGTGGCAGGATCCAGCCAGATTATCGTTGAGAAAAACGCAATCACATTTAACAGTGATGCGTTCACATTCAATGGCGCTTCGGCCACCGTTAATACGACCAATGGTCTGAGCCTCTCCAGCAAGAAAATCACCTCACTGGCACCAGGTACGGCGGGTACTGATGCCGTTAACGTCGGTCAGCTATCACCGGTGGTCACTGCTTTAGGTGGAGGGGCAACGCTCAATAGCTCGACGGGTGCCGTTACAGGGCCAACTTATACCCTTACAGGCAAAACCTACACCACAGTCAACGATGCATTGCACGCGCTTGATGTCGGGGATGTGGGAATGGTGAAAGTTACAGGGCCAACGGGGGTCACCGTTGGTGCGGATACCGGTACCCTCACGGTAAACTTTACAAATTCTAATAGCCTGACCCGCAGATTGCTTGGCGTCAGTAATGGTGCTGTCGCCAGTGGCAGTAAGGAGGGGGTGAACGGTGATCAACTGTTTGCCATCGGATCTGGCCTGGCCACTGCGCTGGGTGGCGGAGCGGTGGTAAGTTCGGCGACGGGCAACATTGTCAGCATCGCTGCCCCGTCGTACGCGTTAGCGGGCCTCACCAATAGCCCCTTTAGTAACGTCGGCGATGCGCTTGCCGCGCTGAATACCAGCCTGGGTACTGCCAATACAAGTATCACCAACCTGACCACCAAAGGCACCAACTATTTCCATGCCAACTCGACGGGTACCGACTCGGCGGCAACGGGTGCCGATGCTGTGGCGATTGGCAGCAGCGCTACCGCCGCCAACATCGGTGCGGTGGCGTTGGGCGCCGGCTCCGTCACCGCAGCAGCTGTGTCAACCACCTCTGTTTCACTTGCTGGGGCAACGCATACCTTTGCTGGAAGGGCGCCCACCAGCACCGTCAGCATCGGCGCGTCGGGCAGCGAGCGCACCCTGACTAACGTGGCGGCCGGGCGGCTTGCCAGCGACAGCACCGACGCGGCGAACGGTTCCCAGCTGTTTGCCAGCAACCAGGCGATTGATTCGATTTATACCAGCATCAATTCCGGCGGGATTGGTCTGGTGAAGCAGGATACGACCAGCCGGGTGATAACCGTCGGTGGGGAAACCGATGGCGGTGAAGTGTCGTTTGCTGCCACCGGCGGAGGCACCCGCAAGCTGACTGGCGTGTCTAATGGCACCATCGCGTCGGGCAGCACCGATGCGGTCAACGGCGGCCAGCTGTTTAATGCCAACAGCACCGTCAACAACCTGATCAACAACGGCACGAAGTACTTCCACACCAACTCGACGGACCTTGACTCAGCGGCCAGCGGCACCAATGCCATTGCTGTCGGCACAGCGGCAACGGCGACCGGCGCCGATGCGGCAGCGATTGGCACCGGGGCCACCGCCACTGCTCAGGATGCGATGGCCCTCGGCACCAATACCACTGCCGCCAGTGCCGGGGATGTGGCGCTGGGTGCCAACTCCGTCACCGATCCGGTGGTCGCCACGACTTCATCCACCATCGCGGGAGTCAGCTACAACTTCGCCGGAGGAGCACCAGCCAGCACCGTCAGCATCGGCGCGCCGGGCAGCGAACGCACCCTGACCAATGTGGCGGCCGGACGGCTTAATGCCGACAGCACCGACGCGGTGAACGGTTCCCAGCTGTTTGCCAGCAACCAGGCGATTGATTCAATTTATAACAACATCAGTTCTGGCGGCATTGGTCTGGTGCGGCAGTCGGCGGCGGGTGCACCGATAACCGTGGGCGCGGCGACGGATGGCAGCCAGGTGGATTTTACCGGGACGGCCCGGGCGCGCACGCTGATCGGCGTGGCGAACGGCTCCGTCGCCTCGGGCAGCACGCAGGCGGTGAACGGCGGCCAGCTGTATACGGGTAACCAGAACCAGGCCGCGTATCTCGGCGGCGGGGCGGGGGTCAGCACCACCGACGGTTCAGTCACCGCGCCGTCGTATGCGTTAACCGGCCTCTCCGGCACGCCCTTTAACAACGTCGGCAGCGCACTGACCGCGCTGAACAGCGGACTCGGTGCCACCAACAGCAACGTCACCAGCCTCGGTAACACGGTGAACAACCTGACCACGAAAGGCACCAACTACTTCCATGCCAACTCAACGGGGGCCGACTCGGCTGCAACCGGTGCTGATGCGGTGGCGGTTGGCACCGGTGCCAGCGCATCCGCCAGGGATGCAATTGCCATCGGCAACGTCGCTTCAGCAGGCAACGCCGGGGATGTGGCGCTGGGGGCGAACTCCGTCACGGCGGCGGCGGTGGCCACGCCGTCAGCGACCATCGCGGGCACGACTTACCGTTTTGCCGGTGATGCTCCGGCCAGCACGGTGAGCATCGGGGCGGTGGACAGCGAGCGCACCCTGACCAACGTGGCCGCCGGGCAGCTCAGCGACACCAGCACCGATGCGGTGAACGGTTCGCAGCTGTTTGCCAGCAATGAAGCGATTGATACGCTGTCCACGACGATTAACGCGGGCGGCATCGGTCTGGTGCGGCAGTCGGCAGCGGGTGCACCGATAACCGTGGGCGCGGCTACGGATGGCACGCAGGTTGATTTTACCGGGACCGCCGGGGCGCGCACCCTGACCGGCGTGGCAAACGGCACGGTTGCCTCGGGCAGCACGCAGGCGGTGAACGGTGGCCAGCTGTTTGATACCAATAACTCGATCACTAATCTGACGAATCAGGGGACGAAGTATTTCCACGCCAACTCAACGGGGGCTGACTCGGCTGCAACCGGTGCCGATGCGGTAGCGGTTGGCACCGGTGCCAGCGCCAGCAGCGCGGATGCGATTGCCATTGGTAACTCGGCCTCAGCGGGCAATGCCGGTGATGTGGCGCTGGGGGCGAACTCTGTCACGGCGGCGGCAGTGGCCACGCCGTCAGCGGCCATCGCGGGCACGGTTTATCATTTTGCCGGTGATGCCCCGGCCAGCACGGTGAGCATCGGCGCGGTGGACAGCGAGCGCACCCTGACCAACGTGGCCGCCGGGCAGCTCAGCGACACCAGCACCGATGCGGTGAACGGCTCGCAGCTGTTTGCCAGCAACCAGGCGATTGATACGCTGTCTACGACGATTAACGCGGGCGGTATCGGGCTGGTGCGGCAGTCGGCAGCGGGTGCACCCATCACCGTGGGCGCCGCTACGGATGGCACGCAGGTGAATTTTACCGGGACCGCCGGGGCACGCACTCTGGCTGGTGTCGCCAACGGCACCATCGCGTCGGGCAGCACGCAGGCGGTGAACGGCGGCCAGCTGTTTGATACCAATAACTCGATCACTAATCTGACGAATCAGGGGACGAAGTATTTCCACACCAACTCGACAGACCTTGACTCCGCTGCCAGTGGTACTAATGCCATCGCCGTTGGCGCTGCGGCAACGTCGACCGGCGACGATTCCGCAGCGGTTGGCACCGGTGCCACCGCCACGGCTCAGGATGCGATAGCCCTCGGCACCAATACCACCGCCGCTAATACCGGGGATGTGGCGCTGGGCGCGAACTCCGTCACCGATCCGGTGGTCGCCACAACTTCAGCCACCATCGCGGGAGTCACCCACAACTTCGCCGGAGGAGCACCTGTCAGCACCGTCAGCATTGGCGCACCGGGCAGCGAACGCACCCTGACCAATGTGGCGGCCGGGCGACTCAGCAGCGACAGCACCGACGGAGTAAACGGCTCCCAGCTGTTTGCCAGCAATGAAGCGATTAACACGCTGTCCACCACCATCAGTTCCGGCGGCATCGGGCTGGTGAAACAGGATGCGACCAGCCGGGTGATAACTGTTGGCGGGGAAGCTGACGGCGGTGAAGTGTCGTTTTCCGCCTCCGGCGGGGGGACGCGTAAGCTGACCGGTGTTGCTGCCGGCGGGCTTGCGGCAGACAGCACCGACGCGGTCAACGGCAGCCAGCTGTTTGCCACTAACGGTAACGTCAGCAGCCTCAGCACTTCGGTGAATGATCTGACGAACAATGGCAGCCGCTACTTCCGCGCCAATTCCACAGGCACGCTACCGGCCGTCAGCGGCAACGATGCCGTGGCGATCGGCACCAGTGCTACCGCCGCCAACGCCGGGGATGTGGCGCTGGGCGCGAACTCCGTTACCGCGGCCGCGGTGACGACGACATCTGCCATGATTGCCGGGGTCAGCCATAACTTCGCCGGTGGAGCACCTGCCAGCACCGTCAGCATCGGCGCACCGGGCAGCGAGCGCACCCTGACCAACGTGGCGGCCGGGCGGCTCAGCAGCGACAGCACCGACGGGGTGAACGGCTCCCAGCTGTTTGCCAGCAACGAAGCGATTAACACGCTGTCCACCACCATCAATTCCAGCGGCATCGGTCTGGTGCGGCAGTCGGCAGCGGGTGCGCCCATCACCGTAGGGGCCGCCACCGACGGCACTCAGGTTGATTTTACCGGGACAGCCGGGAGCCGCACCCTTTCAGGCGTGGCACCTGGCAGCATCGCGTCGGGCAGTACCCAGGCCATTAACGGTTCCCAGCTTTATAGCGCCAACCAGAATATCGCCAGCGCGTTGGGCGGCGGGGCGACGGTAGGGAGTAACGGCAATCTGACCAACCCGAGCTACAACATTCAGGGCAGTATCAAAACCAACGTCGGTGATGCGCTCGGCACCCTTGATAGTGCGACGACCAGCAACACCAATAACATCGTTAACCTGGCGAATAACATTAACAACGGCAGCATTGGTCTGGTTCAGCAGGCGTCCAACGCCAGTGTTGTCACGGTCGCCGCCACGACCGGCGGTAATGAGGTGACCTTTGCTGGTACCAATGGGAATCGCAAACTGACCG
The DNA here is from genome assembly GCF_011395035.1 of Pantoea cypripedii. Taxonomy (NCBI): domain Bacteria; kingdom Pseudomonadati; phylum Pseudomonadota; class Gammaproteobacteria; order Enterobacterales; family Erwiniaceae; genus Pantoea; species Pantoea cypripedii. The sequence goes on from NZ_CP024768.1 coordinate 1,560,068, forward strand.
GTGTGGCGGCGGGTGCGCTGTCAGCGCAAAGTACCGAGGCAGTTAACGGCAGCCAGCTCTTTGCTGTCGATCAGCAGGTGATACAAAACACCAATAACATCGTCGATCTGTATCAGAACATTAATAATTCTGGTGAAAAACTGGTGACTCAGGCAACCACCAGCAGCGAAGTGGATATTGCCCAGGGCACCGGTGGCAGTACCGTGAACGTCGCCGGTGACGAAGGCACCCGTGTTCTGACCGGGCTCAGCGCGGGGGTTAACGACAGCGATGCGGTGACGGTCGGACAAATCAAAGCGTTAGAGCTTCAGCAGGGCAACACGAAACAGCTGGCCGTGAACGCGACAGGTATCGCCACGGCCAGTGGCAGCAACGCTGCAGCTGTGGGTAGCAACGCACGTAGCACCGGGGTCAACAGCACCACGCTGGGCAATGATACCTTCGCCAGCGGAGCCAACAGTACCGTAGTCGGCAATGGCGCGGTCGCGTCTGGCGATAATAGCGTGGCAATGGGTGCCTTTAGCAGCGCAACCGCCAGCAATTCCGTGGCGCTGGGCGCCAACTCCATCGCCAGTGAGGCCAATACCGTTTCGGTGGGATCTCCCGGTAACGAACGACGTATTACCAACGTTGCGCCTGGCGTGAATGACACCGACGCCGTTAACGTGTATCAGCTGGATCAGGTGCAGGCCGCCAACAACCAGTCATTTCGCAACATCAATAACCGGGTCGATCGCTTAGATAACAAACTGACCGCAGGCGTCGCTTCCGCTATGGCGATGGCTGGATTGCCACAAGCCTGGGAGCCGTCGTCAAGTCTGGTGGGGGTCTCGGTGGCCGGGTATGACGATAAAGCCTCTCTCGCCATTGGTGTTTCGGCGATTTCCGGTAACGGCAAATGGATCACCAAACTACAAGGGTCCGGTAACAGCGAAAGCGATTTCGGGGTTTCCGTGGGCATTGGTTATCAATGGTAATGCGGTATCACCGGCAGAAGAAGATACAACATGAACAGATGGCTAGGCAGAGGAGCGGTGGTGATCGCCCTGAGTTTACTGGGCAGTGACCAGATTTCGGCGGGTGCGGATGCGCATGATATTGAAGTGTCATCCCTGCCGATTACGCAGCAGGTCATTACGTCACTGGTGCCGTTATTTGGCGGTAAACGCAATAAAATCATCATGGATCAGGTCTGCCTGTATGTCAGCGGTAAGCAGAGTCTGGATAAATTCGATACCTTTTTCACCAGCAAAGGGATTGAGGTGAAGCAACTGGCCTCTCAGGACAGCGGGTTTAGCTATCTGGCCAGCGCCAGTAAGGCCGACCTGACCACCGCCTGCGCCGCCTTTATCGCCTCGACCTTTTTTACCGAAGAAGCGCTGATTGAGGGGGCGGAGAGCAAACCTGATGACCCGCAGCTCGCCCCTAAACTCCTGCGCCTGACGCCGCTGGCGGTGGTGACGGTCAATATGCTGGCGGGGCTACTGGCTGCGCATCAGGGAGAGGTTTTTACCAGTCTCGACAGCTGTAAGAGCGTGCTGCGCCGCGATTTTGTCAGCCAGTCTGCGGATTTTATTCGGCGCACCCTGAATGGCAATTTCGTGCTGGCCGACTTTGTGGGTAACCAGACGGAAAACGGCTTTTTTTATACTTTCGCCAATGGTAATACGAGGCTGAATCTTTACGATGAAACCTGGCTGGGCGAAGGGAAAGTCATGGGAACCCGATATGTGGTGTTGCTCCGCAACATCACGCCAGATGCCACCGGGCCGAAATAAAAAGGTGAGTTATGCCGCGCAACATCATGCTCACTGCCCTGTTCACGCTGGTGATCTTACCGGCGTTTGCCGTCACAGCGCCTGCCTTCACGCCTGAACAACGGCAACAAATCGGCACGATTTCGCGTGACTATCTGCTGGCGCATCCTGAAATTCTCGACCAGATGCTGCAACAACGTCAGCGACAACGCAACGAGACCCTCCTGCAGCTAAAACGAAAAGTGATTGCATTGCACCAGACCTTGCTGGTCAGTCATGACGCGCCGCAAATCGGCCCGCCCGACGCTGCGGTAGTCGTGATTAGTTTTTATGATTATCGCTGCGTTCCCTGTGGCGCCATGTCCACCGTCATTATGCAGATGATGCGTGACAATCCACAGGTGCGTTTTGTGTTCCGGGACTGGCCGATGCCCGGAGAAGGATGGGCGTCATCGGAAACCGCATTGGCGATTGGCGTTGCTCTGTGGCAGCAACAGGGGGCGGGGGAGTGGTTGCGTTATTATCAGTCGATGTTCAAAGAGCATCTGCAGGCAGAAGATATTGCATATGTGGTGAGAGAATTGCAGGTTGCGGTTCCTTCGCAGTCTGCCGTCACCAAAGCCCGACGCGTACTGGAAAATAATTCGCAACTGGCGAACAAACTTAAGTTGGGCAACCTGCCCACGGTGATCGTGATGCCGTTACAGCGGGCTGTAGAGGAGAATACCTCGGTATTTATCAGCGCGGTATCCGCCGGGGAACTCCAGGCGGCGATTGTCAGGAGCGCTCGCAGGCAGACGTCAGGAAAAGAGTGATGCTACAAAAAACAATGCCGGTCGCCCTGAGGGACCGGCATTGACCCTGCAGGGCCTGTTTCACGCGAAATATTAAAAATTAATGCTTTTGGTTATCGCGTAGGTATTGCTCTGTGGACTCTATCTTTGCAATGCCAGCTTCGAGTATGGAGATAAACTGCCTCGCCACATCCGTGGTTAGCCAGTAGGTAGGACCAACATCTGCGTCTTCTTCTTTCTGATCCTGCGATGAGAGCGAGTGCAGGCGGATCATCATGGCGTCATAACTGTCTACAGTGCTAATGTCCCATCCGACTAATGGATGAGTCTGGATGACGTCTTTATTTCTGTCCATTATAACCTCCTTTTTACTCGTTAAACGAAGTGCTTCTTGAGGTTCAATGCGGCTTTTCTTGCACTAGCGGGATAATTATAACATGAAACGAACGGTACAATAGTTAAAAAATGTGGTGTTCAAAATCTGAGCAAAAAATAAATGCTTTTAAAATACGCTTTTAAAAAATAATAAACCGCCCGCGCTTATGGGCATTTGAAGCTGCGAATGTAAAGTCGCACTAATCAGGTTATCGGCAGCAAAGTTACCTGACTTTAGGAGAACTCTGGAACCGATTAAAGGGCGATTTTAACCCTGCGAATCATCTGGTCTTTCACCGCTGCATTTCTTAATTTCTTCGGCCAGATGGACAAATTGCTGCTGTAACTGCGTATCGTGGTTCTGGTTTTGCGCTTCCAGCAAAAGATTGTGCACCAGTAACTGGCTGGCACGATCATCAAGACAGAATGTCAGATTAGCAAAGGCATTTTCCAGCACAGTTAAGCGGCGTTGCTGTTCACCAATTAACGCCAGCAATTCGCCAAATGTCATTGCCTCTTCCGGTTTATCGTGAGTCATGGGTAAAACATCTCCTGTTAGCATGGCGGGTGCAAGAATAGGGGCGTTAATGATGATTTTAGATGCAGTGACTTTGTCTGGCGAGGGAGAAATAAAAACAAAAAAGCCGGGTGGCGAAACCCGGCAAAACTGCGCAGTGGCGGTTAATCGGTAATAAACCAGTCGTCAGCGCTTTCCCAGGTTTCCTGCAAAATATCACTGATGCGATCGCGATTTTCTTTGCAGCCACCAAATACGCTGAGCTGGTTGCCGCTGGCGTAACGGATTTTGACATGATGTTCGTCGTCGGGAAAATCCCGGCTGATGCGGCGGGTAAGTTCGGCGCTCAGCGCGTCAAGTGCGCCAGCAGGAAGGGGTTGAGTTTTTGCTACGGTAATTTCGACACGCATAAACACCTCCGGAATAATATACTGGCTATTTGTACAGTATATTGCTTCCGAAGGCAAGCATCATCACATCAGGCGGTTACGCGCCAGTTCAGGGTCTCACCGGCCAGGAAAGGCACCAGGGTATCATCGGCGATGGCCACGGTCTGTTCGACAGTCCAGGGTTCACGCACCAGCGTCAGTGTCCCCTCATTCAGTGGCAGACCATAGAAGTTCGGACCATTCTCGGAGCAGAACGCTTCGAAATGTTGCAGCGCATCCAGTTCCTCAAATACGGTGGCGTAAGCTGGCAGAGAAGTCGGAGCATTAAACACCCCGGCACAACCACAGCTGGCCTCTTTCAGATGACGCAGGTGTGGGGCGGTATCGGTGCCGAGGAATACACGACGGTTGCCACTGGCGACCAGTTTACGCAGCGCTTCCTGGTGGATATTACGTTTCAGGATCGGCAGGCAATACAGATGCGGACGCACACCGCCCACCAGCATATGGTTGCGGTTAAACATCAGGTGTTGTGGCGTAATGGTGGCACCGAGCAGTTCATTACCGGCGGCAAGATATTCCGCCGCTTCTTTGGTGGTGATGTGTTCCATCACCACTTTCAATGCCGGGAACTGCTGACGCAGCGGTTCCAGCACCGTCTCAATAAAACGCGCTTCACGGTCAAAAATATCGATGTGAGAATCGGTCACTTCACCGTGTACCAGCATCGGCATACCGATCTGCTGCATCCGCTCCAGCACGCGTGCAATGGAGGCAATATTGGTGACGCCGTGGCTGGAGTTGGTGGTGGCGTGAGCGGGATAAAGTTTAGCGGCGGTGAATACGCCAGCCCGGAAGCCCTGCTCGATCTCATCCGGGTCGAGAGAGTCGGTCAGATAGCAGGTCATCAGCGGTGTAAAGGCGTGTCCGGCGGGTAAGGCCGCAAGGATGCGATCCCGATAGGCCACCGCAGCCGCGACGCTGGTCACCGGCGGAACCAGGTTTGGCATGACAATGGCACGACTGTTTACCGCACTGGTATAAGGCAACACGGCCTGTAACATCGCGCCATCGCGCAGATGAATATGCCAGTCGTCAGGGCGGCGAATCGTGATTTGCTGGGGTTGGGCTGTCATTCAAAAGGCTCCGGCTGAGTAGAAAACGAAAGGCACGTTTAGGCCGGGGAGTAAGCATAAGGATTTGGGCAACCGTTTGCACGGGATTTTATGCGTCAGAAGCAAAACCGCGCCACAGCAGGCGCGGTCACGGGGGTTAATCAGTGAAAGGGATCACCAGCTGGCCAGGTTTAACTTCCAGTCCTTTGGCGAATTTCTTCGCCAGCGCTTCACCTTTGCTGCGATCTTCGCTCAGCACATAAGCGGGTTTTTCATTGAAATAACGCTTCAGCGATTCATTCAGATAGGGAGTCAACGTCTTCATGATCGACGCCATTTTTTCCGGCTGCACCTGGGCGTCAACAATTTCCAGATCATGCAGGTAAATCGCCCCCTGCTGAGGATTGAACACCGGTTGCGCCTTCATTTTGAGCTGCATTTCGGCCTGTTGCGGACCAAATAATGAACTGACATTGATGGTCGCTTTGCCTGTCAGGGTAATTTTGCCGGGTTCTTCACGGCCAATCTGGCTGCTCAAATCACTCAGCACGATATGTGCATTCACCAGCCCGGAGACGCCAACATCTTTCTCGAAGTTATTGTGCTTTTGCAGCGCCTGATTCACTTCCTGCTCGCTGATGGTGTACTGCGTTAATTGGTTACAGCCAGTCAGCAGCACGGCAAACAACAGGGCCAGTAGCCCGGAAAACGCCTTCTTCATACTTTCCTCATCCTGAATGATACGGCAAACGAGGCATAGCGTGCCTGAATCAGGGGCAGGTGTCACCAGGAGAGAGATGAGAAGCGCCGGTGCGCCTCTCATCATGAGGGTCAGGCTGCGATAGAGGAGAGCAGGTTGACCTGGGTTTGCTTCGCCATATTGTCGCGATAATCGGCCACGCGGCTGGGCCATTCAATACCCGCAACCAGTGTTAAGGAACGTAACAACGGAAACAGATGGATATCATCTTCGGAAAGCTCGCCGTTCACCGCATTAGGTTTGACGATTAACTTATCCAGCTGACGCAAATCGTCACTGACGTTTTTTATCAGCCCTGGCGCGTGCTTGCGCAGTTCAGTGAAGTCGCCAATGTTGGCCTGTTTTTTCTCGCGGAAATAGTTACGCGCTTCCGGCGTAGCGAACTCAGCGAAGCCCGCGTCGGCGATACGGGGTAGCAGCAGTTTGTTGACGTAACCATTGACGCGACGCAGCCAGTCGCTGATGGCCGGATTGGCTTTGCCATTCAGCAGCGGTTCACCATCTTGCTTATCCACCAGACGCACAATATCCAGGCTTTCCGGCATCGCGCTGCCATCCGCCTTTTGCAGAATGGGCGCCATCTTCTGACCAATCAGTTTTTTGGGTGTGTTCTCGTCGTCATTGAGCATGACCACCAGCTCGACTGGCAGATTTTTCAACCCAAAAATCATGCGTGCTTTGACGCAGAAAGGGCAGTGATCGTAGATGTAGAGTTTCATCCCGTTTCTCCTGTGATTATCAGGGTGACTGGCGTCACCCTTTTTTATCGGCGTGCGGGAAGTATGGGAGAGAAAGGCGACCGGGGCAAATCAGCTGCTGAACAACGCCGGGGCGACCGCGCGTGGCTGAAATTGCCACCACAGGGCCAGCAGCGTCACGCCACCTACGGTACTGAGCAGCATCCAGGGTAATTCCGGCAACGACAGTTGCTGGCCTAAATCGAACATCCAGCCTCCGCCGGAATAGCCAATCAGGCCACCCAGAGCCAGCCCGAGACGGCTGAAACCCATATAGCTGCCACGGGCGCGTGAGCTGGCAAGCGATGCGCTCAGCGTTTCTCGCGCCGGTTCCGCGATGATCGAACCGAGATAGAACACGGCGATCAGGAAGAACAGTGACGGCAGCGTGGTGGTCAGGCCAACCGGTAACAGGCTGATGGTCATCAAAAACAGCCCGGCCATCAGACGTGTTTCGAGGCGGAAACGTTTTTCGCTCCAGCGCGCCAGCGGATAGAGCAGGCTGAGTGACAGCATTGCTTCGATGGCGTACATCCATTTCACTGCCGCCGGGGCACCTGCGACCTGGTTCACCATCACCGGCAACATCAGCATCACCTGCACCGCAAGAATGTAATAACCCGTCAGCGTCAGCACATACAGGCGGAAGCGTTTGTCCTGCCAGACGCGTTGCATGCCATCACGCATCGCAATACGCTCGGTGGAAATGCGCCAGGCCGGTAACCAGATAGCATTGAATAAAGCGGCGCTGACGAACACCGCCGCGCCAACCCAGCATACCAGGCGGAAATCCCACGCCAGCAGCCAGCTGCCAATCAGCGCCCCCAACACCGCGCCCGCGCTATCCTGCATCATCAGCAGTGAAAAGAAGCGGCCGCGTTCACGCGCTCTCACCAGCTTCACCACCATCGCGCTGCGGGGCGGATCGAACAGGGTGCCGCCGAGTCCGGATAGCAGACAAGCCAGCCACAACAGCCAGGGTTCATGGGCGAGGGCCATACAGGCAAAGCCCGCCGCACGCATTAACATGCCGGTGACGATCAGGGGACGCGCACCGAAACGGTCGGCAATCGCACCGCCGAAGATGCCGAAACCCTGCTGCACAAACTGCCGCAGGCCGAGGGCAATGCCGACCATCAGCGCAGCCCAGCCGAGCTGTTCGACGAAGTGAATGGAGATAAGGGGAAATACCACAAAAAATCCCAATACCACCAGCATGTTATCCACTAATAAAAATGTTTTACCGAGGCGTCGTGCCCGCGCAACCCGAGACATGCTAAATCCTGAGCAAGGAAGAGAGGAAAAAAGAGACCAGTTGGTCTATTTTCCGCCGCCGTACGGCAGAAAAACAGGATTATCAGGATGATATTTTTTCATCGAAGCGGTAAGAAAATTTATCCTGATTAAGGATGAATTCCCGGGAACAGGATCCGGGGTTTTACCGCAGGCGGGGTGACGGTTATAGTGAGATATAACGCCGCTGGCGTACTTCCTTCTTAAGCCATGGATTTCAGGAGTCAAGATGTTTGGCTATCGTTCTGCTGGGCCGCGCGTGCGTCTCACTACCGATCGTTTGGTGGTTCGTTTAGTTCATGAGCGTGATGCCTGGCGGCTGGCGGATTACTACGCGGAAAACCGCGTGTTTCTCAAGCCCTGGGAGCCGGTACGCGATGAAAGCCATTGTTATCCGTCTGGCTGGCAAGCGCGTCTGGGACTGATTGCCGACATGCATAAGCAAGGCTCGGCATTCTATTTTGTGTTGATGGATCAGGAAGAACGCGAAGTGCGGGGCGTCGCCAACTTTAGCAACGTACTGCGGGGTTCGTTCCATGCCTGTTATCTTGGCTATTCACTGGGCGAAAAGTGGCAGGGGCAGGGGCTGATGTTTGAAGCGTTGCAGAGCGCAATCCGCTATATGCAACGGCAGCAGCATATGCACCGGATCATGGCCAACTATATGCCGCATAATCAGCGCAGCGGCGATCTGCTGGCGCGGCTGGGCTTTGAAAAAGAGGGTTATGCCAAAGATTACCTGTTGATCGATGGCCGCTGGCAGGATCATGTTCTGACAGCGCTGACCTGGCGCGAGTGGACCCCGGACCGCCGCGGATCATAAAAAAGGGAACAATGCGATGAAAATGGCTTTATCGGCGCAGGCACTGCGCGTGATTGGTTGTCTGCTGGAAAAGCAGGTCACCACCCCGGATCAATATCCTCTGTCTCTCAATGGTGTGGTCACTGCCTGCAATCAGAAATCTAACCGCGAACCGGTGATGAACCTGAGCGAAAGCGAAGTGCAGTCACAACTGGACGAGCTGGTTAAAAAACACCTGGTCACCTCGAATAACGGTTTCGGCCAGCGCGTCAGCAAATATGAACAACGGTTCTGCAACTCGGCGTTTGGCAACCTGCAACTCAGCAGCGCCGAAGTCGCCGTATTGACGCTGCTGTTTTTACGCGGGGCACAAACGCCAGGGGAGCTGCGTACCCGCAGCGGTCGCCTGCATGAATTCAGTGACATGAATGAAGTTGAACAGACACTGAATCATTTGCTCAGCCGCGAAGATGGCCCGATGGTGGTGCGGCTGGCGCGTGAACCGGGCAAACGCGAAAGTCGTTATATGCATCTGTTTGGTGGTGACGTGGTGGAGACATCCGAACCGGCAGGCGAATCAGACCATCCGGGGCTTGAAGCCCGTGTTGCACAACTGGAAGAAACTGTGGCGCAGTTGCAGGCACAGCTCGAACAGCTGCTGCAAAAGGAGCATTAAGATGACGCTACGTATCGGGATTGTTGGTTTGGGCGGCATTGCACAAAAAGCCTGGCTGTCCGTATTATCTCAGGCCGAAAGCTGGCAGCTGGCGGGTGCCTTTTCCCCCAATCAGGCCAAAGCACAGCCCATCTGCGACAGCTACCGCATACCTTATTTTGCCACGCTGGACGCGCTGGCGGCGGCCAGCGATGCGGTGTTCGTTCATAGCAGCACCGCTTCGCATTATGAGGTGGTAAAAGCGTTGCTGCTGGCAGATAAAGATGTCTGCGTCGATAAGCCGCTGGCGGAAACCCTGCAACAGGCGGAAGCGCTGGTGGCGCTGGCGGAGAAACGTAAACGTAAACTGATGGTGGCGTTTAATCGCCGCTTTGCGCCGCGTTATCAGCAGTTGCAGGCGCAGATGGCCAATGCCGCTTCACTGCGGATTGAAAAGCACCGCACGGACAGCGTCGGGCCGCAGGATTTGCGTTTTACCCTGCTGGATGATTATCTGCATGTCGTCGATACCGCGCTGTGGCTGGCGGGTGGCAAGCTGACGCGTCAGCATGGTCATATTGAGACCAATGAGCAGGGCGCGATGCTGTATGCCGAGCATCATTTCTCTGCCGGGGGCTTACAAATCACCACCAGCATGCATCGCCGTGCGGGCACCCAACGTGAAGTGGTGACGGCCGTTTGCGATGGCGATTATATCCAGATCGCCGAAATGCGTGACTGGCAGCAGGAAAATCGCGCGGGTTTACGTCTGGAGGCTCCCGCCGCGTGGCAGAGTCATCTTACCCAGCGTGGATTTAGCGGCGCTGCCCATCATTTTATTCAGTGCGTGCAAAATCAGACGATGCCTGAAACCAGTGGCGAACAAGCGCTGGCGGCACAGCGGCTGGTGGAGAAGTTGTGGCGCGATGCTGAGCAGGAATAATCCCTTGTAACACTCAATGCTGGTCATTTCCCGTTGTGGCAGTAGACTATCGCCGGGCATCTCAGGATGTCCGCGCTAAGTTGCTCATTTATCCGACACTTTTCAGGATGCGCCGCCAATTATGAATTTGTTGAAATCGCTGGCAGCGGTCAGTTCAATGACCCTGTTTTCCCGCGTGCTGGGCTTTGCCCGCGATGCCATTGTGGCGCGGGTGTTTGGCGCCGGGATGGCGACCGACGCCTTCTTTGTTGCCTTTAAATTGCCTAATCTGTTGCGACGAATTTTCGCCGAGGGGGCATTTTCTCAGGCGTTCGTGCCGATTCTGGCCGAATACAAAAGCAAGCAGGGCGACGACGCCACCCGCGTGTTTGTGGCTTATGTTTCCGGGTTATTAACGCTGGTGCTGGCGCTGGTCACGGTGCTGGGGATGGTGGCCGCGCCCTGGGTGATTGTGATTACCGCGCCGGGGTTTGCCGATACTGCGGACAAATTTGCGTTAACCAGTTCGCTGCTGCGCGTTACCTTTCCTTATATTCTGCTGATTTCGCTGGCGTCGCTGGCCGGGGCTATCCTCAATACCTGGAACCGCTTCTCCGTGCCTGCCTTTGCGCCGACACTGTTGAACATCAGCATGATTGGTTTTGCGCTCTTTGCCGCGCCGCATTTCCATCCGCCGGTGATGGCGCTGGCGTGGGCCGTGGTGGTGGGAGGGGTGTTGCAGTTGTTCTATCAACTGCCGCACCTGAAGAAAATCGGCATGCTGGTGCTGCCGCGCATTAACCTGCGCGATGCGGGTGTCTGGCGTGTGATGCGTCAGATGGGACCGGCGATTCTTGGCGTATCCGTCAGCCAGATTTCATTGATTATCAATACTATTTTCGCCTCGTTTCTGGTTTCCGGCTCGGTTTCCTGGATGTACTACGCCGATCGCCTGATGGAGTTTCCTTCCGGGGTGTTAGGGGTGGCGTTGGGGACCATTCTGTTGCCGTCGCTGGCGAAAAGTTTTTCCAGCGGCAATCACGATGAATATTCCCGCCTGATGGATTGGGGCCTGCGTCTTTGCTGTCTGCTGGCGTTGCCCAGCGCCGTGGCGCTCGGCATCCTCTCAGGTCCGCTGACCATCGCCTTATTCCAGTACGGTAAATTCACCGCCTTTGACGCCGCCATGACGCAGCGCGCCCTGATTGCCTATTCGGTCGGGCTGATGGGGCTGATTGTGGTGAAAGTACTGGCACCGGGTTTCTATTCCCGTCAGGACATTAAAACGCCGGTGAAGATCGCCATTATTACCTTGATCATGACGCAGCTGATGAACCTTGCGTTTATTGGTCCGCTGAAACATGCGGGGTTGTCGCTGTCGATTGGCCTGGCGGCTTGTCTGAATGCGGCACTGCTGTACTGGCAACTGCGTAAGCAACAGATTTTCCAGCCACAGCCGGGCTGGTTTAGCTTTTTACTGCGTCTGTTGATTGCCGTGCTGGCGATGGCTGCGGCTCTGCTGGGTTTGCTTTATGTGATGCCAGCCTGGGAAGAGGGACATATGTGGTGGCGCTTGCTGCGTCTGGCGGGAGTCTGTGCCGTCGGGGGGGGGGCATACTTTGTCATGCTGGGTGTGCTTGGCTTCCGCCCGCGTGATTTCGCCCGCCGTACTCAGGGCTGACGGTGCGCATCAATGCGCACCCTACGGATGTAGGGTCGGCATTGATGCCGACCGGGTCAATAAAGGAACGGATTTGTCCCGGTCGGTTACCCTTTGCGACTGAGCGTCGCCTGGCCTTTGCCCAATCCGTCCGGACCGTAAAATGCCTGGGTCTGATGGGGTTTGAGTACCGTTAACGCCTCATCAGTAAAGCGAATTTGCTGCTGCAACAGCAAGCCATTGTGCGTATTGGCATCACGCAGGCGCTGCGTATGCTGCTGGATGCTGCTCCAGCGGCGAGACATTTCACTGTGACCACGATAAGGTGCCTGGGTGCCGCTACTCTGCTCGGTAGTCCGGCGCATTTCGTCCAGATAGTTCAGCGTTGAAAGCAGCGCGCTCTTATCTTCAGTAATGCGCTGCAACAGGTTGCCGTTAATCAAACCGGCACCCAGTTGCTGCTGCTCCTCATTGATGACTTCACTCAGTGAGGAGAGCACTTCCTGCATCTTATCTAAGGTGGTCAACAGATTGTTCATCGGGATCAGTTACCCTCTAAATACGCCTTGTTATCAGCGATCAGCGCGTCGGCGATCTTGCCGGTATCCATTTTCAGATCGCCATTGCGAATGGCGGTTTTCAGCTGCTCAACGCGAGCGGTATTGATATCACTGCTACCCGGCTGCATCAGCTGGGACTGGGCTGCACTCAGTTTCACCTGTGAACCGCTTTCGCTGGTGCTGGTGGTGCTTGCCGTGCTGCTCTGACGCACTTTGCTGCTGTTGTCATTGCTGTCACGGGTCTGAACAGTGCTAACCGGTTGTAATGGCTGGGTTCTGTCGATGCTCATGGTCTTGCTCCTGTAAAGTCAGTCGGGGATGAGCCAACTGAGTCAGCATAGGGTAATTTCATTGTTGCTTTCACTATCGGCAGAAAAACAGGGTTCTTTAGCGCTTTATAGCGATATAAGAATATTCCCATCCTCGCCGACCCGGCCGCTGACGACCTGACCATTTCCCATACGTACGCGAACCGTCTGCGCGGTGGTCGCATTGTTCATTGCCTTGCCTTCACTACTGGCATCAAAGCCGTTACCACTGGCCACCACCAGCACATTTTGCCCGGCTTTTACTCGCCACGGCAGGCGCACCATCGTGGCGGTGACCGGCTGGCCTGGCGTGATGTCACGCATCACAATGGCATCGCTGACGCTCGCCGCGCTGAGCAGGGTGCGTGCCGGCAGGGTATCCAGCCGTCCGGATTGCAAGCGGAAATCACTGGCGCTGACGCTGCTGCCCCGCATCAACTGGTGATTCGCTACCAGATATTGTCCGGTTACCTGCACCTGAACCTGTAAATAACGACGATTCTGTCCGCAATTGGTGGCGATGCTCATGTTACCCCACTGGCGGCTATTGCCAGGCAACAGAAACTGCGGCGCATCGCAGGCTGGCCACTGCTCTTTTGGCGTACGAATAACCACATTGATGCCTGCCGCATGTTGCGGATCGCGCGCCTTAAAAAATTGCGTCAATTGCGCATCAAGTTGCGCAGCATGACCCGGCAGCACCAGCACCAGCAAAAGTGAAGACAGTAAGGTTGGAAATCTGCGCATGATACGCCTCCTGACTGAAGATGGCCCTGAGTCTACTCCTCGCGCGAAAAATTCAATGTCAAAAATAGCCGATGTTTTTGGCGCTATTCAGACGATAGCCCTTGCTTTTCCCCAATTAAGCTGTCAGCTCGAAATTCTCATTCGCGGAGGAAGCATGCTCGACAAACTCGATGCCGCGCTGCGATTTGGTACAGAAGCTCTCAACCTGCGGGCGGAGCGTCAGGAAATCCTGGCATCCAACATTGCCAACGCTGATACCCCAGGCTACCAGGCCCGGGATATCGACTTTGCCAGCCAGCTCAGCAAGGTGATGGAAAATGGTCGCGCTGATGGCAGCAGTCTGGCGCTGAATGTGACATCGGCACGTCACATCGAAGCGCAGAGCAACGCACAGCCATCAATGGACCTGCTGTACCGCATTCCCGATCAGCCTGCCGCGGATGGCAACACCGTGGATATGGACCGGGAACGCACGCAGTTCGCCGATAACAGCCTGAAATATCAAACCGATCTCACCCTCATCAGTAGCCAAATCAAAGGCATGATGAGCGTTCTGCAGGGGCAATAAGCATGGCATTGCTAAATATCTTTGATATCGCCGGGTCGGCTATGACGGCGCAATCGCAGCGCCTGAACGTCAGCGCCAGTAACCTGGCCAACGCCGATAGCGTCACCGGGCCGGATGGTCAGCCCTATGTGGCGAAACAGGTGATTTTCCAGACCGACGCCGCTCAGGGTATGGCAACCGGTGGCGTCAAGGTAGCCGGCGTGGTGGACGATCCTTCCCCGGCGAAATTGGTGTACGACCCGGGCAATCCGATGGCCGACCAGAAAGGTTACGTCAAGATGCCCAATGTGGACGTGGTGGCCGAGACCGTGAACACCATGTCGGCTTCACGTAGCTATCAGGCCAACGTTGAGGTTCTGAACACCGTGAAATCAATGATGATGAAAACGCTGACTATGGGTCAGTAACGGAGAAACACAATGGGTATCGCGGTAGGCGTTAACGAAAATCTGGACCCCACGGTCCTTAGCTCTTCCAGCAGTAGCAGCACCGGTAACAGTGCGGAAGATTTACAGAACCAGTTTCTGACCATGCTGGTCACGCAGTTACAGAATCAGGACCCGACCAACCCGATGGATAACAGCCAGCTCACCACACAGCTGGCACAGATCAACACCCTGAGCGGCATTGAAAAACTCAATACCACGCTGGGCTCCATCTCCGGGCAGATCAGCACCAGCCAGAACCTGCAAAGTTCTACGCTGATTGGTCATGGCGTGATGGTGGATGGCAGCCAGATCCTCGTGGGTAGCGGGACGACCACGCCGTTTGGTGTGGAATTGACCACCGCCTCAACCGCCACCACCGCCACCATCAAAGATTCAAGTGGTGCCACGGTACGTACCATTGACCTGGGTGCGCTGTCGTCAGGCGTTCACACCTTCTCGTGGGATGGCACGCTGACTGATGGTTCTACGGCACCGGACGGCAAATATACCGTTTCCATTGCCGCCAGCAATGGCAGCACCCAACTGGTGGCTCAACCGCTGAATTACGCCTACGTCAGTGGCGTCAGCACAACGGATGACACCTCTACACTGGACCTCGGCACCATGGGGACCGCGACCCTTGATGATGTTCGTCAGATCCTCTGATAAACCTGTAACCAGGAGCAATTAATATGTCTTTTTCCCAAGCGGTGAGCGGCCTGGGTGCTGCTTCCAGTAACCTTGACGTAATTGGTAACAACATCGCCAACTCCGCCACAGCGGGCTTTAAATCCAGCACCATTGCTTTTGCCGACATGTTTGCCGGTTCTGACGTGGGCCTGGGCACCAAAGTAGCGGCGGTGATCCAGAACTTCAACGACGGCACCACCACCACCACCAGCCGTGGCCTGGATGTGGCGCTGAGCGGCAACGGCTTCTTCCGTATGACCGACAGCAGCGGCGCGGTGTATTACTCACGTAACGGCCAGTTCACGCTGGACGAAAACCGTAACCTGGTGAATACCCAGGGTCTGTACGTGACCGGCTATCCGGCAAGTGGTTCTCCGGCCACCATTCAGACCGGTGCTAACCCGGTGGCGCTGAGCATTCCTACCACGCAGATGTCCGCGCGTGCCACGACCACGGCGACGCAGGTGGCGAACCTTAACTCCACCAGCACCACGCCGACAGTGACCACCTTTGATGCGTCTAACGTCGATAGCTACAACGCCAAAAGCACCATGACGGTATATGACTCGCAGGGTAACGATCACACCCTCGATATGTACTACGTCAAAACCGGTGATAACGCCTGGACCGTGCACGCGATTGACTCGACCACCGGCACTTCAGCGGGCGATTTTGATCTGACCTTTGATACCAGCGGTAACCTCACCAGCGTGGGTGGCGTCACCGGCGCGACCACGGTAGCTCTGAGTATTGATGGCTCGAACGGCGCTGCGGCTGGTCAGAGCATCACCCTGAGTATGCAGGGCAGCCTGCAGCAGAACACCGGCACCACCACCTTCGGCAACCCGACGCAGGATGGCTATGCACCGGGTGACCTGACCACGTACACCATCAACGACGACGGCACCATCACCGGTACTTACTCGAACCAGCAAACTCAGTTGCTGGGTCAGATCGTACTGGCGAGCTTCTCTAACCCGGAAGGTTTGCAGTCAGAAGGTGACAACGTGTGGAGCGCCACCAGCTCTTCCGGCCAGGCCGCTATCGGCACCGCAGGCACCGGCACCTTTGGTTCGCTGACCGCAGGCGCGCTGGAAGCGTCCAACGTGGATTTGAGTAATGAACTGGTGAACATGATCGTCGCGCAGCGTAACTATCAGGCGAACGCGCAGACCATCAAAACCCAGGATCAGATCCTCAACACCCTGGTCAACTTACGTTAATTCACTAACGGGATTGCATTATGGATCACGCGATATATACCGCGATGGGAGCCGCCAGCCAGACGCTGGAGCAGCAGTCCGTCACGGCCAGCAACCTCGCCAACGCCTCCACGCCGGGTTTTCGTGCCCAGCTGGAAGCTTACCGCGCGGTGCCGGTCAATGGCTGGTCGCTGCCGACGCGTACTCTGGTAACGGCCTCTACACCGGGTGCCGATATGACTGCGGGGGCGATGGACAATACCGGTCGCGCGCTCGACGTGGCGGTGCAGCAGGACGGCTGGCTGGCGGTACGCACCGCTGACGGCAGCGAAGCCTATACCCGCAACGGCAACATTCAAATCAGTTCCACTGGCATCCTGACAATCCAGGGCAATCCCGTGATGGGCGATGGCGGGCCGATTGCGGTCCCGCAGGGCGCAGAGCTGACTATCGCAACGGATGGCACCATCACCTCGCGTAACCCCGGTGATGCTCCCAATGCGACGGTGCAGATTGGTCGTCTGAAGCTGGTCACCGCCACCGGCCAGGAGCTGCAACGCAGTGACGACGGCATGTTCCGTCCCACGGCACAAACCCAGGCAACACGCGGGGCAGCGCTGGCAGAAGACACCACGGTGCAGGTTTCGCCTGGGGTTCTTGAGGGCAGTAACGTGAAACCCGTGGAAACCATGGTCGATATGATCGCCAACGCCCGACGTTTTGAGATGCAAATGAAGGTCATCTCTAACGTCGATGAAAACGAACAAAAAGCCAACCAACTGCTCAATATGAGCAGTTAAGGCTGAGGATAAAACAATGATTCGTTCTTTATGGATTGCGAAAACCGGCCTTGACGCCCAGCAAACCAACATGGACGTCATCGCCAACAACCTGGCGAACGTCAGCACCAACGGCTTTAAGCGTTCGCGTGCGGTTTTTGAAGACCTGATGTATCAGACAGTCCGTCAGCCAGGTACGCAGTCATCAGAACAAACCACCTTACCGTCTGGTATGCAGATTGGTACCGGTGTGCGTCCGGTGACCACCGAGCGTCTGCACACCCAGGGCAACCTGTCGCAGACCAGCAACTCAAAAGATCTGGCAATCAACGGCCAGGGCTACTTTGAAGTACAGATGCCGGATGGCACCTCTGCCTATACCCGCGATGGTTCGTTCCAGGTGGATCAGAATGGTCAGCTGGTGACCAACGCCGGTTATCCGGTACAGCCGGGGATCACCATTCCGGCCAACGCCACCGCCATTACGGTTTCACGCGATGGCGTGGTGGATGTGACGGTGCAGGGGCAGACCAACCCGACGCAGGTAGGCCAGCTGACGCTCAGCACCTTTATGAACGATGCCGGTCTCGACAGCCTGGGGGAAAACCTCTACCAGGAAACACAGGCGTCAGGCGCGCCGACCCAAAGCACGCCGGGTCAGAACGGTGCCGGTCTGCTGTATCAGGGTTATGTGGAAACCTCAAACGTTAACGTGGCGGAAGAACTGGTGTCGATGATCCAGACGCAACGTGCTTATGAGATCAACAGCAAAGCGGTCAGCACCTCCGATCAGATGCTGCAGAAGTTAACCCAGTTATAAATCTGGTGTCTTTGGGCCAGCCTGGCTGGCCTGATTAAGAACATGAATAAGGTCAGAACCCCGTGGCGAAGCAAGTGATTCTCAAGCCTGGTCATTGGTTGGTGGCGTTATCGCTGCTGACATTAAACGGTTGTGCGCTGGTCCCACGCACGCCACTGGTACAAGGCTCGACAACGGCAGAGCCAACGCCTTCTGCGCCGCCGGTGGTCAATGGTTCGATTTTTCAGGGCGTTGCGCCGCTCAACTACGGTTATCAGCCGCTGTTTGAAGATCGCCGTCCACGTAATATTGGCGACACCCTGACGATTACCCTGCAGGAAAACGTCAGTGCCAGCAAAAGCTCCTCGGCGAATGCCAGCCGCGATGGCAGCGGTAGCTTCGGTCTGACCACCGTACCGACCGGGTTGAATGGTCTGGTCGGCGCGAGCGGCGAGAAAGTGGGTCTCGATGGCGAAGGCAAAAACGACTTCACCGGCAAAGGGGGCGCGACCGCCAACAACACCTTTACCGGCACCATCACCGTCACCGTCAATCAGGTGCTGTCCAACGGCAACCTGCGCGTGGTGGGTGAGAAACAAATCGAAATTAATCAGGGAACCGAATTTATTCGTTTCTCCGGTGTGGTTAACCCCCGCACCATCAGCGCCAGCAACGCGGTGCTGTCAACCGCAGTGGCCGATGCACGTATTGAGTACGTCGGTAATGGTTATATCAATGAGGCGCAGACCATGGGTTGGTTCCAGCGCTTCTTCCTGAACATCTCGCCGATGTAAGAGGTTACGATGAAAATGAACACTCTGCTGCGTCTGGGCCTGGGCATGCTGCTCGGTTTCAGCCTTATTGCGCATGCTGACCGCATCCGCGATCTGACCACCGTGCAGGGCGTGCGCGACAACCAGCTGATTGGCTATGGCTTAGTGGTGGGACTGGACGGTACCGGTGACCAGACCACGCAAACGCCGTTTACTACGCAAACCGTCAGCAACATGTTGTCGCAGTTGGGGATCACCGTACCGACCGGCACCAACATGCAGCTGAAAAACGTGGCGGCGGTGATGGTCACCTCTTCACTGCCTGCCTTCGCGCGTCAGGGACAAACCATTGATGTGGTGGTGTCGTCACTGGGTAACGCCAAAAGCCTGCGTGGCGGTACGCTGCTGATGACGCCGATGAAAGGGGTCGATAACCAGGTGTATGCGCTGGCGCAGGGTAACATTCTGGTGGGTGGTGCCGGTGCGGCAGCCGGTGGCAGCAGCGTTCAGGTCAACCAGCTGAATGGTGGCCGGATTACCGGTGGGGCCACGGTGGAGCGTGAACTGCAAAGCAACTTTGGTAGCCAGAGCACCATCAATCTGCAGCTCAACAACGAAGATTTCACCATGGCACAGCGTATCTCGGATGCTATCAACCGGGGTGGCTACGGCTATGCTCAGGCGCTGGATGCCCGTACTGTGCAGATTCGGGTGTCGCCAAACAACAGCTCGCAGGTACGTCTGCTGGCCGATATCCAGAACCTTGACGTTTCCGTACCGCTGGAAGATGCCAAAGTGATCATCAACTCACGCACCGGTTCGGTGGTGATGAACCGTGAGGTGACGTTGAGCACCTGTGCGGTGGCACAGGGCAATCTGTCAGTGACGGTGAATCAGCAGCAGAACGTCAGCCAGCCGAATACCCCGCTTGCCGGTGGACAGACGGTGGCAACCACCCAGACGCAGATTGATATGCGCCAGAGTGGTGGGGCACTGCAACACGTCAACGCCAGCGCCAACCTTAACAGCGTGGTGCGTGCACTTAACGCGCTGGGTGCGACACCGATTGATTTGATGTCGATTCTGCAATCCATGCAGAGTGCGGGCTGCCTGCGCGCCAAACTGGAAATTATCTGATGAGTGATACGCAATCGCTGATGAATGCGGCTTACGACAGCCGCTCGCTCAATGACCTGAAACGTGAGGCCAGCCTCGATCCCAAAGGTAAAGCCTTACAGGTTGCGAAACAGGTTGAGGGGATGTTCGTGCAGATGATGCTGAAAAGTATGCGTGAGGCGCTGCCGCAGGATGGCCTGCTGAGCAACGATCAAACGCGTCTTTATACCTCAATGTACGATCAGCAGATTGCGCAGGAAATGGGGAAACGCGGCCTCGGCCTGGCGGACACCATCGTCAAACAGATGCAGCCCGCGCAGGAACCGGATGAAAGTGCGGGTACGGTACCGATGAAGCTGGATAACAGCTTTATTGTCAGCGCCATGGCCCCGCTCCAGCTGGAGCAAATGGTGCGCAAAGCGGTGCCGCGTTTGCCGGTGTCACCGGGCAACCTGTCTGGCGACAGCAGCGACTTTATTGCCCAGCTGGCGCAGCCCGCCAAAGTGGCGAGTGACGAGAGTGGCATTCCGCACCATCTGATCCTGGCGCAGGCGGCACTGGAGTCCGGCTGGGGTCAGCGTCAGATTCTGACGCGTGACGGTAAGCCGAGCTACAACGTATTTGGTATTAAAGCCAGCAGCGACTGGAAAGGTGAAACCACCGATATCATGACCACCGAATACGATCATGGCGAAGCGAAAAAAGTCCGCGCCAGCTTCCGCGTCTATGGCTCTTATCTCGAAGCACTGACTGACTACGTCAAACTACTTTCCAGCAACCCGCGCTATGCGGCGGTCGCGAATGCGCAGACCGCCGAGCAGGGGGCACAGGCTTTGCAGGCTGCCGGTTACGCTACTGACCCGAAATATGCCCAGAAACTGGTGGGAATGATCCAGCAATTCAAAAACATGGGTGAAAAAGTCGTGAAGGCGTACAGCCAGGATTTAACCAATTTGTTCTGATTTTTTGCCTCAAGTTTCACTTAAGCACGCCGATAACCTTCATAGACCCTGGGCGTCCTGACGCCCTGGTAACCGCACTGATGACAGCCAGCCCGGTGAACGGGAAATTAAGGAACCGAGATGTCCAGTATAATCAACTCAGCGATGAGCGGGCTGAGCGCCGCACAGGCCGCATTAAGTACCACCAGTAACAACATCAGTAACTACACCGTGGCAGGTTACACCCGTCAGACCACCATTCTGGCACAGGCGAACAGCACCCTGACCGGGAGCAGCTACTATGGCAATGGTGTCAATGTGACCGGGGTGCAGCGTGAGTATGATGAATTCATCACCGCGCAGCTGCGTAGCGCCAGTGCCACCTATCAGGCGGCCAACACGCAATATTCGCAGGTTTCGAATATCGACGATTTGTTGTCAACCTCGACAACCAGCCTGTCCGATTCGCTGCAAAGTTTCTTCACTAACGTCCAGAACGTAGTCAGCAACGCTAACGATCCTTCTGCACGTCAGTCGCTGCTGAGTTATGCAGATGGTCTGGTAGACCAGTTCCAGTCCACCGCGCAATACCTGACCAACATGCAGAGCAGCGTCAATACCGATATCACCTCCAGCGTTGATCAGATCAACACCTATACCAGCCAGATTGCCGATCTGAATACCCAGATTGCCAAACTGACCACCGGTGGCGGTACGGCACCGAATGATCTGCTCGATCAGCGTGATCAGCTGGTGAATAGCCTGAATGATATCGTGGGCGTCAGCGTTTCCCAGCAGGATGGCAGCTACATCGTCTCCATGGGCAGCACCACGCTGGTAAATGGCAAAAACAGCGCCACGCTGGTGGCGATGCCGTCAACCAGCGACCCGTCCCGTATCACCGTCGGTTATGTTGATAAGCTGGCGGGCAACGTAGAAATTCCTGAGAAAACCCTGACAACCGGTTCGCTTGGCGGCCTGCTGGCATTCCGTTCTCAGGACCTGGACACCGCGCAGAATCAGCTCGGTCAGCTGGCGGCCGCGTTTACCACCAGTTTCAACGCCGTACAGACAGCCGGTTACGATAGCAACGGCGATCAGGGAACTGATTTTTTCACCATCGGCAGCCCGGAAGTGCTGAGCAACACCAAAAACACCTCCAGCGCAACCGTGACGGCCGCCTGGACCGATACCAGCGCGGTGAAAGCCTCGAACTACACCGTAAGCTATGACGGCAGCAACTGGTCGGTCACGCGTAACTCGGACAACGTCAGCGTCACACCGACACAATCCACGGATAGTAGCGGCAACACCACGCTGAGTTTCGATGGTCTGCAACTGACGGTAAGCGGTACGCCTGCGGCGAAAGACAGCTTCCTGGTTAAGCCGGTGCAGAACGTGATTGGTGGCATGTCTGTCGCCATCACCGATGAATCACAGATTGCTGCCGCAGGTTCTGCCACCGGTGGAGAAAGTGATAACACCAACGCCCAGAAAATGATGGATTTGCAGGACGCCAATCTGGTGAACGGCAACGCCACTCTGACTCAGGCTTACGCCAGCCTGGTGAGTACCGTGGGTAATAAAACCAGCAACCTGGAAACCAAAAGCACTACCCAGGAAAACGTGGTGAACCAGCTGAGCGATCGTCAGCAGTCAATTTCAGGCGTTAACCTCGATGAGGAATACGCCAACCTGACCAAATATCAGCAATATTACACTGCCAACGCACAGGTGCTACAAACTGCCAGCACCATCTTTGATGCGCTGATCAGCAGTATCAGCTAAGCAGAGAGAGGATAAATAACCATGCGTCTTAGCACGAATATGATTTTCAACCAGCAGGTGCGCGGAATCACTGATTCACAATCCTCCTGGCTTAAAGTGGGTGAGCAGCTTTCCAGTGGCCGCCGCGTCAGCAATCCGTCTGATGATCCGATTGCCGCTTCGCGTGCGGTGGTGCTGTCGCAGTCACAGGCGAAAAGCAGCCAGTACGCCACGGCGCGCAACTTTGCCAATCAGAGCTTGTCTCTGGAGGCAAACACCCTGCAAAGCATAACCAGCAGCATTCAGGATGCACAGACCCTGATTGTTCAGGGTTCAACCGGTACGCTGAGTGATGATGACCGCGCCTCGATAGCAACTTCTCTTGAAGGGATCCGTGCGCAGTTACTTGGGCAGGCTAATAGCAAGGATAGTAACGGCAACTACATTTTTGCCGGTTATAAAACGGATACTGCACCTTTTGACGATACCGGCTCAGGTGTTACCTATGTGGGCGGCACCACGGCCATTAGTCAGAAAGTGGACGACAGCCGGACGATGACGGTGGGCGATACCGGTACTTCAGTGTTTATGTCAATTACCAGCAACGCCAAAGCGGAGCCGGACGGTAGTGCCAGCGAAACCAACCTGTTCAATATGCTCGACAGTGCCATCGCCGCGCTGAAAGTGCCGCAGGACGATGCGGACGATGCCACCAAACAAACCTTCCAGGATGCGATGGATAAGACCAACCGTGGTCTGAGCAACTCACTGAATAACGTGCTTGCCGTGACTTCTGCGGTAGGGATCAAAATGGATAACCTGGACACGCTGGATGCGCAGGGCGATAGCCGCGATACCATTATGGCCTCGCAAATGAGTGACCTGGTGGATGTGGATTACACCTCAGCCATCTCCAGCTACACCATGCAACAAACGGCGTTGCAGGCGTCCTATACCGTGTTTACCCAAATGTCGAAGATGTCACTGTTCCAGCTTAACGCGTAACTGACCTGAAGATTTGAGCGTACTTAAACCGGGTGCGCTTGCTTTTTCCCACTGCCCTCAGGGGCCGTGGGATTTTTTTTGTCTGAGTTTTTGCTGATTGCGGGGCAATAAAAAACCCCGGACTGGCCGGGGTTGGTTACAGAGCTATTTGCTTAGACGCTTTCCGGTTTGGTTGCCGGAGCAGTAGACTGATGCGTGGCGCTATGACCGCCAGCCGATCCACGACCATCAAACTCGAACGGTGGGCGTACCCAATCGCTGTGGCGAACCGTTTCGGGTTCCCATGCCGGTGCCGGTGCTTTGGTCATCGGTGCTGAAGCGAAATGCTTCCAGCGGGTTTCCGCGTTATTCAGCGCGGCGTCACGTGCGGCAACCGGTGCCTGAGGTTCCACAACGGGTTGCTGCGGCACTTCTGCTGCGACCGGGGCAGCCAGCACTTCTTCCACCTGTTCGGCCACTTCTGGCGTCACTTCAGCAGGGGCAACGGCTGCGGTTGCTACGGCTTCGTCGACTTCAGCGGCAACGTCAATCACCGGCTCGGCCTGTGCCGCCGTTTCCTGCGCAACCACTTCATCTGCAGCGGAAATCACCGCCGGTTCTTCGTTGACCGGGGTTTCAATCGGGCTGGTGTCATCGGTATTCACCACAGGCACGTCAGTGTGCGGCTCCGGTTCAGCCTGATGTACGGCAGCTTCAGCACTCGGTTCCGCAACCACTTCCTGTGCCACTTCGACACTGGCAGGTAGCGCAACGGCGGCAGCGGTCTCTTCACGGCTGTAGTCTGGCGTCTCGTTTACCGCATCCTGAGTCACCAGTTCTTCATTGGCCTGAGCCACTGGATAACGTACCCAGACTTTACCAGAAGCCATTTCCGGCGACGCCGAAGCGGTAGCCAGCGGCATGGCAGATTGGGTCGGATAACGCTCATCACGATAACGACGGCGACGCTGACCACTGACGCGCAGGTGACGCGGGGAACGACGTGAACGGCGCGGCATATTGGCGCTGTCACGGTTTTCGCTATCATCCTGGTCTTCATTCACCGCTTCTGGTTCTTCTTGCTGCGGCGCACGCGGCGGTGTTTCAACCGGTGCTTCGCTAACCAGCGGCGCAGCGGTATCCGTCACGACGACGTTCTCGTCACCAAAGCGGACTTTCTGCGTCAGCTGACGTGGTTTACGACGCGGCATGACCTGAACGCGTTCTTCTTCCTGAGCTACGGATTCGTCAACGACATCAGTCTGAACGATCGGCTCAGCGGCTTTCTGTTCCTGCTGCTGGGCGCGTTTCTCTTCCTGACGACGACGCTGGCGCTCTGCACGCTGTTCACGGCGTTGCTGCTGCTGTTCTTCACGCTGCTGGCGAGCTTCTTCGCTCTGTACCGGGCTACGTTCTTCACGCGGCTCGTTCTGACGTTTGTTGCGACGGTTTTCCGTGGTCTCACGTGCTTCGCGAGGTTCACGCTGTTCACGTGGCTCACGCTGGTCACGTGCTTCACGTACCGGTGCATTCTCACCGTTGCGCGGTGTGCGTTCACGGCGGTTATTGCGACGGTTGTTGCGACGATCGCCACGCTGCTGAGTGTTTTCACCTTCAGCGGCTTTGCTGTCACTTTCCTGTTTCTCACTGGCCACAGGCGCTTCAGCAGGTGCGTCACCGACAAACAATTTCTTCAGACCACCCAGCAGACGTGCCATAAAGCCGGTTGAGGCTGCCGGTGCGGCGGCGGTTGCCGTCGCTTTGGCCTTCGGCTCGGCTTTCACCACTGGCGCGATTGTTTCATCTGCTTCAACCGGTGCAGGTGGTGCATCCGGCATCACAAAGGCGGCGAGGGCAGGTTGCTCAGGGCGACGACGCTCGGCCTGTTCTTCTTCCGAAGGCAGTGCCATTTCCGCTTCATGCAGCTTCGGCAGGTGATAACTCAGCGTCTGAGTTTCTTCGCCTTTGCGCACACGAAGTACGGAGTAGTGCGGGGTTTCCATCTGATCGTTCGGCACGATGATGGCGCGAACACCACCCTGGCGCTTCTCAATCGCACTCACGGCATCACGTTTTTCGTTCAGCAAATAAGACGCAACCGGTACCGGCACAATGGCATGTACTTCTTTGGTGTTGTCTTTCAGCGCTTCTTCTTCAATCAGACGCAGAATTGACAGCGACAGCGATTCGTTATCACGGATGGTGCCAGTACCGCTACAGCGCGGGCACACGTGATGGCTGGATTCACCCAGTGACGGGCTGAGGCGCTGACGAGACATCTCCAGCAAGCCAAAGCGAGAAATATGGCTGATCTGGATACGTGCACGATCCTGACGTACCGCTTCACGCAGACGGTTTTCCACCGCGCGCTGATGGCGAACTGGCGTCATATCGATAAAGTCGATAACGATCAGGCCGCCAAGGTCACGCAGACGCAGCTGGCGAGCGATTTCGTCGGCCGCTTCCAGGTTGGTATTGAACGCCGTCTCTTCGATATCACCGCCACGGGTGGCGCGTGCGGAGTTGATATCAATCGCCGTCAGTGCTTCGGTGCTGTCGATAACAATAGAACCGCCGGATGGCAGGCGCACTTCACGCTGGAAGGCGGATTCAATTTGCGATTCGATTTGGTAGTGGCTGAACAGCGGGATTTCACCGGTGTACAGTTTGATTTTGCTGCTGAAGTCCGGGCGACCCAGGGCAGCGATATGCTGACGTGCCAGCTCCAGCACTTTCGGGTTATCGATAAGAATCTCACCGATATCCTGACGCAGATAGTCGCGGAAGGCGCGAACAATCACGTTGCTTTCCTGATGGATCAGGAAGGGGGCTGGGCGGTTTTCTGCGGCTTTTTTGATCGCTTCCCAATGTTTCAGGCGGAAGCTTAAGTCCCACTGCAGCGATTCGGCAGATTTGCCCACGCCCGCAGTACGCACAATCAGACCCATGCCTTCCGGCAGTTCCAGGGCTGATAACGCTTCTTTCAGTTCGGTGCGATCATCACCTTCGATACGGCGTGAAATGCCACCCGCACGCGGGTTGTTCGGCATCAGCACCAGGTAACTACCGGCCAGCGAAATAAAGGTTGTCAGTGCTGCACCTTTATTACCGCGTTCCTCTTTATCAATCTGAACGATAACTTCCTGGCCTTCACGCAGCACATCTTTGATGTTGGGACGTCCGTGCGCATTGTAATTAGCGGGGAAATATTCGCGGGAGATTTCTTTCAGAGGGAGAAAACCGTGACGCTCAGCGCCGTAATCAACAAACGCAGCTTCGAGGCTAGGTTCAATACGGGTGATTTTACCTTTGTAGATATTGGCTTTTTTCTGTTCGTGTCCGGGGCTTTCGATATCCAGATCGTACAGACGTTGACCATCAACCAGGGCAACGCGCAACTCCTCCTGCTGAGTTGCGTTAATTAACATTCTTTTCATCTTGACTTACTCGTTATTCTCTCATGAGTGACAAAGCTGCGGGCATCGTTACCCTGGACGAGAATCAACCGATGGCCCCGTGTCATTAATGCACTGACGTCAACCTCACGGTTGTCGGCGGCTAAAGGGGCGCAAATCTTGTCGGTGGCCTGTTTTTCATAAGGAAATCCAGCGCCTGAAGGTGGAAGTGCTACGCGAGTATTCAAAAATCCACACATCCCAGTCTGTCGTCCTGGCTGCAACCCGCAGCCCGCTAAGTGCCTGATTTAACATTACGTCTTACGCCATTGCTGCGTGTCCGTTCAATCCGGCAAAATGACTTATTTCGCTCTTTTTCCAGCCTGAATCTTTCCAGGACAGAAACCCCTGCATTATTCCATTGCTAGCCTTCATATAGCAAGGCGACTTTTGCCGAGCTGTGAAGTTTATTCATCCTTAACCTGTTCATTTGCAGGGTTAATCATCGCCGTGCTGAAAAAGACAACATTTCATCCGTTTCAGCAAGCTGACCAGAGAGAGTTAAGCACAGAAAAAGGGGTGGCGCTATCCAGGGACACTATTTAGAATCGCCGCCATGAAAACTGAGAATCCTGGCGTACATTTTGTCGCCATCACGGCTGAAAACGCCGGTCAACGAATTGATAACTTTTTGCGTACCCAATTGAAAGGGGTGCCCAAAAGTATGATTTATCGCATTTTGCGTAAAGGCGAAGTGCGGGTAAATAAAAAGCGCATCAAACCCGAATATAAGCTGGAAGAGGGTGATGAGGTGCGAATTCCGCCGGTGCGCGTGGCGGAGCGCGAAGAACAGGCATTGTCACCTAAGCTGGAAAAAGTGTCTTCGCTGGCGGACGCCATCCTCTATGAAGATGATTATTTGCTGGTGCTGAATAAACCTTCTGGCACAGCGGTGCACGGTGGCAGCGGCCTGAGCTTTGGCGTGATCGAAGGATTGCGTGCATTGCGCCCGGAAGCACGCTTCCTTGAACTGGTCCATCGACTGGACCGTGACACCTCCGGTATTTTACTGGTGGCGAAGAAACGTTCAGCGTTACGTTCCCTGCATGAACAGCTGCGTGAAAAGGGCATGCAAAAAGATTACCTGGCACTGGTGCAGGGTGACTGGCCTTCGCACCTGAAAGTGGTCCAGGCACCGTTGCTGAAAAATATCCTGCAAAGCGGTGAGCGCGTGGTGCGCGTCAGTGCGGAAGGCAAACCATCCGAAACGCGTTTCAAGGTAGAGGAACGTTTTGGTTTCGCCACCCTGGTAAAAGCCAGCCCGGTAACCGGTCGTACCCACCAGATTCGTGTTCATACACTGCATGCGGGTCATCCTATTGCGTTTGATGATCGCTACGGTGAACGTGCGTTTGATCGCCAGCTGGCACCGACCGGGCTTTCCCGCCTGTTCCTGCATGCCGCAGCGCTGACCTTTACTCATCCCAACACCGGCGAGACACTTCGCATGGAAGCGCCGCTTGACGGCGCTCTGAAGCATTGTCTGGCGCAGTTACGCCAGAAAAAGGCGTAACCGTGGCAGGCATCAGCTCAATGGGTTGATGCCTGCCTGACGCAGCATCGCATTAAGTGCAATCAGCGGTAAGCCAATCAACGTATTGGGATCGCGCCCCTCCAGTCGTTCAAACAAACAAATGCCGAGACCTTCGCTTTTGAAGCTACCTGCACATTGCAAAGGTTGCTCTTTAGCGACGTAAGCGGCGATTTCCTCCTTACTGAGGTCACGGAAATGCACGATAAAAGGTTCACAGAATAAAAATTGTTGTGCGCTTTGCGGCTGGATTAACGCCAGCCCGGTATAAAAGGTGATGGCCTTACCGCTGGCGGCAGCCAGCTGACGTCGGGCGTTCTCCGGGGTATGCGGCTTACCGGTTATGTTGCCATCCAGCACGCAAACCTGATCGGAACCAATGATCCAGCGATCCGGATACTGATCGGCCAGCGCCTGGGCCTTTGCCCGCGCCAGCCGTTGCACCAACGCTTCTGCCGTCTCGCCGGGGAGCGATGTTTCATCGGTATGCGGCGCTGCGCAGATAAAAGGCAGGCCGAGTTTGCTTAATAAAGCCTGACGGAATGGAGAAGTTGAGGCTAAAACCAGCGGTGTCATCATTTTTTTGCAGAATAGATAGCGTAAAGGTGACAGTCATTTTAAACTGTGCGCCGCACTGGATGCGACTAACGGGTGAAAGATGCTGTGAAACGGCCTTTTTCTTTGACTCTATGACGTTACAAAGTTAATATTCGCGCCCTATGCAAAAGGTAAAATTACCCCTGACGCTCGATCCGGTACGCGCTGCGCAAAAACGCCTTGATTATCATGGTGTTTATTCACCTGAATTGGTGGCGCGCGTGGCCGACTCGGTCGTGAGTGTGGACAGTGATGTGGAATGTGCCATGTCGTTTGCGGTTGACAACCAGCGCCTCGCCGTTCTGCAAGGAACAGCGGATGTGCAGGTAACGTTGTTATGTCAGCGCTGCAACCAGCCGTTTCCGCATCAGGTCCACGTAAGCTATTGCTTCAGTCCTGTCTCCACTGAGGAGCAGGCGGAGGCACTGCCGGAAGCCTACGAGCCGGTCGATGTCGATGATTTTGGCGAGATTGACCTGCTGGCGGTGATTGAAGATGAAATCATCCTCGCACTGCCGGTGGTTCCGGTGCATGATTCTGAACACTGTGAAGTGTCCGACGCGGACATGGTCTTTGGAAAGTTGCCTGAAGAGGCAGAAAAACCAAACCCATTTGCCGTATTAGCCAGTTTAAAGCGTAAGTAATAGGAGTAAGGTCCATGGCCGTACAACAGAATAAACCCACCCGTTCTAAGCGTGGTATGCGTCGTTCTCATGATGCTCTGACCACCACCACCCTGTCTGTAGATAAAGTTTCTGGTGAAACTCATCTGCGTCACCACATCACTGCGGATGGTTACTACCGCGGTCGCAAGGTAATCGCTAAGTAATTCTTGCGGTTACGCAAGGCGATACTTTGACACGTTTGACCCTGGCGTTAGATGCCATGGGCGGGGATTTCGGTCCCTGCGTGACAGTGCCTGCAGCCTTGCAGGCACTGGCCTCTCATACGCACCTGGTTCTCCTTCTGGTCGGCAAGCCCGACATCATCACGCCATTACTTGCCAAAGCGGATTCCTCTGTACTGGAGCGTTTGCGGGTTATTCCTGCCGAATCGGTTATTGCAAGTGATGCCAGACCTTCACAGGCGATTCGTCACAGTCGCGGTAGCTCAATGCGTATCGCGCTGGAGCTGGTGAAAGAAGGTCAGGCACAAGCCTGTGTCAGTGCGGGAAATACCGGCGCACTGATGGGGCTGGCCAAGTTATTACTGAAGCCGCTGGAAGGGATTGAACGTCCGGCGCTGATGACCGTTCTGCCGCACCAGCAGCAGGGGAAAACGGTGGTACTGGATCTGGGCGCGAATGTTGAGTCCGACAGTGAAATGCTGGTGCAGTTTGCCGTGATGGGCGCAGTGGTGGCCGAAGAAGTGCTGGGCATTGCGCAACCGCGTGTGGCATTGCTCAATATCGGACAGGAAGAGACCAAAGGTCTGGAAACTATCCGTATGGCAGCTGCTGTGCTGCGGGAATCACCGCAGATCAACTATATTGGTTATCTTGAGGGGAACGAACTCCTCACTGGCAAAACGGATGTGCTGGTTTGCGATGGCTTTGCTGGCAACGTCACGCTGAAAACCATGGAAGGCGTGGTAAGAATGTTTCTTTCTCTGCTTAAGTCGTCAGGTGAAGGAAAAAAACGGGCCTGGTGGCTGAAATTGCTTGGTCGTTGGATCCTGAAGCGTCTGACAAAGCGTTTCGGTCATCTCAACCCCGACCAGTACAATGGCGCTTGTCTGTTAGGATTGCGCGGGACGGTAATCAAAAGCCACGGTGCGGCGAATCAACGCGCATTTGCCGTGGCGATAGAGCAGGCAGAGCAGGCGGTGCGGCGGCAAGTCCCTGAGCGGATTGCGGCGCGCCTGGATACTGTATTAGCCAGGAGTGACAAAGCGTAGATGTTTACCAAAATTCTCGGTACGGGCAGCTATTTGCCTAGCCAGGTGCGCAGCAACGCGGACCTGGAAAAAATGGTGGAGACTTCGGACGAGTGGATTGTCACCCGTACCGGTATCCGTGAGCGCCGCATTGCTGCGCCGGATGAAACAGTAGCGAGCATGGGTTACTCGGCAGCACAACGCGCCCTCGAAATGGCGGGTGTGGCAGCCAGTGATGTGGGCTTAATTATTGTCGCGACGACATCGTCCAGCCACGCATTCCCCAGTTCAGCCTGCATGATCCAGCAAATGCTGGAAATCGACGATTGCGCCGCTTTTGATCTTGCGGCTGCCTGCGCGGGCTTTACCTATGCGCTGAGCGTAGCCGATCAGTACATCAAAAATGGCGCGGTGAAACATGCGCTGGTGATTGGAGCTGACGTGCTGGCACGCACGCTCGATCCGGCTGACCGTGGCACCATTATTTTGTTTGGTGATGGTGCGGGTGCTGTGGTACTCGGCCAGAGCAGCGAGCCGGGCATCATTTCGACCCATCTGCATGCAGACGGCCGCTACGGCAAATTGCTGACTCTGCCGTATCAGGATCGTGAGAACCAGGACCAACCCGCGTATCTCACCATGGCAGGCAACGAAGTCTTCAAAGTGGCAGTGACTGAGCTGGCGCATATTGTTGATGAAACGTTGCAGGCGAATAATCTTGATCGCGAAATGCTCGACTGGCTGGTTCCTCATCAGGCCAACCTGCGCATTATTAGCGCTACAGCAAAAAAACTCGGTATGGGAATGGATAAAGTGGTGGTGACGCTGGATCGTCACGGTAACACTTCAGCCGCATCCGTACCCAGCGCGCTGGATGAAGCCGTCCGTGATGGCCGTATTAAGCCCGGACAACTGATTCTGCTGGAAGCCTTTGGTGGTGGTTTCACCTGGGGTTCCGCGCTGGTTCGCTTTTGATTACAGGAACGAAAGATGACGCAATTTGCTTTTGTGTTCCCGGGACAGGGATCGCAGACCGTAGGTATGCTGGCCGAGCTGGCTGCTGAATACCCGCAGGTAGAAGCCACTTTCCGTGAAGCTTCTGATGCGCTGGGTTATGACTTATGGCAACTGGTCCAACAGGGACCGGCAGAAGAATTGAATAAAACCTGGCAGACACAGCCGGCGTTGCTGGCTGCATCCGTCGCAATTTATCGCGTCTGGCAGAGCAAAAATGCCGCGCAACCGGTGCTGATGGCTGGCCACAGCCTGGGTGAATACTCGGCGCTGGTTTGCGCAGGGGTACTGAATTTTGCCGATGCCATCAAACTGGTGGAACTGCGCGGTAAATTGATGCAGGAAGCCGTTCCGGAAGGTACTGGCGCGATGCAGGCCATTATTGGTCTTGATGATGCGGCGATCCGTAAAGCCTGTGAAGAGAGTGCGCAAGGGCAGGTGGTTTCACCCGTCAACTTCAACTCTCCGGGTCAGGTTGTTATCGCGGGCAACAAAGAAGCGGTTGAACGTGCGGGCGCAGCCTGTAAAGCAGCCGGTGCCAAACGCGCACTGCCGTTACCGGTCAGTGTGCCATCACACTGCGCCCTGATGAAGCCAGCGGCAGAGAAACTGGCCGTTGCGCTTGAAGCCATCAGCTTTAATGCGCCTTCTGTGCCGGTGGTCAACAATGTTGATGTGAAGTGCGAAACCGCACCAGACGCCATTCGTAGCGCATTGGTGCGTCAGCTGTATAGCCCGGTTCGCTGGACCGAGGCCGTTGAATTTATTGCCACACAAGGTGTGACTCAGCTGCTGGAGATGGGTCCAGGTAAAGTGCTGACGGGTCTCACCAAACGTATTGTGGATAGCCTGACCGCTGCAGCGGTGAACGATCCTGCTTCACTGACGGCAGCGCTTACCCAGGAATAAGAGGAAAATCATGAGCTTTGAAGGTAAAGTTGCGCTGGTTACCGGCGCGAGCCGCGGCATCGGTCGCGCCATTGCGGAAACGCTGGCAGCGCGTGGTGCTAAAGTGGTGGGTACCGCCACCAGCGAAAGCGGCGCGGAGGCAATCAGTGCTTACCTCGGCGACAGCGGCAAAGGTCTGCTGCTGAACGTGACCGATCCTGCCTCGATTGAGAGCGTACTTGATAAAGTTCGCGCAGAATTTGGCGAAGTGGACATTTTAGTCAATAATGCAGGCATTACGCGTGATAATCTGCTGATGCGCATGAAAGACGATGAATGGTCGGATATCCTGGATACCAACCTGACATCAGTTTTCCGCCTTTCTAAGGCGGTTATGCGTGCCATGATGAAAAAACGTGTGGGCCGTATCATCACCATTGGTTCTGTAGTTGGAACCATGGGTAACGCGGGCCAGGCAAACTATGCTGCAGCAAAGGCAGGTTTGATTGGCTTTAGCAAATCACTGGCGCGAGAAGTCGCGTCACGTGGCATTACCGTGAACGTCGTGGCTCCGGGCTTTATTGAAACGGATATGACGCGCGCACTGAACGAAGATCAACGCTCGGGCATTCTGGCTGAAGTTCCGGCAGGTCGCTTAGGCAACCCGCAGGAAATCGCCAATGCAGTAGCATTCTTAGCCTCTGACGAAGCAGCCTACATCACAGGTGAAACGCTGCACGTCAATGGCGGCATGTACATGGTCTGATAATCACGAAAACATTTGCATTATTTGCGGCAAAAACCGCAGAATAGCGTAAAATCGTGGTTCGACCGGCCGGGATTTTGTTGCATCTTTTTCAACATTTTATACACTACGAAAACCATCGCACAAAGCGAGTTTTGATAGGAAATTGAATAGCATGAGCACTAAGACTATTGAGGAACGCGTTAAGCAAATCACTGTTGATCAACTGGGCTGCAAAGAGGAACAGGTTACCAACAATGCTGCTTTCGTTGAAGACCTGGGCGCTGATTCTCTTGATACGGTTGAACTGGTGATGGCTCTGGAAGAAGAGTTCGATACTGAGATTCCAGACGAAGAAGCTGAGAAAATCACTACCGTTCAGGCAGCGATCGACTACATCACTAGCCACCAAGGCTAATGAATATCTTCAGGCGGTCGCTCGACCGCCTGAGTTTTATTGTTTGCCCCAAATAGTTTTTTTATCCCTCCCTGGAGGACGAACGTGTCTAAGCGTCGTGTAGTTGTGACCGGTCTTGGCATGTTGTCTCCTGTCGGCAATACCGTAGAGTCTACCTGGAGTACTCTCCTTGCCGGTCAGAGCGGCATTACCCTGATCGACCATTTTGATACTAGTGCCTATGCAACACGTTTTGCTGGTCTGGTAAAAGATTTCAATTGTGATGAATTCATCTCGCGCAAAGATCAGCGCAAGATGGATGATTTCATCCAATACGGCATTGTTGCCGGTATACAGGCTATGCATGACTCCGGTCTGGTAGTCACTGATGAAAATGCCGGTCGCGTTGGTGCGGCGATTGGTTCTGGCATCGGTGGACTGGGTTTAATTGAAGAAAACCATAGCTCGCTGGTGAATGGCGGTCCGCGCAAAATCAGCCCGTTCTTTGTGCCTTCCACCATTGTAAATATGGTCGCAGGTCACCTGACGATTATGTTTGGCCTCAAAGGTCCGAGCATTTCAATCGCGACAGCTTGTACTTCAGGTGTCCATAACATCGGTCATGCTGCGCGCATCATTGCTTACAACGATGCAGACGTCATGCTTGCCGGTGGCGCTGAAAAAGCCAGTACGCCGCTGGGCGTGGGTGGTTTTGGCGCTGCGCGTGCGCTCTCAACCCATAACGAGAACCCGCAGGCGGCAAGTCGTCCCTGGGATAAAGATCGTGATGGTTTTGTACTGGGCGATGGCGCAGGTATCGTGGTACTGGAAGAGTATGAGCACGCGAAAAAACGCGGTGCGAAAATTTATGCTGAAGTTGTTGGCTTTGGCATGAGTAGCGATGCTTACCACATGACATCACCACCGGAAAACGGTGCGGGCGCGGCGCTGGCGATGGCTAACGCATTGCGCGATGCGCAGCTGAACCCGGAACAGATCGGCTATGTCAACGCGCATGGCACTTCAACGCCAGCCGGTGATAAAGCCGAAGCTCAGGCGGTGAAATCGATCTTTGGTGCGTCAGCCAGCTCCGTTATGGTCAGCTCAACGAAATCGATGACCGGCCATCTGCTCGGTGCAGCAGGTGCGGTAGAGTCGATCTACTCGATCCTGGCACTGCGCGACCAGGCGATTCCGCCGACTATCAACCTCGACAACCCGGATGAAGGTTGCGATCTGGATTTCGTGCCTCATACCGCACGCCAGGTCAGCGGTATGGAATATACGCTCTGTAACTCCTTCGGATTCGGTGGAACCAACGGTTCTCTGATTTTCCGTAAGGTGTAAGTCGTTCCGTCCAGAACAGAGGCCCGCAATGCGGGCCTTTTTTTATATTTTGTCACGCAGTCGCGTGGAATCTTACGGCCTTCAATGGTATTCAAAGCAAGGTCAATTCATTGAGGTCGTTATGATGTGGATAAATGGAGCAGAACAGACGCAGCTTGCAGCGCGCGACCGTGCGGTGCAGTTTGGCGATGGCTGTTTCACCACCGCTGCGGTGATAAACGGACAGATTCAGCTGTTAGCCGCCCATCTGCAACGTTTGAAACAGGGTTGTGAACGCCTGCTGATGGCTGAACCTGACTGGCAGCAACTCGAAGCAGAAATGCTGGCTGCCGCACAAGGGCAGCAACGGGCGGTGTTAAAAGTGATTCTGACGCCCGGTGCGGGTGGTCGCGGCTACAGTCGGTCAGGATGCAGCCACCCCACGCGGATTCTCTCTCTCTCCCCCTGGCCCCACCATTATCAGACCCTGCAACAACAGGGGGCGAGGCTGGTGACCAGCCCGGTGCCGCTGGCACGCAATCCGCTGCTGGCGGGAATTAAACACCTGAATCGGCTGGAGCAGGTGCTGATTCGCCACCATCTTGACCAGACGGCAGCCGACGAGGCGCTGGTGCTTGACACTGAGGGGACGGTGGTGGAATGCTGTGCGGCCAATTTATTCTGGCGCGAGGGCGATGAGATATTCACGCCACGTCTCGACCAGGCTGGCGTTGCTGGCATTATGCGGCGTTTTCTGATGGCGCAGATGGCGGCTGCGGGCCAGGATTGTCAGTTGATTGATGGTAACAGGGAGCGGATCCTTGCCGCTGATGAAGTGGTGATTTGCAATGCCCTGATGCCCGTTTTACCCGTGCGAAGTATTGACGATGTTTCGTTCACCGCACGTTCGCTGTACCAGAAACTGCTTGGCAGTTGCCAGAAAATGGAAGCACCATGACCCGAATGAAAAAAATTATCGCCAGCGCCACGGCGATTATTGGCCTCGCAGCGGCCTTTAGTTATTGGCAAATTGAACGTTTCGCCGATACACCGTTAACCCTGCATCAGGAAACCATTTTTACTCTGCCAGCAGGGACTGGCCGGGTGGCACTTGAAGCACAGCTGGAAAGTGAGCATGTGATTGCACCGAGCCTGTGGTTTGGTCCGTTGCTGAAGCTGGAGCCAGAGCTGGCGCGCTTTAAGGCCGGTACTTATCGTCTCGAAAGCAACATGACGGTGCGTCAGTTGCTGGCATTGCTGGCGAGTGGCAAGGAAGCGCAGTTTCCGCTGCGTTTTGTGGAAGGTTCCCGCCTGAAAGAGTGGCTGGAGCAACTGCGTGCGGCCCCTTATCTCAAACACACTCTGAAAGATGATCAGTTTGCGACGGTGGCGGCAGCGCTAAAACTTGATGCCAGCCAGCTTGAAGGCGGCTTTTATCCCGATACTTATCTCTACACCGCCAACACCAGCGATGTCGCGCTGCTGGAACGTGCCCATGCGCGCATGAACAAGCTGGTGGATGAGATCTGGCAGAATCGTATGGATAACCTGCCTTATAAGAAAGAGCAGGATCTGGTTACGATGGCGTCGATCATCGAGAAAGAAACCGGCGTCAGCGAGGAGCGCGCGCGGGTGGCCTCGGTGTTTATCAACCGCTTGCGGATTGGCATGAAGCTACAGACCGATCCGACGGTGATTTATGGCATGGGCGATAGCTATGCTGGAACGTTGACGCGTAAAGATCTCGACACGCCAACCGATTACAATACTTATACCATTAGCGGCATGCCACCGGGTCCGATTGCCATGCCGGGCCGGGCTTCACTGGAAGCGGCAGCGCACCCGGAAAAAAGCAATTACCTCTACTTTGTGGCTGATGGTAAAGGTGGTCACACCTTTACCACTAATCTGGTCAGCCATAATAAAGCCGTGCAGGCGTATCGGCTGGCAATGAAGGAAAAAAATGAAAAGTAAGTTTATCGTCATCGAAGGCCTGGAAGGGGCAGGCAAAACCACGGCGCGTGATGCCGTGGTTGCGGTGCTCCATGAGCAGGGCATTGATGACCTGGTCTTCACGCGTGAACCGGGCGGTACACCGCTGGCGGAACAGCTGCGTGTGCTGGTTAAGCAAGGGATTGATGGCGAAACGCTCACCGATCAAGCGGAACTGCTGATGCTCTACGCTGCGCGCGTCCAGCTGGTGGAGAATGTCATCAAGCCAGCGCTGGCGCGGGGTGCCTGGGTAATTGGCGATCGTCATGATCTGTCCTCTCAGGCTTATCAGGGCGGCGGACGCGGCCTGGATACCCAACTGATGAATACCTTACGTGACGCGGTGCTGGGTGAATTCCGCCCCGATTGTACCCTGTATCTCGACGTCACTCCGGAAATTGGTTTACAGCGTGCGCGTGCACGTGGCGAACTGGACCGTATCGAGCAGGAATCGCTGCGCTTTTTTGAACGCACCCGTGAACGTTATCTGGCGCTGGCGGCGAAAGATGCTTCCATTATCACCATTGATGCCACGCAGCCGTTGCCGCAGGTAACACAGTCAATCCAGTCCGCCGTTCGTCACTGGCTGGCAGGTCAAACGGCATGAACTGGTATCCGTGGCTAAACCAGCCGTACCGGCAAATTATTGCCCGTCATCAAAGCCATCAGGCGCACCATGCGCTGTTAATTCAGGCGATCGAGGGGATGGGTGACGATGCACTGGTTTGGGGTGTCAGCCGCTGGCTGATGTGCCAGCAACCCGAAGGGCTAAAGAGCTGTGGTCACTGCCACGGTTGCCATTTGATGCAGGCGCAGACGCATCCTGACTGGTATCGTCTTGAGGCCGAGAAGGGCAAATCCTCGCTGGGGATAGATGCGGTACGTGACGTCACGGAAAAACTGTATCATTTTGCTCAGCAGGGAGGGGCGAAAGTGGTGTGGTTGCCTGACGCGGCACAACTGACCGAAGCTGCCGCCAATGCGTTGCTGAAAACCCTGGAAGAACCGCCCGCTAATACCTGGTTTTTCCTCAGCACCCGTGAGCCGTCGCGTTTGCTCGCCACGCTGCGCAGCCGTTGCATGACCTGGCATCTCTCGCCCCCTGATGAAATTCATAGCCTGCAATGGTTGCAAAAACAGATTTCCCAAGCGGAAGAGACGCTGCGTGCTGCGCTGCGCTTAAGCAACGGCGCACCTGCGGCCGCGCTGGCGTTGTTGCAACCTGAGCGATGGCAGGCCCGCCAGGCATTGTGCGACGCACTGCCCGGTGCTTTGTCGCAGGATCTGTTGCAACTGCTGCCCTCGCTAAACAGTGATGATGTCGCCGACCGCCTGGCCTGGCTGCTTTCGCTGTTGGTTGATGCGATGAAAGTCCAGCAGGGTGCCAATCGCTGGTTAAGCAACGGCGATCGTCCGGACGTGGTGACGCTGCTGGCGCAACAGTTGAACAGCAGCGCTCTGAGTGCCAGCGTGCAGTTGTGGATGCAGTGTCGTGAACAATTGCAGCAGGTGACTGCGCTCAATCGCGAATTAATGTTGACCGATCGTTTGCTGAGCTGGGGCCGTCTGCTGACGCCAGCCACCATCGGCTAATTGTAAAAGAGAGAAGTATGTTTATTGTCGATTCCCATTGCCATCTCGATGGCCTGGATTACGAAAAGCAGCACCGCGATCTGGATGATGTGATCACCAAAGCGGCAGCGCGTGACGTGAAGTTTATGCTGGCGATTGCCACCACCCTGCCGGATTACTACAAGATTAAAGCGCTGGTTGGCGAGCGTGAGAATATCGCGCTGGCCTGTGGTGTTCATCCGCTGAATCAGGAAACGCCTTACGATGTTGAGGAATTCCGACGCCTGGCCGCGGAGGAACGCGTGGTGGCGCTGGGTGAGACCGGGCTGGACTATTTTTACCAGCAGGAAACCAAAGCGCAGCAGCAGGCTTCCTTCCGTGAACATATTCGTACCGGCATTGCACTTAACAAACCGATCATCGTCCATACCCGTGATGCGCGTGAAGATACGCTGGCGATCCTGCGTGAAGAGCAGGTTGAGAAGTGCGGCGGGGTACTGCACTGTTTCACTGAAGATAAAGAGACCGCGACGAAACTGCTGGATATGGGCTTTTACATCTCCTTCTCCGGTATTCTGACGTTCCGTAACGCGGAACAAATCCGTGATGCGGCGCGTTATGTCCCGCTGGACCGGATGCTGGTGGAGACCGATTCACCTTATCTGGCACCCGTACCGCATCGTGGCAAAGAGAACCAGCCTGCGTTTACCCGTGACGTGGCCGATTATATGGCGGTGCTGAAGGGTGTCGATATTGAGACGCTGGCGGCAACCACCACCGAGAATTTCTCCCGTCTGTTTCATATCCCGATGAGTCGCCTCGGCGGTTAACGCACTTTATTTCAAACTCTGTAATTAATCAGAAATTCATCCGATGTATTGCGCCCCTGCGGGCGCAGTCAGTGATTTTTTGCTGTAAATATCAGCAAGTCAGTAAGAATTGCCTGAAAGCCAGACGGTGTCATCAGCGAAACGTGATAGCCGTCAAAGTAAGAAAAATCTATTTATTTTACTCTTCGTAATAAATCAAAAGACGCTCAGCGTCATCCCGGTAAAGGGTCCTCCCCCCGTTACCACGCGCACTGCGCGAAATGCACTCATACTCAGGAGCTTCAGGCTATGTTCAAAAACGCATTTGCGAACCTGCAAAAAGTAGGTAAGTCGCTGATGTTACCGGTATCGGTATTGCCGATTGCCGGTATTTTATTAGGTGTTGGTTCAGCTAACTTTAGCTGGTTACCTGCCGTGGTTTCGCATGTGATGGCTGAAGCGGGTGGTTCGGTATTTGCCAACATGCCGCTGATTTTTGCCATCGGTGTGGCGCTCGGCTTTACCAATAACGACGGTGTTTCCGCCCTGGCGGCAGTGGTGGCTTACGGCATCATGGTGAAAACCATGGCGGTAGTGGCTCCGCTGGTGCTGCATCTGCCAGCTGCGGAGATCGATGCCAAACATCTGGCCGATACCGGGGTACTCGGCGGGATTATCGCCGGTTCCATCGCGGCATACATGTTTAATCGCTTCTACCGTATCAAGTTGCCGGAATACCTTGGCTTCTTCGCCGGTAAGCGTTTTGTGCCGATTATTTCTGGTCTGGCGGCTATCGTGCTGGGTGTGCTGCTGTCCTTCATTTGGCCACCGGTAGGTTCAGCCATTCAGGACTTCTCACAATGGGCAGCCTATCAGAACCCGGTTGTCGCCTTCGGGATCTACGGCGTGGTTGAGCGTTCACTGGTGCCGTTTGGTCTGCACCATATCTGGAACGTACCTTTCCAGATGCAGATTGGTGAATTCACTAACGCTGCTGGCCAGGTCTTCCACGGTGACATTCCGCGTTATATGGCGGGTGACCCAACCGCAGGCAAACTGTCTGGTGGCTTCCTGTTCAAAATGTACGGTCTGCCTGCTGCTGCCATTGCTATCTGGCACTCTGCAAAACCGGAAAACCGTGCCAAAGTGGGCGGCATCATGATCTCCGCCGCACTGACCTCGTTCCTGACCGGTATCACCGAGCCGATCGAGTTCTCCTTTATGTTTGTTGCGCCGATCCTGTATGTGATCCACGCGATTCTGGCTGGCCTGGCATTCCCGATTTGCATCCTGCTCGGCATGCGTGATGGCACCAGCTTCTCACACGGTCTGATCGACTTTATCGTGCTGAGTGGCAACAGCAGCAAAATCTGGCTGTTCCCGATTGTGGGTATCATCTACGGCCTGATTTACTACACCGTGTTCCGTGTACTGATTGTCAAACTGAACCTGAAAACGCCGGGCCGTGAAGATAATGCGGTTGAGCAGAGCAGCGCGACCGGCAGTGAAATGGCGGGCAAACTGGTCACTGCATTCGGTGGCAAAGAAAACATCACCAACCTCGATGCCTGTATCACTCGTCTGCGCGTTAGCGTGGCGGATGTGGGTAAAGTGGACCAGAGCGAGCTGAAAAGCCTCGGTGCACGTGGAGTGGTGATAGCCGGTTCGGGTGTTCAGGCGATTTTCGGCACCAAGTCGGATAACCTGAAAACCGAGATGGACGATTATATTCGTAATATGTAATCAACAGCGGCCCCTGATGGGGCCGTTTTTTTTATAAATAGACCCGCAAATACTCCGTCAGGCACAGCAGCGCCATCGCCTGACCATACGGCATGGAGGTCAACGGCACCTGGCGATAATAATCCAGATCGCTGCCCATCGCGGTTCCGAACGATACCTGCTTCAGTTCACCCTCCTCGTCAATGTTGGCGATCACCCCGCGCAAGGCCTTTTCTGCCAGCGGCAGATAGTCACGGGACAGATAACGTTTACGTACCGCTTTCAGAATACCGTAGGCAAAGCCCGCAGTCGCCGAAGCCTCGGGGTAGCTGTGCGGATCATCCAGCAGGGTATGCCACAGGCCGCTGCTGTGCTGACATCCGGCCAGCGCCTTCACCTGATTCTCCAGCACCTGTTGCAGAAAACGACGGGTAGCATGCTGCTCTGGCCAGTTCATCATTTCGAGGAAGTCGGGGATGACGATGGTGACCCAGCTGTTGCCGCGTGCCCAGCGCGCGTTGGCAAAGTTGTGGCGACCGTCGAAGTTCCAGCCGTGAAACCACAATCCGCTGTGGCGGTCCACCAGATACTGGGTATGAATCAGAAACTGATAGCTGGCTTCCTCCACAAATTCCGGGCGGTCCAGCAGCTGACCAATCTTCGCCAGCGCCATCACGCTCATCATCAGCGTATCGTCCCACAGCTGCTGCGTGTTCTCGTTGTTATACACGATATGTTGCAGCCCGCCGTTTTCGGTGCGCGGCATGTCAAACATGACCCATTCCGCCCAGCGCTCCAGCACCGGCCGCCAGGCTGGGTTGCGCGTTTCTTCATAGCGGTAAGCCAGCGTCAGGAAGGGGCAGACGGTGTTGACGTTTTTGGTGGGGGTTCCCTCTGCCAGCCGGGCACTAAACCAGTCGTCAATAATCTGTCGCGTAGCCTGGTCCCCGGTCTGCTGGTAATAATGCAACATGCCATACAGCCCGATACCATGTGTCCACTCCCAGCCTGCCCAGCCTTTGGTATCAATGACGCGGCCATCATCGAGGCGCAGTAAAAACTCGCCACTCGGGTCGGTAATATTCACCAGGTTCTGCGTGAGTTGATGGATCAACTGCACCAGCTCCTTGCGCGGCAGCAGAAACTCCGGCTGGCGTAACAGGTCACTATGCTTTACAGGGAATACCGTCATGATTCATTCCTATCGTTTTGAAGAGGCAGGCAGGGGATGCAAGGTGCCCTGCTTACGGGGTAAGGGTGGCGCAGCGGGATGATGGCGATTGAGGTAGCCCACGTTGTTGTTGCCCCACAGATTCTCGTAAGGCATACCGGCGAGGGTTTCGACAATCTCGCGTGCCTCCGGGGTGATGCGTTCCGGCACCACGCGTCCGGCATCGCGCATCTTTAACGTCTCGGCACGCAATACCGTGTGGGTATGCAGATTGAGTTTAAAGCGCAGCGAAACCAGAAAGCCGCAGGTGAGCACGCAGACGGTGCCTATAGTCAGGATCGCCAGGATAGTGTGACCCACTGCCGGGACCTGGATTGTCTGGCCGGAGACAAAGCCCGCCAGCTGCAACACGATACCCACCAGCATCACGGCACCCGCCTGTGACGCTTTACGCGTCAGGGTCATAATGCCGGCAAAAATACCTTCACGGCGCTGGCCCGTGATCACTTCATCCACATCAGCGATATAGGTGTAGGTGTTCCAGGGAACATAGTTGATGCCGCCGCGCCCCAGTCCGGCAAGACCCGAAATCAGCACCAGCAGCGTCATGCTGTTGTTCATGCCGGTGTACCACAGCGCGGCATAGGAGAGGGCGCTAAGGCCGAACAGCACCACCACCAGACGGTAGGCCGGGGCCGGTCCCAGGCGGATGCATAACGGGATCATCCCCATCACCGCAATAAATTGCAGCACTGCCATGGTGCCCATCAGGCTGGAGGCGATTTGCGCGCTCTGCATCAGCACAAACACCACGTACCAGGTAAATACCGCGTTAAACACGTCCTGCGCGATATAGCCGCCGAGGTACATTCCGAGATGCTGGCGAAAGATTCGAATGCGCAGCGTTGAGGCGAGTTCGATATACAGCCGCTTCAGGCTTTGCAGCAGCGTGAGCTGGGATTTCTGCTGTTCGGCACGCAGCGATTCTGCGGAAAAGTCTTCCGGGTGACGCTCCCAGGTGAAACGCCACACCAGCGTCAGCACCAGCGCGCAAATCACGGAAAAGACCAGGCTGGCATAAAAGAATGACAGTGGATTCTCTTTGCCGAACCAGCCGATCAGGATGCCAGGCAGAAACGCCGCCAGAATGGCGGACAGCTGTGCCAGC
The DNA here is from genome assembly GCF_011395035.1 of Pantoea cypripedii. NCBI lineage: Bacteria > Pseudomonadati > Pseudomonadota > Gammaproteobacteria > Enterobacterales > Erwiniaceae > Pantoea > Pantoea cypripedii. The sequence goes on from NZ_CP024768.1 coordinate 1,603,768, forward strand.
GCGATGCGTGCGCCGGAGAAGCGGGTTTTCTGTTTAAAATCATCGGTCATCTCCGGCACCAGCGTTTCATAGGGCACCAGAATCATGGTGTAGACGATGTCAAACAGCAGGTAAGTCAGCAGATACCACCAGAAATGCATATCGGCTATCCACATCAGGCTATAGCTGAATACGCAGGGGATCCCCAGCAGGATAAAAAACTTGCGACGGCCAAAGCGCTTACCGAGCCATGTCGAACCAAAATTGTCGGTCAGGAAGCCCATTAACGGGCTGACCAGCGCGTCCAGCACGCGGGCAGCGGCAAAGATAAAGGTCGCCTCGATGGGCGTCAGCCCACAAAACGTGGTGTAGAAGTAAAGCAGCCATGCGGCCGTTAACGCCGTGGTGCCAGCACCGAGAAAATCCCCGGAACCATAGGCCAGGTAGTGGCCCAGACCAATCTTACGTGAGCGCATTGCAGGTACTCCCTGAGACAAATGTGGTGTACATCCCTCATCACTCCGGACAACTGGCTCGGATTGGTTAGAAAATAGAGCGGGAAGACGGGCCAAACCTTCGTGATTTGGCAAGGTTGTCTGCACAAGTGGCAAAATCGCAAAGAAACAGCCGTGATAAATCTAATTTATAAAACAGTGTTTCATTTTTGTGGTGGGAACCATGTCAGAAATGCGAAGCAGGCCACATCATGGTAAGCAGAAAGGAAAAAGTGGTGTAAACGCAGCCATTTAATGTAAGAAAAGTGGTCCTGAGGTTGAAAGAAGCAGAATTCCTCCCGCATACTGCCTGACTGAACTCCAGGCTTAAGGAAATGCATCATGGCTGAAGAAACCATTTTCAGTAAAATCATCCGTCGCGAAATTCCCGCCGACGTGGTTTATCAGGACGAACTGGTCACCGCCTTCCGCGATATCGCACCCAAAGCGCCCACGCATATTCTGATCATCCCTAACGTTTTGATTCCCACCGCCAACGATGCGCAGGCTGCGCACGAGCAGGCGCTGGGTCGCATGATCACTGTCGCGGCCAAAATTGCCCGTGACGAGGGGATCGCCGAAGATGGCTATCGCCTGATCATGAATTGCAACCGCCACGGCGGCCAGGAGGTTTACCACATCCATATGCATCTGCTGGGCGGCAAACCGCTTGGACCGATGCTGGCTGGCTAACCCTCAGGCGGACCTTGCTATGCGTCAATGGCTGAGCGGCCTGTTATTGCTGACCCTTGCGGGATGCAGCAGTGACAAGCCGATGATCAATACTTCGCAGTCGCTGGTGATGGAAGCCTCGGTGCTGTCAGCGGGCATCATTACCGATGAGCCAACCCTGGCTTCGCGTGATGGGCAGCTGCGGGCGTCGAGCGTACTCTATAACCAACGCGAAACGCCGGTGACTGTGCACTATCGTTATTACTGGTATGACGACAAGGGGCTGGAAATCACCCCACGCGAACCGGCACAAACGCTGACCGTACCCGCGCATGGCAGCATTGAAGCGGCTTCGCAAATCGGTAATCCGACCGCCAGCAAGGTGCGTCTCTATCTTTATCTCTGAGGAGTAATCCGTGATTCGCAGTTTACAACGTTCCGGCGCGCTGCTATTTGCGCTGATGCTAACCGGCTGTGTGATAAAACAGCAAGCTCCGGCCCCGGTGGAGCCAACGCCGCCGACCACGCCAACACAACCTGTTCCGCCGCCAACTCCGCCGCAACAGCCACCGGAAACCGTGCCACAGCCGCCGAAGCTGAAAACCATCAACTGGAATGCCAGTGTGCAGCCGCTGGTTGCCAATATGGTGCAATCGGCTGGCGTGACCCCGGGTAGCGTGCTGCTGGTGGATCGGATTAAAAACAACACCAATGGTTCGCTGCAATCGGACAACGCTACCGCAGCGATCCAGCATGCTCTGGCTAACAACGGTAAGTTCACGCTGGTGACGCCGCAACAACTGACGCAGGCGAAACAGGCGCTGGGTTTGTCTGATGACGATAGCCTGAACTCACGTAGCAAGGCGATTGGCCTGGCGCGCAATGTTAACGCGCAATACGTGCTGTACAGCACCGCGCAGGGCGATGTGAAAGCACCGACCATACAGATGTTGTTAATGCTGGTGCAGACCGGTGAAATTATCTGGTCGGGTAACGGTGTCGCACAACCCTGATCCGCAGCTGCAATATTTGATTCAGCAACAATGGCCGACGGCGCAAGCTGCCGGTCATTTTTTCACGTTGCCAGGGCTGAGTGGGCAGAGCGTGTGCATCACCAGCGATCAGGGAACGTTACTGGCGCGACGTGCGCCACAGGCAGTGATTCCGTTTGTTAATCGTCTGCGTGAGTACCGTCTGCTGCATAAGTTACGGGCTTCACAACTGGCTCCGCGCCCCTTCGGCTGGCGCGATCCCTGGCTGTTGCTGGAGTGGCTGCCGGGTGAGATGCTGCCGGTAGCCGCTTTCAGCCAGCAGCGTGCGGCGGTGGTGGCATTGCTGCAACGTCTGCACCAGCAACCGCTGACGGGCTACCGCCTGTCCCTCACGCCGCTGCTGCAACGTTACTGGCAGCTGTGCCAGCACAAACACTGGCGCTGGCAGCGTCGTTTGCAACGCCTGATGGCGGTGGGAGAACCGCATCCGTTACGCCTTGCGCCGGTTCATATGGATGTTCATGCGGGCAATCTGATTGTCACCCCTGACGGGCTGCGTCTGATCGACTGGGAATATGCGGCGGATGGTGATGTGGCGTTGGAACTGGCGGCGATTTGCGCGGTCGATCCTCATCAGCAAACGGAATGGGTCACCGCCTACGCGCAGACCATGCAGCTGGCACTGACCCCGTTGCAGCAGCAAATTCGCCGCTGGCAACCGTGGCTGCACCTGCTGATGGCCAGCTGGTATCAGCTGCGTGCCGAGCAGACCCAGGACGAAACCCTACAACAACTGGCTCGCGCCAGCTGGCAGGACCTTTAATATCGCGCGCTTTATTCGCGCTACAGGATTGATGTTATGACGATGAACACACCCGGACCGCTGATGCTTGACGTTGAGAGCTATGAACTTGACGCAGAAGAACGGGAGATTCTGCAACATCCGCTGGTTGGCGGCCTGATTCTGTTTGCCCGTAACTATCATGACCCGGCGCAGCTGGCTGAGCTGGTGCGCCAGATTCGTGCGGCATCCCATACCCGGCTGGTGGTGGCGGTGGATCAGGAAGGGGGGCGTGTGCAGCGTTTTCGCGATGGCTTCACCACCTTACCGGCGATGCAATCTTTCGCGGCGTTACACGATTTGCCCACCGCCGGAGAACTGGCGCAGCAGGCAGGCTGGCAAATGGCGGCCGAGATGATCGCGATGGATATCGACATCAGTTTCGCACCGGTGCTGGACATTGGTCATATCAGCGCGGCAATCGGCGATCGCGCTTTCCATAGCGATCCGGCGATTGCGTTGCAGGTCGCGCGTCGTTTTATTGCCGGCATGCACGAAGCGGGCATGAAAACCACCGGGAAGCATTTTCCCGGCCATGGCGCGGTAAGTGCGGATTCGCATAAAGAGACACCGCGCGATCCGCGCGATGTTGCGACCCTGCGCCAGCATGATATGGCGATCTTCCAGCAGTTGATTGACGAGCGCGCGCTGGATGCGGTGATGCCTGCCCACGTTATCTATACTGAGGTGGACCCACTGCCTGCCAGCGGTTCTCCTTACTGGCTGAAAACCGTATTACGTGAAGAATTTGGTTTTGACGGGGTGATATTCTCCGACGATCTGTCGATGGAAGGGGCCGCGGTGATGGGCAGCTATGCCGATCGCGCCCGGCAGTCGCTCAACGCCGGATGCGATATGATTCTGGTGTGTAATCACCGCCAGGGTGCCATCAGTGTGCTGGATAATTTGACCCTGATCGGGGCGACGCGGGTGGCACAGTTATACCATCAGGGACGATTCACGCGTCAAAGCCTGCAGGAAAGTACACGCTGGCAGCAGAATCAGCGCCAGCTGAGCGAGTTGCAAAGCCGCTGGCTGGCACATAAAGCGTCGGGCAGGTAACGGAACTGCCCGGAACGTTCACCACGCTGAGGATAATCATGATCATCTATTTGCACGGTTTCGATTCAAGCAGTCCGGGCAACCATGAAAAGGTGCTGCAACTGCAGTTTATAGACCCGGACGTCAGGCTGATCAGTTACAGCACGCTGCACCCGAAGCATGACATGCAGTTTCTGCTGAAGGAGTCCGACAAATTGTTGCAGCAGGCTGCCGATGCGCGGCCGCTGATTTGTGGTGTCGGACTGGGCGGCTACTGGGCCGAGCGTATCGGTTTTCTCTGTGGTATCCGCCAGGTGATCCTCAATCCTAACCTGTTCCCCGAAGAGAACATGGAGGGCAAAATAGATCGCCCGGAAGAGTATGTCGATATCGCCACCAAATGCATCAGTAACTTTCGCGAAAAGAACCGGGACCATTGCCTGGCGATTCTGTCGCGTCATGATGAAGCGCTGGATAATCAGCGCAGTGCGGCGACGTTACACCATTTCTATGAGATCGTCTGGGATGAAGAGGCCAGCCATAAATTCAGGAATATCGCACCGCATCTTCAGCGGATAAAAGCCTTCAAAACATTGGGTTAATCCTGCCTGCGCCGCACTCTGCGGCGCAATGTTTGTGTAACATTCTGATAGTGCCGCTGAAAGATTGATGTACATCAATTTTGTTGTGATATCCCGATCCTACCATGATATTCTGCCCTCAGCTCGCGATTTAACTTCGCCAACCCTATGTTTATTAAGGTTTTTAGTAACCATTAATTAACTTTTGGTTTACAACTTTGAGGGGGTCTTTGTTGACTACATCTATGAAAAAAATCGTTATTGTCGGCGGTGGTGCCGGCGGCTTAGAGCTGGCCACCCAGCTCGGACATAAGCTGGGCCGGAAAAAGAAAGCCGAGATCATTTTGGTTGATCGTAACCACAGCCATTTGTGGAAACCGTTGCTGCATGAAGTGGCCACCGGTTCGATGGATGAAGGGATTGATGCGCTCAGCTATCTGGCGCATGCACGTAACCACGGTTTCCAGTTCCAGCTGGGTTCACTGACCCAAATTGACCGCGATAACAAAACCATCGGGCTGGCCGAGATCCTCGACCCCGAAGGTGAAGTATTAGTCCCGCAGCGCGAGCTGGCGTATGACACGCTGGTGATGGCGCTGGGCAGCACCTCGAATGATTTCGGCACGCCGGGCGTGAAAGATCACTGTATCTTCCTCGATAACCCGCACCAGGCGCGTCGTTTCCACAATGAAATGCTCAACCTGTTCCTGAAATTCTCCGCCAGCGAAGGCCGTCTGGATAAAGTGAACATCGCGATTGTGGGTGGTGGTGCGACCGGCGTTGAACTGTCGGCGGAGCTGCACAACGCGGTGAAACAGCTGCACAGCTACGGTTATAAGGGGCTGGATAACTCGGCGCTGAACGTGACGCTGGTGGAAGCGGGCGAGCGTATTTTGCCTGCGCTGCCGCCGCGTATCTCGGCAGCCGCGCATCATGAACTGACCAAACTTGGCGTGCGCGTGTTGACCCAGACCATGGTGACCAGCGCTGATGCCAATGGCCTGAATACCAAAGGCGGGGAGTTTATCGCCGCCGATTTGATGGTGTGGGCAGCCGGTATCAAAGCGCCAGATTTTATGAAAGAGATTGGCGGGCTGGAAACCAACCGTATCAATCAGCTGGTGGTGAAGGATACGCTGCAAACCTCGCGTGATGAGAATATTTACGCCATCGGTGACTGCGCTTCCTGCGCACTGCCGTCCGGCGGCTTTGTGCCACCGCGCGCACAGTCAGCGCATCAGATGGCGTCGCTGGCGCTGGAAAATATCCTTGCGCAAATGAAAGGCAAGCCACTGAAGGCCTATGTTTATAAAGATCATGGTTCACTGGTGTCGCTGTCGCGCTTCAGCACCGTCGGCAGCCTGATGGGTAACCTGATGCGTGGATCGATGATGGTGGAAGGGCGTATTGCCCGTTTCGTCTACATTTCCCTGTATCGTATGCACCAGATTGCGCTCCACGGTTATTTCAAAACCGGTCTGATGATGCTGGTCGGTAGCCTCAACCGCGTACTCCGTCCGCGTCTCAAGCTGCACTGATGGATTTCGGGCGGCGTTTGCCGCCCAACCCGGTTCTGCCCGCTTTAATCCATTGAAAAGCGTAAGCTTACCTGATGGAAGAGGGCGGTCCTCGCTGCTCTCAGAACTCTCCGAAAAGCTGGCCCTGGTGGCTTTGCGCTGCGTTTCCTCCATTAATCTGATGTTGCAAAATCGGGCCATCTGTAAAACTTATCTCAACAGACACGGCGCGTCGCGCACGCCGGTTATGTCCCAGCTGCACAGGATGCTGTCAGCGGCAGGATTGCGCGGTAACAACTTTCAGGAGGACATTCCTGTGAACAAATCAATGTTAGCGGGTATCGGTATCGGCGTAGCGGCGGCCTTAGGGGTTGCAGCTGTCGCCAGCATGGATGTCTTTGACCGTGGCCCGCAATATGCTCAGGTGCTCTCAGCGACGCCAATCAAAGAGAGTATCAAGCAGCCGCGACAGGAATGTCGCAACGTGACCCTCACCCATCGTCGTCCGGTACAGGACGAGAACCGTCTGACCGGTTCGGTGCTGGGCGCGGTAGCGGGTGGTGTGCTGGGTCACCAGTTTGGTGGCGGACGTGGCCGCAGTGTGGCGACGGTAGCTGGCGCGCTGGCAGGCGGTTACGCCGGTAACCAGGTGCAGGCAGGTATGCAGGATCGCGATACCTACACCACCACGGAACAACGTTGTAAAACGGTGTACGACAAACAGGACAAAATGCTGGGTTATGATGTGACCTATAAAATAGGCGACCAGCAGGGCAAAATCCGCATGGAAAAAGACCCTGGCACCCGCATTCCGCTCGACCGTAATGGTCAGCTAATCCTGAATTCGAATCAGGCCTGATTGGGCAAAGACATATCACAGCGTAAAGGCAGCCTTTAAGGCTGCCTTTTTCAATATTACCTTCCGTACTGATGATGTAATTTAATAAAAATTATTGACGCTTTTCGTAAAAGGGTAACCAAAAAATCCCTGACTTTATTTTGTTATATTGTTTATTGTTGGGAGGGAAAGAGATGACGCATCATTGGTGGGATATCATATTTTCATGACGCTTATTAAAAGGATTTTTATATTTATGCCTCATCCCTGAGGCTTCGACAGATAATTGATTTTATGATAAATCAGATACCTGAATTATTGGTTAACCCGCCTATTGCGGAACCAAGACCGGTAACCAAACCGCCAACGGTAGTCAGGGCAGAGCTAAGAAGGCCAGTAATAGTCGAGGTGAGGCCACCTACAGTGCCAGTGACATTAGCGAGGCCGGGAATAGAAAGTGCTCCGCCACTTACTTGTGAAATTTCCTGTTCAGATAGCTCACGCATTGATTCGTTCATAGTCAGACTCCAGATTATAAAATGGTGGACTGGATAATAACGATCTTCAGGAATCGGCTTTCGTATTTAAAAGCCTCATATTCAGGATAGACGGCATTTGCTGGATGAAAAGATGGTACTGAAAAAAATAGTTGTTACGATATATAACCCTTTGCTGTGGTGGTAAAAATAAATTCCAATTCAGGACCAGCCGTTTCGATATAACTCATGTTAGGGATAAGACTATTCAGAGAAAAACTCAGAACCCACCTGAATAATTTATTTCCCCGACGGCCACGTCGCCATATCAATCACCCGGTCTGCCGACGCAATAGTAGATGGCCGATGCGCAATCATCACGCGGGTAATATTCAGCGCCCGGATGGCGGCATTTATCCGCGTCTCATTATCCACATCGAGGTGACTGGTGGCTTCATCGAGGAACAATACCTGGGGCCGACGATATAATGCGCGGGCGATCAGCAGCCGCTGCTTTTGTCCCCCGGACAGGCTGCTACCCAGCTCACTGATCAGCGTCTGATACCCCATTGGCATCGCCAGAATATCGTCATGGATTTGGCTGAGGCTGGCGCACGCTTTGATCCACTCCTCGTCTGGCTGCGTATCAAACGCGCAGATATTTTCCGCCACGGACCCCGCCAGCAGCGTATCATCCTGCAACACGCAGGCGATACAGGCCTGCCAGTTCGCCACGCCACTGGTGCGGATATTGATGCCATTAACATAAATTTCCCCGGCGCTGGGTTTAAGCAGACCGGCCATCATCCTGATCAGCGTGGTTTTTCCTCTGCCGGAAGGGCCAGTGATTGCCACGCACTCCCCGGCCTCAATCTCAAGATTAACATCGCTGAACAGCAGGGGGCTGAAGGGATCATATTGAAAGGATAGCCCTTTCACGGCGAGCGCGGCGGGTTCGCCGTGGCTCAGCAACGGATGAACAGGCTCTCCGACGGGCGTTTCTGGCTCGGCCAGCACAATATCCGCCACGCGATCTTTATGCAGTGACAGCATGCGCAGCTGGAGCAAGGTTTCCAGCAGACTGGCGGTGCGGTCAGAAAATTGCCCGCGGTAAGTGCTGAACGCGACAAACATCCCCAGCGTCATATCTCCGGCGATCACCGCGCTGGCCCCGAGCCACAACAGGGTAATTTGCTGCAACGTGGCAATCAGGGTATTGCCGCCAGAAAACAGCATTTCATAGCGCGTTTTGCTGATGGTGGCATTGGCGTTTTCTATATTCAGGTTAAGCCAGTGCTGCGCGCGCAGTGCGGGTAATCCCAGCGCTTTGATGGTGTGAATACCGTAAAGTGATTCCATAAAATGCGAGCCGGAACGGGCACTTCTGACGATTTGCTCCTCCGATGCCTGCCGCCAGGCCCGGTAGGTGCCGAGCCGGAACAGGCACCACAGCAGCGTGAAGGCCAGCACCACCCATAACAATGACCCGCCATACAGCAACATCATGATCATCAAGCCAATGGTCATGATGCCGTCCATAATACCGCTCACCACATTGCTGGTCAGGGTGGTTTGCAATGTCTCCAGAGACGTAAAGCGCGACTGAACATCCCCCAGTTTGCGTTTTTCAAACCATTCGGTGGGCAGAGCGAGCAGGTGATCAAACAACCGCGCTTTTCCCTGCACACTGATCAGCGTACTCATCACCAGCGATGTCCAGCCGCGTAGCGCACTGACGGCGGTGCGTAACAGCACAAAAAACAATAACCCCAGGCAAATCAGCGTCAGTAAACCGATATCACTGGCCGGAATGGCATGGTCCAGCACCATTTGCATCCCGACAGGTAACAACAGGCTGGCGGATTCCACCAGGATGGAGAAGCAAAACAATTTGACGAGGGTGGTGCCCAAACCCGCAATGCGTCCCGTCAGTGACCAGAGGGAAAGCCGGGGACGGGGGGCGGCGCTTTGTGGCACATCGCCTGTCGGCCACAGCTCCAGCGCCACGCCGGTAAAATGCAGGGAGACTTCCTGCATCCCGAGCACGCGATAACCGGCTGCCGGATCATGAATCACCACACGATTACGACGCACCGCGACCAGGACCACAAAATGGTTTAAATCCCAGTGCAGAATGCAGGGCAGCTTGAGCGCGCGCAGATTATCCATTTCCAGACGCAACGCCCGCGACTTCATGCCCGCGACCGCCGCAGTATCGATCACTGTGCGCAGCGTGGCACCCCGCGAGGAGATGCCCGAATGCTGACGTAAAAACCGCAGGTCGGCGGGCAATCGATACCAGCTGGCGATCATCGCGAGGCATGCCAGTCCGCACTCAGCGGCTTCAGTTTGCAGGATCACCGGCATGCGACGACGCAGGTTGATATGCAGACGGGAGAACAACTCCCTCATTTCACCGTTGGTCACTGACAGGCCCCGTTATGCTGTTTTTCAGGAAGTAATAGGGAGACAGCATCCACTGATACAGCGGACGCTTTTCGAGGAAGACCGTGGCCTGCAACTGCATACCGCTGGCCAGCGGTAGATTTTCGCCCTGCCAGCGCAAACCCCGCTGATTCAGGGCCACACTGGCTTTGAACCATGCGCCTGCCAGCTGCCCGTTTGCTAAGCGGGGCGCGCTGCCGTAGCTGTTGAGTTCACGCAGCGGCACTGGCGCGGCGGACACGGACAGCACCTTGCCCGGAAACTGGCCATATTTTTCCGCTGGATACGCGGCATAGCTGATGTTTATCGTGTCGCCCGGTTTGATATAGGGCACGCTGTCGTTGGGGAGCCAGATAACGAGGCTCGGGGTGTCGTCTCCGGCAGGCACCAGCTGCGCCAGGCTATCGCCGTCACTGACCATCTGTCCTGCCGTCACGCTCAGCGATGAGATGCGTCCTGCGGCGGGGGCGGTTATCAGGCGTTCGCTACCGGCATCGGCTTCCGCCAGCTGACGAGCGATGTCGGCCTGGCGAATGTGGTACTGCGCCAGCTGCCCATCAAAATCGGCGGCACGAGTGACCTGCTGGCTGAGCAGGTCGGCGATCTGCATATCCTGCTGTACCCGCTGAGAATTCAGGCTGTGCCACACGCTAAGCTGTTGGTAAAAAAGATAACGTTGATTGTTTTGCTGGTCGGTGGTGATCAATCCCTTGCGGATAAAGCGGCTATAGTCGTTCATGCTGCTGCGCATCACGTCAAGCCCCTCCGTGGCCGAGTCCACCATCTTCTGGGTTTGCTGCCGGGCGTTGCGTAACTGGTCAAGCTGCTGCTGAACGGTGGTGAGCGTCGCGCGGCGGTTTTGCTCCAGCTGACGCACCATATCGTCCATTTGTTGCTGCTGTTTTATCAGCAACGCCCGTGTGGTCGCGCTGAGATTACCGGAGGGAGAGACACGGCTGATGTCCAGCGCATACAGAGGGGTACCGGCGCTGACCAGCTGGCCGGTGGAGACCAGCAGACGGGAAACCACCCCCTGCTGCGGTGCAAACAGGTTAATGGTGTGCGGCCAGGTGATGACTTCACCGCTGACAGTGGCCCGTCGCGTATAACTTCCCAGCCAGAGGAAAAGCAGTAAGCTGGCGAGCAACACTGAGGTGACGAGTAACGTTATCCAGACCGGCCAGCCGGTTAACAGCAGAACAGGTCCGGCGTAGCGTGACTGTAAATGATCGCTGACTTCCTTGCGAAAAAGCATAAACCCACTCTGGTAAAAAATGGACTCATGCAAAGATAGTCAGGAACCGAATAATTATCCACCGCAGGGAAAAACGGCGCGATAAATCGCGCCGTTACGTCACAGAAAGGTGTTTACACGCGATGATGCGCCAGATCGCCAACGAATTTTTGCACCCAGTCCATACGCGACTTACGCTCGGCTAAATCGCGGGTGAATTTCAGGCGCGTTGGACCATCGAGTTTCCACTGTTTGGGGTCTTTTTGCAGCAGGCCAATCAACCAGCCGGGATCGACATGATTTTGCGGGGCGAACTCAAAGAAGCCGCCTTTCTCGCTGGCCTCAATGCGCCGTACCCCCAACTCGCGCGCCACTAAACGCAGTGCGGCGATATCCAGCAGGTTGCGTGCCGCATCCGGCAAGGTGCCGAAGCGATCAATCATCTCAACTTTCAGCTCGGCCAGTTCGCCGTCATCTCCGGCGCTGGCGATACGTTTGTACAAGGACAGGCGGGTATTCACATCGGGGATGAAGTCATCCGGCAGCAAGGCGGGCATACGCATCTCGATCTCCGTCTGGTTGCTGGTAAGATCTTCCAGCGACGGCTCGCGTCCGGCCTTCAGCGCATCAACCGCGCTTTCCAGCAGCTCCATATACAGCGTGAAGCCGATGGTTTCCATCTGGCCGCTCTGGTCTTCACCCAGAAGCTCACCGGCACCACGGATCTCCAGATCGTGGGTCGCCAGGGCAAAACCGGCCCCCAAATCTTCCAGTGAGGCGATGGCTTCCAGTCGCTTCTGCGCATCGGTGGTCATGGCTTTGGGATGTGGCGTCAGCAGCCAGGCATAAGCCTGATGGTGCGAACGACCCACACGGCCACGCAGCTGGTGCAGCTGGGCCAGGCCAAAATGGTCGGCGCGTTCGATGATGATGGTATTGGCGCTTGGCACGTCGATACCGGTCTCGATGATGGTGGTACACACCAGCACGTTAAAACGCTGGTGGTGGAAATCATTCATCACCCGTTCCAGGTCGCGCTCACGCATCTGACCATGACCAATGGCAATACGCGCTTCCGGCACCAGTTCCGCCAGCCGCTGGGCAGCTTTTTCAATGTTTTCAACATCGTTGAACAGGTAATAAACCTGGCCGCCACGCAGCACTTCACGCAGAATCGCTTCACGCACCACCAGGCTGTCGTATTCACGCACAAAGGTTTTCACCGCCAGGCGTCGCGCCGGTGGCGTCGCGATAATCGACAAATCGCGCATGCCGCTCATCGCCATATTCAGGGTACGCGGGATTGGGGTGGCGGTGAGGGTCAGAATATCGACATCGGAACGCATCGCTTTGATACGCTCCTTATGGCGCACACCGAAACGGTGTTCTTCATCGACGATCAACAGACCAAGATCGTGCCATTTCAGGTCGCTCATCAACAGCTTATGGGTGCCGATCAGAATATCCACTTTGCCTTCAGACGCCTGTTCGAGGATCTGATTTTGTTCTTTAGCGCTGCGGAAGCGTGACAACATCTCGATACGCACCGGCCAGTTAGCGAAGCGGTCACGGAAGTTGTCGTAATGCTGCTGCGCCAGCAGGGTGGTGGGCACCAGCACGGCCACCTGCTTGCCGTTTTCCACCGCCAGAAACGCGGCGCGCATCGCCACTTCCGTTTTACCAAAGCCAACATCACCACATACCAGACGATCCATCGCCAGCGGCTGGCACATATCGCTCAGCACCGCATTGATGGCCTGCGCCTGATCTGGCGTGGTTTCAAACGGAAAACCTTCACAGAACAGCTGATATTGATCGCGGTCGTGCTTAAAGGCATAACCGGTTTTGGCGGCGCGCTGCGCGTAGATATCCAGCAATTCAGCCGCCACGTCGCGTACTTTTTCCGCCGCTTTCTGACGCGCCCGTGACCAGGCATCGCTGCCCAGTTTGTGCAGCGGCGCGTTCTCATCGGCACCCCCGGCATAGCGGCTGATCAGATGCAGTGATGACACCGGTACATAAAGTTTGGCGTCACCGGCGTAGGAGAGCATCAGGTATTCCGCTTCGATACCACCCGCTTCAAGGGTGGTCAGGCCGATATAGCGTCCAACACCGTGTTCCAGATGCACCACCGGCTGGCCGGGATGCAACTCCGCCAGGTTGCGGATCAGCACATCAGGGTTGATGGTGCGACGATTATCCTGACGGCGGCGGCTGACGCGCTCGCCCAGCAGATCGCTTTCGCAGATAAAAGCCAGCTGGCGTTCGCTATCGATAAAGCCACGCTCGCTGGCACCAATCATCAGGCTGTGCGCGTGCTGGCTGGCGTCCGCCAGGCGGTTAATCGGCTGTGGGCGCAGTTTTATGCGCGCCAGCAATTCCTGCAGACTTTCGCGGCGGCCTTCACTTTCCACCGAAAATACCACCGGACCGGAAAATTGTTCAAGGAACTGACGCAGCAGGTCGAGCGGCGCTTTGGCCTGCGCCTGCACTGTCAATTCCGGCAGCGGCTGATAGCCGAGGTTGGTGTTAGCGGCTTTTTCCGGCAGCGTGTCGCTGCTTAACTGGATACGCGGCCAGGCTTTTAACTCACCCAGTAAGGCATCCGGGCGCAGCCACAGCGCCACCGGCTCCAGCAACGGACGCATTGGGTCGATACGGCGATTTTCGAAGCGGGCATTGACGTCCTGCCAGAAGCGTTGTGCGCTGCTTTCCAGGTCACCACTATTGATAATCAGCGTGTTAGCGGGCAGGTAGCTAAAGAGCGTTGACAGTAATTGCTCGAAAAACAGCGGTTGCCAGTACTCGATCCCGGCGGGCAGGGTGCCTTTGCTGACCTGCTGATAAACGTGTTCCGGTTCGCGACGCACATCAAAGGTTTCGCGCCAGCGGCTGCGGAACTGTTCAATGGCGGCTTTATCGGTAGGAAATTCATGCGCCGGTAGCAGATTGATGGCGTCGACGGCTTCCAGCGTGCGCTGCGTATCGACATCAAACAGACGCAGGCTGTCGATCTCGTCATCAAAAAAATCAATGCGATAGGGCTGATCGCTGCCCATGGGGAACAGGTCGAGCAGCGCGCCGCGCGTGGCGTATTCACCGTGCTCCATCACCTGATCAACATGGCGGTAACCGGCCTGCTCCAGCTGGTCGCGCAGGGCATCACGCGATAGCTGCTGGCCTTGTTGCATCACCAGCGCGTGGCCGTGTAAAAAGCTGTGCGGGCAAACGCGTTGCATCAACGTATTCACTGGCATGATGAGCATGCCATGCGTCAGCGTCGGTAATTGGTATAAGGTGGAAAGGCGGGCGGAGATAATATCCTGATGGGGCGAGAAGCTGTCGTAGGGCAGCGTTTCCCAGTCGGCGAGGTTACTGACCGGCAGATCGGTGAACTGGCGAATCTCCTCCTGCAGACGCAGGGCAGATTGCATATCCGGGGTAATCATCAGCACCGGACCTTGATGGCGTTCGGTGATGCTGGCACACTCCACCGCCTGAGCGGCACCTGGCAGTTGACCGAGTTGACGATGGTCACCGGCTTTCGCTGGCAGGGTATAACGACTCTGTTCGGACATGGGGTCTCGACATTCTCTCCTTTTATTCCAGGGCGTCATCATTCCATAATCCGCCCTGAGGATCACCTGTCGCGGTGCTTTTTTCCGGTTGTGTTACTTAATCGATTGCTGTGTATAGTGCATACGCGGGCGGTCAACGTTGGCCCAGGAGAGTTCCTGTTCCAGATGGTAACTGTGGTTACCATCGTCCCATTTTACGTAATACCCCGTCGGCGCATCTCCCTGTTCAAAAACGTTAACAACCTCGCCTTTTATCTCTCCCGATTTGTGTTTCACAATACTGCCTTTGGGAAATTTGAACATGGTGTTCTCCTGCGCAATAAAACGTTACTACATCTTTGAGTCTACCCCAGCGAACGCTTAATAAACGTACAATTAACGTCATTGCTTTGTCACTTTTTTGTGCATTGAGCGGCTATGCGACGTATTTTGACGCAACTTTGCCGCAGACTCAGAGGGTTAGAGGTTTCATAAAGCAGGCGGCTCCTTTATCATCCCTGTACTTATTTTCAGGCTACTGCCAAGACGGATCTCATGTATCAACCAGTCGCGTTATTCATCGGCCTGCGCTACATGCGTGGACGTGCTTCAGACCGCTTCGGTCGCTTCGTCTCCTGGCTCTCGACCATCGGCATCACGCTGGGCGTGCTGGCGCTGGTGACGGTGCTGTCGGTGATGAACGGCTTCGAGCGTGAGCTGGAAGGCAATATCCTTGGCCTGATGCCGCAGGCGCTGGTTACCAGCGACAAAGGCAGCATCAATCCGCAACAGCTGACGCCGCAAAGCCTCAATCTCCAGGGCGTGACGCGCATTGCGCCGCTCACCACGGCGGACGTGGTGTTGCAGAGCGCCCACAGCGTCTCCGTCGCGGTGATGCTCGGCATCAATCCGGATGAGAAAGATCCGCTCACCCCGTATCTGGTCAATACCCAGCAGAGCGTGCTCCAGCCAGGACAATATAACGTTATCCTCGGTGAGCAGCTGGCGGGACAACTGGGGGTTAAGCGCGGCGATCAATTACGCCTGATGGTGCCTTCTGTCAGCCAGTTCACCCCGGTTGGCCGCGTTCCCAGCCAGCGTATTTTTACCGTTGCGGGCACCTACGCCGCCAACAGCGAGGTGGACGGCTACCAGATCCTCGTCAACCAACAGGATGCCTCACGCGTGATGCGTTATCCGCTCGGCAATATCACCGGTTGGCGTTTGTGGCTGGATAAACCCCTCAACGTGGATGCGCTGAGCCAGCAGAAGCTGGCCGATGGGCTGGTATGGAAAGACTGGCGTGAGCGCAAAGGTGACCTGTTCCAGGCGGTACGCATGGAGAAAAATATGATGGGGCTGCTGCTCAGTCTGATCATCGCCGTCGCCGCGTTTAACATCATCACTTCGCTCGGGCTGCTGATTATGGAAAAGCAGGCCGAAGTGGCTATTCTGCAAACCCAGGGCTTAACCCGCCGTCAGATCGTGGCGGTGTTTATGGTGCAGGGGGCCAGCGCGGGCATTATCGGGGCGCTGCTCGGCACGCTGCTCGGGGTGCTACTCGCCAGCCAGTTAAATCATTTGCTACCGGTGATTGGCCTGTTCCTTGATGGTGCCGCGCTGCCGGTAGATATCAATGTCTGGCAGGTGGTCACCATTGCGCTGGTGTCGATGGCTGTCGCGCTGCTTTCCACTCTTTATCCGTCATGGCGCGCTGCCGCCGTTCAACCCGCTGAGGCTTTACGTTATGAGTAACACCCCTTTGTTGCAGTGTCGTGACCTGTGTAAACGCTATCAGGAAGGCAGCGTGCAGACCGATGTGCTGCGCAACGTGGCTTTCAGCCTCCAGCCTGGCGAACTGACGGCGATCGTTGGCAGTTCCGGTTCCGGCAAAAGTACCCTGTTGCACCTGCTGGGCGGTCTGGATGCGCCGACCTCCGGTGATGTGGTTTTCGACGGTAAATCGCTGAATGAGATGTCCTCTTCCGCGAAGGCCGAGCTGCGTAACCGCGAGCTGGGCTTTATCTATCAGTTTCACCACCTGCTACCGGACTTCACCGCGCTGGAAAACGTGGCGATGCCGTTGCTGATTGGCAAAAACCCTAAAGGTGAAGCAGAGGCTCGCGCCCGAGAGATGCTGGCGGCGGTCGGGCTGGAAAAACGCGCGGCGCATCGTCCCTCAGAGTTATCGGGTGGTGAAAGGCAGCGTGTGGCGATTGCCCGAGCGCTGGTGAATCGTCCGCGTCTGGTGATGGCCGATGAGCCGACCGGCAACCTTGATGCGCGTAACGCCGATGCGATCTTTGAGTTGCTGGGCGAACTGAATACCCGCCAGGGCACCGCCTTTCTGGTGGTGACGCATGATTTGCAGCTGGCAAAACGTCTCAGTCGTCAGATGGAGATGCGTGACGGCCAGCTAAGCGAACATCTGACGCTGGGAGCGCTGTAATGACGCCTTCGTTATCCCTGCTGCTGGGGCTGCGCTTTAGCCGCGGCCGTCGGCGTGGCGGCATGGTGTCGCTGATCTCCATTATCTCAACGGTGGGTATCGCGTTGGGTGTGGCGGTGCTGATCATCGGCTTAAGTGCGATGAACGGCTTCGAACGTGAACTCAACAGCCGCATTCTGGCGGTGGTGCCTCATGGGGAAATCGAGCCGGTTAATCAGCCGTTCCGTAACTGGCAGCCGATGATTGCCCCGATTGAGCAGGTGCCGGGCATCGCGGCGGCAGCGCCTTATGTGAACTTCACCGGGCTGATTGAGAGCGGTGCGAAACTCCAGGCTTTGCAGGTGAAGGGCGTTGATCCGCAACAGGAACCGCGTCTGAGCGCACTGCCGCGTTTCGTGGCCGATAATGCCTGGTCGCAGTTCGCGGCCGGTAAACAGCAAATCATCCTCGGCGGCGGTATCGCGACGTCGCTGAAGGTGAAGCAGGGTGACTGGATCACCATCATGATCCCCAATAATGACGGCCAGAATAAGCTGCTGGAACCCAAACGTATTCGTTTGCAGGTGAGCGGTATTCTGCAACTGAGCGGGATGCTTGACCACAGCCTGGCGCTGGTGCCGCTGGCGGATGCGCAGAACTATCTGGATATGGGGGATAGCGTCAGCGGTATCGCGCTGAAGATGAACGACCCGTTCAAAGCACAGAAGCTGGTGCGTGATGCCGGTGAAGTGACCCATTCTTATGTCTATATCCGCAGCTGGATTGGTACTTACGGTTATATGTATCGTGATATCCAGATGATTCGCGCCATTATGTATCTGGCGATGGTGCTGGTGATTGGCGTAGCCTGCTTCAATATCGTGTCAACGCTGGTGATGGCGGTGAAGGACAAAAGCAGCGATATCGCGGTGCTGCGTACCCTCGGTGCCAAAGACGGGTTAATCCGTGCCATTTTTATCTGGTACGGGCTGCTGGCCGGGTTGCTGGGCAGCGTAAGCGGCGTGGTGGTCGGCGTGGTGGTGGCGTTGAATCTGACGCCGATTATGCGCGGGCTGGAACATCTCACCGGCCATCAGCTGCTGGCAGGGGATATCTATTTTATCGATTTTCTGCCGTCGGAACTGCACTGGCTGGATGTATTCTCGGTGCTGGCCACCGCGATAATTTTGAGCCTGCTCGCCAGCTGGTATCCGGCGCGACGCGCCAGCCGCATCGATCCGGCCCGTGTGTTGAGCGGGCAATAACCGCAAACCAGCGCAACCGCGGCAGAGCAGCGGTTGCGCAGATTAAGGAGCCTTTATGCGCACACTCCGTCGCCGCGTTCGACTCGCTCGCTATAAAAAGACGCGCCGTAAAGTGCATCAGCGTTTTCGTCAGCGTATTTTTGAGCGCGATCGTAAAGCGGAGCTGGCAGCGCACCCGCTGCCGCATGTGGTGGTGCTGACCGGGGCAGGCATTTCGGCTGAGTCGGGCATTCGTACCTTTCGTGCTGCCGATGGTTTATGGGAAGAGCACCGGGTTGAGGATGTGGCGACGCCGGAAGGTTTCCGGCGCGATCCGGCGCTGGTGCAGGCGTTCTACAATGCGCGCCGTCGCCAGCTGCAACAGCCTGAGATCCAGCCGAACGCGGCACACCGGGCGCTGGCTGAGCTGGAGCAGGTGCTGGGGGATAACTTCCTGCTGGTGACGCAGAATATTGATGATTTGCACGAACGTGCCGGGAGCCAGCGTGTGCTGCATATGCACGGTGAGCTGCTGAAGGTGCGCTGCGTCAGTAGCGGCCAGGTGATTGACTGGCAAGAGGATCTCACCCCGGACGATCGCTGTACCTGCTGTCAGTTCCACTCACTGCTGCGTCCGCACGTGGTGTGGTTTGGCGAAATGCCGCTGGGTATGGAAGAGATTTATCAGGCGCTGGACCGCGCGAATCTGTTTATTGCCATCGGCACCTCCGGCCACGTCTATCCGGCCGCCGGTTTTGTCCATGAGGCGAAAGTGCAGGGGGCGCATACCGTGGAACTCAATCTGGAACCGAGTCAGGTGGGTAACGAGTTTGCCGAGAGCCAGTATGGTCTGGCAAGCGAAGTGGTCCCGGCGTTTGTGCACACCTTTCTGCGCGGTCTATACAAATAATCGTCAGGTCGGCATAAAGGTACGACCGGGCACATGGGTAACAGATCAGACCGGGCACATAGGTAACACATTTGTGCTCAGTCTATCCGGATAATACGTCTTTCAGACCGGTCGTAATACGCCAGGATCAGCCTGTCGAAGAGGATGACGTCCAGACCGTCATCCACTTCAACGAACCGCACATATTCTCCTCTCAGCGCTGCACTCACGAACAGCCTTCCTCCCAGACAGATATCTCCTTTTATTCCCACAAGGCGCAACTTCGACCCTTCCGGATAGCTCACCTCTGGCACTTTGCCATCCCACTGCCGTGCT
>NZ_CP024768.1:3623864-3890342 GCF_011395035.1 Pantoea cypripedii
CGCGCATTTTCCGGTGCGGTTTCACCAGACATCAGATTGTCAAACTCTGCGGCGGGAATATAGATAGCCTGTTCGGACGGCGGGAAATAAAAAATCACGCCCTCTTTTGGTGACTTATCAAACTGCCGGGCACAGTCCATAAATGCTTGTAACGTGGGATGTGTATTCATCGTCTGACGCACATCCGGTAGCTGGTTAACCAGGAACTGATATTCGAGCTGTTTTTCTGGTGTCATTTTACTGAGGACAGATGCCAGACTGGCCTTTTCATCATTTTTTATCAATGAATTAGCGTGGTAGCGGATAAGTTTATCTTCCAGAAAGCGAGTAATCTGCTCTGACTTCTCTGGCGTTTTGAGCATATGGGACAACATCGATTGGCGCAGTGCATCAGAATGCGCCAGGGCATAATCAAGTTCCGGAATATCACAAAAAAACTCCACTAACTGCTCTTTAAAGTCACGCTGCAAGCTTGAATTAATTATGGTTTCTATCGTTCTAAACAGCATCGCGGGCTGGCCAGAATAATTATCATCACAAAAATTATCGAAAGTTTTTTGCAGGTCGGCAAAATGCTTCCTGCTTAACACAATACCTCTTCGTTCAGGACAACCAAACCTTGCCTCGCGTAAATTCGCCGGGCCGGAAAAATACAGACCGTCAATTTTCTTCACATTAATAAAACTGGTACCCTCGGTAAATTTAACATATGCCATTTCAATGTTGCTCGCCTCGATCCCATTGAAATTACATCGTCTGATTTCTAAAGGCTTACCTCGTTCTCCCAGAAAGGCCACATCCGTAAAACGGTTGCCACTGAAGTCAGCATCAATCATGGCTTTATTTTTAACACCGGGAAACTTTTGGCCGTAAAAATTCTCGCTGGCAAACACGTCCTTTTTTGGGGTTGCATTTGAAAGTAATGTTTCGCTGCTATTAGTGACATTCACTGACGTCGAGGGGGGTGTATTATCTGTTTGCCCGCACGTTGTATTGGCAGCAACCGTGCCGATAGTCATCTCCGACATATTCTATCTCCATTAATATTCAGGTTTTACCTCCTGTGGTGCCGATATAACACCCTATCTACAAAGAAGATAATCACCAGTAGCAGGAGGAAAAATAAAAATCACGTGACACTAAATCATAATGATGTGGTGAGTGATATATAAGAAAGATGATAATGCGCCTTCCCGGCTCCTGTTTTCTGAGTGAAATATGAAATCAGAGAAATCAGTCATTCTTACTTTTTCTATCGGGCAGTTACGACACTAAACCAAACCCCTGCTTGCCATTTTTCTTGATGCTGTACATGGCTTCATCAGCACGCGTCAGCGCTGCGGTGAAATCATCATTTTCCTGCACCTGGGCAATGCCGATAGACGCACCAATCTGCGCCGTACCATTATCCAGCTCAAATGGCGTAAGTGCCGCATCCAGCACCGCCTGTGCCATGATGCGCACTTTGGGGTAGTCGAGCAGAAACGGCATCAGCAGCACAAACTCATCGCCACCGATACGGCCAATGACCACGTTCGGCGGCACAGCGTCGCGCATACGCTGGCTGAGTTGCATCAGCACTTCATCACCGCTGCGGTGCCCCAGGGTGTCATTGACGTGTTTGAAGTTATCAAGATCGATGTAGGCCACGCACAGCGGCCCCTGCTTTTTTATCTTGCTAAAGTGGTTTAATAACGCGTGGCGGTTGGTAAGGCCGGTAAGTGGATCGTGATTGGCCAGCGTCGACAGCTGCGCCTCGTAATTCTTCTCTTTGGTCATATCGATATGGGTGCCCGTCACCTTCATCGGATTGCCCTGTTCATCCCATTCGGTGACACGCCCGCGATCCAGTACCCAGGTAATTTTGCCGTTTTTGGCGATCATGCGGTGCAGCGCTTCATAATAAGGGGCGCGGCCTTCGATATGATCGTAAAACGCTTTCAGCACCTCATCCGCATCCTCGGGGTGCAGGTGCTCACGCCAGACTTCAAACTTCGCGCTCAGCTCTTTGGGCTGGAAACCCAGCATCGCCCCCCAGCGCCGGTTAAAAATAACCAGCTTGCCGCTGGGAATATCCAGCTGCCACAAACATAGCCCAGTGCCATCAAGCGCAGCGCTGAGCTTATTACGGGCATCATGCGCGATACGTTTTAGTCGCGAATTATGCTTTTTCAGGTTTTGAATCTGCTGCTGCAGCGCTTCTTCGGACATGATTCACGGAGGGAAAGAAATAAGGTTTATTGTGCCTGCCAGGAATATTCTGTAAATGATCCCAGTTAAAAGCCGATGAGCAGCGGTAAATCGCCTGAAAATCAGAGGTTATAGCGAAATTTATGGCTAATCGTAGCGAACCACGCTGTTTTTAATCATTTATGGTAGTAGATCAGACATATCTAAGTCCTGATTAGGATTGAATTCCCGCCAACATGGGTTTAGTTGTGCCCACACTTTCCCGTGCGCAGGATAAATGCGGTTCTGTGACGACGATCATGGGTTGATCACTGCAGGGCGCTGTCATCGTGAATACTAGAATGGTAGTTTATCAGTTATCACAGATACGATGATGGTGGATGACATTATGCAGCTGACAATGCGTTGGTTTGGTCCGAAAGAAGATAAGGTTTCACTGGAATATATTCGCCAGGTTCCGGGTGTCCGGGGCATCGTCGGCGCGCTATACGATGTGCCAGTGGGTGAAACCTGGCCGAAGGATAAGATTAAAGCGCTGGTGGATCAGGCTCAGGCTGCCGGTCTGACCGTGGAAGTGATCGAAAGCGTCAATATTCATGACGACATCAAGATCGGCCTGCCGAGCCGCGATGGCTATATCGAGAATTACAAGCAGAGCATCCGCAACCTGGCCGAAGTCGGCGTGAAGGTGATTTGCTATAACTTCATGCCGGTTTTCGACTGGATGAAGACCGAGATGAACTACGTGCTGCCAGACGGATCCATCACCATGGCGTTCGAGAAGAAAGGCATCGATAAAAGCCTGGATGACGTGGTGCAGGAGGTGCTGGGCAGCTCTAACGGTTTTGCCCTGCCGGGCTGGGAGCCAGAGCGTCTGGCGAAAGTGCAGGATCTGTTTGCCCAGTACCAGGGGGTGGATGATGCGAAGCTGCGCGAAAACCTGGCGTATTTCCTCAAAGCAGTGATCCCGGTATGCGAAGAGGTGGGTGTGAAGATGGCGATTCACCCGGATGATCCACCGTACTCCATTTTCGGCCTGCCGCGTGTGGTGAAGAATCGTGACGATCTCGACTGGATCTGTAACGTGGTCGATTCGCCAGCCAACTGCATTACCCTGTGCACCGGGTCGATTGCCGAAGATCCGCAAAATGATGTGTACGCGATTCTGGCCGAGTTCTCACGCCGTAACCGCATCCCGTTCGCCCATGTCCGCAACATCAAAATCATTCAGGACAAAGATTTCTACGAATGCGCCCATCCCACCGAGTATGGCTCGCTGGATATGTACCAGGTGCTGAAGTCGATGTATGACAACGGTTTTGACGGCTATATCCGCTCCGATCATGGCCGCTTTATCTGGGGCGAAACCGGTCGTCCGGGCTATGGATTATATGACCGCGCGCTCGGCACCACCTACCTGCTGGGTCTGTGGGAAGCACTGAGTAAGCGTTAAGTCCAGGTGCGCATAAATGCGCACCCTACAATCCAGGGTCGGGATTCATCCCGACCTGTCCCATGCCCCTTCCCCGCAAACCTAATGATTTATCTGGCATTACTTATGCCTTTTCCTTGATTGCCAACCTCGCGCAGAGGATGAAAAATTCGCTCAGATCGCCCGCCAACCACAATAAAAATCGGCGGCGCGCTACCAGCACTTCATCCATCTTATTCGGGGAAATGACATGAAATCTTTGGCCGTACCTTTTTTTATGCTGGGCCTGCTCAGCTCTGCCGTCAGCGCCGTACAGGCACCACTTCCTGCGCCACTGGCAAATCATCAGGGACCGATTCGGGTGGCGGTGATTCGCAACCTGGGTTCGGACGATAACACCACCCAGTTTGTTGCCGGAGCCATTCAGCAGGGCAAACAGCTGGGCTTTAAAGTCAGCACCTTTTTGAGCCAGGGTGATGATGCGCGTTTCCAGGATTTCGTGAACCAGGCCATCAGCCAGAAATATGACGGTATTGTCCTGTCGCAGGGCCGCGCACCCTACTCCACCGAGCTGGTTAAACGTATTCACGACAGCGGTATCGCGCTGTCGGTGTTCGATACCGCGGTGGATAACGTGCCCGCTGGCGTCACGGTAACGCAGCAGGATGATGCTTCACTGACTGAGCAATCACTGCAACCGCTGATCAAAGATTTCAACGGCAAAGCCAATATCATCAAATTGTGGGTCGCGGGTTTCCCGCCGATGGAACGTCGTCAGGCTGCCTGGGAAAAGATTCAGCAGGCCAATCCGGGGATTCATGAACTGGAATCGGTGGGAGCCGTTTCTGCCGATGTGCAGGGCGATACCGCCAACAAAGTCGGCGCGCTGCTGGCGAAATATCCAAAGGGGAAAATCGACGCCATCTGGGGCACCTGGGATGCCTTTAGCCAGGGCGCGTACAAGGCGCTACAGGAGAATGGGCGCACCGAAATCAAACTCTACAGCATCGATATTTCCAACGGAGATTTACAGCTGATGCGCGAAAAAAACAGTCCGTGGAAGGTTAGCGTGGCGGTTGATCCGAAACTGATTGGTGCCGTTAATATGCGCCTGATTGCCCTCAAGCTGGCGGGAGAAACCACCCCGGCCAGTTATGACTTTAAAGCCGCCGCCATTCCGCAGGCGCTGGTGACCGGTCAACCCGGAGCCGCCAACGTTGCCGCACTGCAAAAGGTGATTCCTGGCTGGGGCCAGAGCAGTGATTTTGTCGCGCCCTGGTTCGCCACCCTTGCCGCCAAAGCACAGTGAGGTCGAACATGACGTCCTCGCTCCCCACTCCGGAATACAGTCGCAATATGCGGCTGATTGGCCACAGCGATCAGGGCGGTCGCCCGGATGGCGTTCAGGTGATGGTACATCGCGGCTTTGCCTATGTCGGCCATATGGTCTCACAAGGCTTTAGCGTGATTGACGTGCGCGATGCACGTCAGCCCAAAACCGTAAATTTTGTTGCCGCACCACCCGGTACCTGGAACGTACATTTGCAGGCGCACGATGATTTGCTGCTGGTGATCAACGCGCGCGATCTGTTTGCCGATACACGCTTCGCCGATGAGAAAATCTATTACACCCGTGCGGTGGGCCAGACCACCGCAGATATTCAGGAAAAAAGCTGGCAATCCGGGCTGCGGATTTTTGATATTTCGTCCCCGGCGCAACCGCGTGAAATCGCCTTTCTCGCGCTCGATGGTATCGGTATTCACCGTATCTGGTATGTCGGCGGGCGCTGGGCCTACGTCTCTGCGCTGATTGAGGGATTCAGCGATTATATTTTACTGACCATCGATTTAGCCGATCCACAACGCCCTGCCGTGGCCGGGCGCTGGTGGCTGCCGGGAATGCACACCGCCGCAGGCGAAACCGCAGACTGGCCGGAAGGCAAACGTTATGCATTGCATCACGCGATTATCAGCGGCGATACCGCCTATGGCTGCTGGCGCGACGGCGGATTGACGCTGCTTGATGTCAGCGATCGCACGGCACCCCAGTTAATCAGCCATCGCAACTGGAGCCCGCCGTTTGGCGGCGGCACCCATACCGCGCTGCCGTTACCGGCACGCAATCTGCTGGTGGTGCTGGACGAAGCGGTGCTGGATAACCAGCAGGATGGCGAGAAGCTGATTTGGTTGTTTGATATTCGCGAACCCGCCAACCCGGTGAGCATCGCTACCTTTCCCCAGCCGGATGAGCGCGATTACGTGGCAAAGGGTGCCCATTTTGGCCCGCATAATCTGCATGAAAACCGCCCCGGTAGTTTTGTCAGCGACACGCTGATTTTCGCCACTTATCAAAATGCCGGGGTGCGCGCCTATGACATTTCCAATCCGTACCAGCCGAAGGAAACCGGTGCGCTGGTGCCCGCCGCACCCGCGCGCATGATGGATACCCGGCCGGATCGCCCGCAGGTGATTCAGAGTTGTGATGTGTTTGTGGATGCCGGGGGGATGATCTACAGCACCGATTACAACGGTGGGCTGTCGATTATTGAGTACCTGGGGTAAAAAATCTTGCGCGATAAATCGCGCCGCTACAAAAGCCTGCCTGGCCGTAGCGGCGCAATTTATTGCGCGTTTTTAACTACGTATCCGCAGCTTCGCCTCAATAAAATCGGCCATCCTGGTCACCAGATACGCAATCACCATGTAGAACACCACCGCAATCAGGAAAGCTTCCAGATAGTAGAAGTTCAGCGCGGCGGTAAGCTGTGCCTGAGCGAAGATATCCACCACTTCGATAGCAAAGGCCAGCGACAGTGCTTTCATGATCACCATGAAGGCGTTCGCCAGGTCCGGGATTGCCGCCACGATAATTTGTGGGAACATCACCCGACGGAATAGCTGGCCATCGGTATACCCCAGTGACTTCGCCGCATCCGACTGCCCGCTATCAAACGAGTTCAGCGCCCCTTTCCACACCTCGGCCTGGAAAGCAGCCACACAGGCACTGAGCGCCACGATGATGATCACCCAGTTCGGGAGCGAGTGGGCATTCACTTCAACGCCAAACAGCGTGGCAACGAAATGCAGCGCCGGTGGCAGGCCGTAATAAGCCAGGAAAATCACCACCACCATCGGCACACCTTTGAAGGCAATTTTGTACGCCAGCACCAGCTGACGCAGCACCGGCAGGCGCTGATGCTCCACATAGGCAAACAAGCCGCCAATCAGCGTGGAACAGATAAAAACGGTTATCGCCATCGCCAGCGTAACCGGCACCGCATCCAGAATGCTCCAGAAGTCCGGCAGCAAAACCTCAATATCAAACATAATCGCTGTTCTCTCTCTGTCACACGCTGGCGGTGAATTTCACCTGGCTGGTTGCCGTTTTCGAGTTGTATTTCGCGTGGCGCTGTTCGAAGAAACGGACGATCAGCCAGGCCCCCAGGCAAAGCAGTGAATAAAGCACCGCCAGCACCAGATAGGTACCGAACTGATACTGGTTGTAATCACGCTCCATGATCAGATGCGCGGTTGCCATCACATCGGCTGCGCCGATATACATCACCAGCGCCACGTTGTGGATCAGGTAGATGATGGCATTGCCGTAGCCGGGCAGCCCGATATGCAACGCCTGAGGTCCGATGATGCGCCACATCTTCTGCCGGAAGCTGTAACCCATGCTGTCGGCGGCATCATGCTGGCCGCGCTCCACGGCGAGAAATGCCGGACGCATCACTTCGGAGAGATAGCCGCCGTGGTACAGACTTAAGCCCACCATCGACGCCACCGTGGCTGACATCACATCGCCCACGCCGAACGACTCCAGCACCAGCGGCAGGCCATAAAATGCCACAAACAATTGCAGCACCACCGGAACACTGCGTGCGTAGGAAACGTAGAGATCAGTCAGCTGGCTAATCACCGGGATGCGACGCACGCGGAAGGTTGTCGCGATCAGTGCCAGCACAAAGCCAACAATCATCGCGACCAACATAATGGCGAGCGTTAACGGCAAAGCCGACAGTAGCTCGGGAATCATGGTCGAAAGATTCACTGTGAAACACTCCTGAAAAAAATGTCAGCTATGCAGCACATCAAGCCCAGGTGCGAATAAATTCGCACCCTACAATTGTAGGGTCGGCATTTATGCCGACCGGGCCGATAATTGCACGGATCGCCGTGGTTTCAGGTGAACCTGATTATTTCATGTACTTGACGATATCTTCGCCAAACCACTTATGTGACAACTTATCGAGCGTGCCGTCCGCTTTCAGCTCTTTCAGCGCCTCGTTCACATCGTCATTCAGCTTTTTGTTCTCGTCAGAGCGGTGGATCAGGATGTAGGTGTTGTTAATCGCCACCGGCTCACTGGCTTTGATCGCCAGCTGCTGGTTGTCGATAACGGTCTGCTCACCGAGGTTGGAAGGCAGGATCAGCGCATCATATTTGCCGTTCTGCACTTCTTTCAGGCGGTCCGGATAAGGGACACCGGCGCTGGAGGCTTTGATGTCGATCTTGTCGCTCGGGTTTTCTTGTTGCCACTGCATAACAAACTTGTAGACGCCGCCACCCGCAGTGACCGGAACGATATTCTTGCCAACCAGATCTTTCATGCCGTTGATATTGCTGTCTTTACGGCTGTAAATCTTCATCAGGCTGGCACCGATCGGATTATCGGGGATCAGGAACTGTTTGCTGCGCGCCGGAGCCTTATAGTAGCCGCCGGTCGCCATATCATATTTGCCGGTTGCCAGGCCGGTTTCCTGGGCGATATCCGCGGCACCTTCCATAACAAACTTGTACTGCGGCAGTTTGGCGTTGATGGCTTTCAGCACATCCGGCTCATAACCCTGCGGTTCAACGCCGATAGCGCCCCACGACAGCGGCTTGGATTCTGCCGCAGTGGCGATTTTGATGGTGCGCACCGATTCCGCATAACTGGTGGCTGCACTGAGTAACGCGATGGTTACGATACCCGGCATTGCCAGGCGACGTAATGTTGTTTTGATTGCAGGCATGTCTTTGATTCCTGTAATTATTAGAGTACGTGTTCTGAATTGAGGAACTGTGCAAGGCGTGGCAGGCTCGGGTTATCGAAAATCTCTGTCGGGCTACCCTGCGCCGCGACAACACCCTGATCCATAAACACAATGCGGTTGGAGATACTTTTGGCAAACTGCATTTCATGCGTCACCAGCAGCGATGTAATGCCGGAAGACGTCACGTCTTTAATCACCTTCAGCACTTCTCCCACCAGCTCAGGGTCGAGTGAGGAAGTCGGCTCATCGAACAACATCACATCCGGGCGCAGCGCCAGCGCGCGCGCAATGCCGGTACGTTGCAGCTGACCACCGGAGAGCTGTGACGGGTAATGATCCTGTTTGCCACCCAGACCAACGCGATCCAGCTCCTCAACGGCGATGGCGCGCGCTTCCTGCTTCGATTTACGCTGCACCGCGATCAGCGGATCCATCACGTTTTCAATCACCGTCATGTTTTTGAACACGTTGAACTGCTGGAAAACCATGGCGGTACGCAGGCGGATGGCCTGAATCGCGGCTTTGTCCGGCGACTGATAATCCATCGCAATCTGGTCAAACGTGATGCTGCCTGACGTCGGTTTTGCCAGATAGTTAATGCAGCGCAGCAGCGTGGTTTTACCGGTGCCGCTCGGGCCGATAATCGATACCACGTCACCACGCTTTACCGAGAGATCGACCCCTTTCAGGATCGGCGCGCTCCCGTAAGACAATTTAATATCTTTGAGTTCAAGCATTTGTGTTCATGTCCTTGCGGGTGAAAGACGGTTATTTCTCAATGCTGGCGTGGCCGAGCACATGCATCAAACGGTTGGCCCAGCCAAAGATGGCGATGGCATGGATCAGGTCGATAATTTCGTTGTCGTCCATGCCCTGTTCACGCAGCGCGGCCACATCTTCCGCTGTTGCTTCTGCTGGCGTGACCGACAGACGACGGGCAAAACGATAGATAGCTGCATCACGCGGACCGAGCGTGTCAGCTTTGTCGAAATACAACGCGCTGACCAGCGCATCGCTTTTGGTCAGCTGTGCATGGCGACGGGCATGGACCACGGCGCAATATTTGCAGCCGTTAACGATGGAAGCACCTAACGCGCCCAGTTCACGATCGGCCCGATCCAGCCCACCCTCAACATACATAATGGCGTTGAACAGTACGGTACGCGCGGTGTAACTCTCCGGGTCGTGCGCCAGGGTGCGCACATAATCGGAGATCTTCTTATTCGATGGCGTGACCTTCATCGCGTCGAGCTGCTCGGGCGTGGCCTCCGCAACGTCAACCGGCGTGATATACGGATGCCAGTGCAACGGTTTGAGGCTGACTAGCGGAATCATACGGACCTCATCAAACGTAAGCCGGACACCACACGCGTCTGGAAATTAACGAAGGCGATCAGCTCGGACAACGCCACAATTTGCGGATTGTTCAGCCCGGCCTGCTCCAGCAGACGGATATGACTGGCCTCGGCGGCAAACGGGGTTTTGGTTACCCGATCAGCGTGGCGGGCGATGGTCGCCAGCGGCTCCGCTAACGCTGTCTCACCGTTTGCCAGCGCCAGCAGCGCAGCCGAAGGAGACAGCTGTGCCAGCTGGGCAGCGTAGTCAGCCAGCAGATGCGCATCACCGTTCAGTGCGGCCATGCGATGTGCCAGCGCCACACGCAGATCGGCAGCCAGTCCCTGATCCTGCTGCGGAGCCAATACCGACTGACGGCACTGCTCGGCACCCTCAACAAACTCCGGGCGAAAACGGCGGGCACGATACAGCTCATCCTCTGGTGTCAGTCCGGCGGACTGATCAATGGCGTCGATCACAACGCATTCTCCTGTTTGAGTAAGGGTGTGGAATCCACCCATTCATCGCCCTGCAATTCAGGGGTGTCAAAAGCCATCAGGCTGTCGAAATGCTGCTCAACATCCTCGGCAAAGAGCGAAGCCGCAATGCCGCGAACCAGGCGGTCGGCACCGGCGCTGACCGCCGGAATATCGCCAGACACCTTGCCGTGCGTCAGCATCGCCGCATCGTTGAAACAATGGATATGCGCCAGCAGCGGACAACTACCCGGCTCACGCTCGCGAAACTCAAAGGCTGGCCCCAGATCCGGCGCTTCCAGCATGCTGCTGCGCGCGGTGCCCATTTCTGCCTGGTAGCGGCCATCGGCCCAGCTGCGGATATAAGGGGCGATGGCAGCAAACTCCGGGCGGCCGTTAAAATCGTTGGTGAAACCGGTCGCGGCGATCAGATAGTCGTAGCGCAGCGCGCCCTGGGTGGTTTCAATCACCAGGCCATCGGCTTGCTGCTTAACCGCGTTGATGCCGCAATCGAGGAAGAAACGCGCATTGGCGTGGCGTGAAACGCGCAGCGTGGAGGAGCGTGGCGGCGGCGTTTGCGTTGACGCGGTGTAATCGACAAATTTCCACTTCCACGCGTCCGGCAACTGATGCATGCCGTGCACCACGCCCTGGCTGCCGATGCCGGTCATCTTGTTGATGCGCGGCATCTGCTTGCGGCGAATCAACAGATCCACCGCGCCCGCACCGTTTTCCAGTGCCGTCGCCGCGTTGTCCATGGAGGAGGCTCCGGCACCAATGACCGCCACCCGCTTGCCCTGCAACGCGGAAAAATCGATGTCATCCGCCGAATGCGCCCAGAATTTGCGGTCGATGCCCTGCAAAAAATCCGGTACGGCAAAACCGCCCAGCCCCGAGCGTCCGGTCGCCAGCACCAGACGGCGTGTATAAACGCGCCCCGTCTCAGCACCCGCGAGATCCAACGCAATCAGGTCACCTTCAGCGGCGATAGCGGTCATGCGCACGTTGTTACGCACCGGCAGATTGAGCACCTTGCGATACCAGACCAGGTAATCCATCCACTGGTCTTTAGGAATTTTGTCCAGCGCCTGCCAGGCCTCAGCTCCCCACTGCGCGGTAAACCAGGCGCGGAAGGTCAGCTGCGGCAAGCCGAGAGAGGGACCATGCAGGCTTTTGGGCGATCGCAGGGTCTCCATGCGGGCAAAGGTGACCCACGGCCCTTCCAATCCGGCCGGAGCAGCATCATAAGCCACCACGTTGGTGATACCGGTCAGCAGCAATTTCGCCGTGGCGGCCAATCCGCACATCCCACCACCAATCACCACGACATCGCGTACTGGCGCACCATGGTGGGTGCGCGCTGGCACCCAGGCTTTGGCCGGTAATTCGAGGAATTCGAGATCCTGCTGAAGCTGCGCTTCAAGCGCGGTAAGACCGCTGGGCTGTGCTGCTGTCGTCATGGTGTTGTTCCCTGCTGCGGGTATAAACCTGCAAACGCAGGTTTAGAAGGCGCAATCAATCATCCACAAAACGCATAGTTAATGATTAATAATCAATAATACGCATAGTAAGAACTAAGGTTTCGCATAATCCCTCTGGCCCCGAAAGGAGTCAAGCAGGATGCTCACTTCGTAACCAATGGATTTCTTATATCTAAAGCAGAAAATGTTCTAAGAAGGGAACTTTATGGATTTAATCCTGATTAATCAGCCGCATAATGCGCGGATGTTCGCTGGCGGGTAACCGCTGAAAACCTGGCAGCAAGGTCTGCGCCGCCTGTTCCAGCGCCTCCACCAGTGCCTGCGCGGCGGCAGTAATCTGTCGTCCTTGCGGGGTAATCACGCCAAAGAAATAGGGGATCTCTTCTTCCAGCGGGCGAATCACCACGCCTTCCAGCGGCATGCCCCAGGCGGTCACCGGTTCGAGAATCGCCACCCCTAACCCGGCGCGCACGCAGGCCAGAATATTGGCTGAGGAATTGGTCTCGATGGTTTCGTGTGGCGGCACTTTGAGTTTTTTCAATGCTTTATCATAGCGACCCCGTAACCGTTGCGGGCTCCAGGGGGCAATCAGTCGGCGTCCGGCGAGGCAGGCCAGCGTCAACTGCGGCTGTGCTGCCAGAGGATCGTCCTGCGGTAACGCCACCACACAACGCGACTGCCCGATCCAGTGCAGGTCCACGGCGTGATGCTCCAGTGGCAGGCTACTCAGACCGAGGTCCGCCTCAGCAGTGATCACCGCGTGCGCCGTCTGTTCAGCAGATTCACTGATAATCTGCACCTTGTTCTGCAAATTCAGGCTGGCGAGCGCCTGTGGCAACAGGCCAGCAGCCAGCGCAGGCGTGGCGGCGATACTGAGCGGACGATGTTGTTGCTGGGCAATTTCCTGAGCGCGCAGGCGGATTTGCTGCAATGACAGCAGCGCTTTTTGCACATACTGGTGCAGCTGTAGCGCTTCTTCCGAGG
Source organism: Pantoea cypripedii (assembly GCF_011395035.1). Lineage (NCBI taxonomy): Bacteria > Pseudomonadati > Pseudomonadota > Gammaproteobacteria > Enterobacterales > Erwiniaceae > Pantoea > Pantoea cypripedii. The sequence goes on from NZ_CP024768.1 coordinate 3,636,802, forward strand.
GATGGATGCGGGGTCCGTTGCGGATAAACAGCGGATAACCCAGCGCCTGCTCCAGTTCCTGAATCAGACGTGACACGGCGGGCTGCGAGCGATTCAGCGCTTTTGCCGCTGCCGTGACGCTGCCAGCGGAAATCACTGCCGCAAAGGCTTCCAGCTGACGTAAATCCAGATCGTGTAACATGCGGACATTCCCTAAGACATTGATCACCCGCGACAATCGCAGGGGCAAACATCACATCATAGAGAGAGTCGGCGCAATACGCTATGGCGCGGTAATCACCACCGCCACACGCCGGTTCTGCGCACGACCCTGAGCGGTGTTGTTGCTGGTCACAGGATATTTCATTCCCAGCCCGCGCGTCTCGATATTAGTGCGCGGTAGCGATGCCCCTGTCGCCCACTGCGCCGCGACTGCGTCGGCGCGCTTCAGCGACAGCTGTTCGTTATAACTGGCGGTGCCGTAATTATCGGTATGACCATCAATGCGCAGATGTTCAATACCGGTAACAGCAAGGTTGGTCGCCATACGGTTGATCGTGGTTTTACTTTCCGGGGTCAGTTCTGACTCATTGATACCGAACAGAATTTTGTCCGACATCCCCAGCCCCCAGCCTTCCGCATTCGGACTGAATCCCTCTTTACGCATGGCGGCAATCTGCTCGTCGGTGAAAGTCCTTTTTGACTGACACCCGGCACAAGCAACGATGCAGAGGAGTAGCAATGCTTTGAGTTTCATCCTGATACCTTTGTAATGCCCTTATTTTTGTACATATTCATATCTGCACGCTCAAGAATTGAGGTGACAGAATCACCGTGCTGCGACCAGGCATAACCGATGGTCACTGAGGTGGAGATATTCACGCCAGCAGAGATGGCAATCTTTTGCGCGATGGTGCTTTCAATCTCACTGGTAAGCTGTTGCAGCGCGTCTTCAGTGCTGTGGCTGGTGATCAGCATGGCGAACTCATCCCCGCCCAGCCTTGCCACCAGATCGTTTTTCGTCACCAGGCCGGACAACCTGGCCGCGATGCTTTGCAGCACTTCATCGCCCGCCGCATGTCCCCAGGTATCGTTGATGCTTTTAAAACGGTCGCCATCCAGAAACAGCAGCACAAAACGCTCGTGCGCCAGCTGTTGATCGAGTAACTGGTTAAGTCTGTTGATAAAGGCGGCACGGTTTGCCAGCCCGGTCAGCGGATCTTTGAGCGCTTTGGCGGCGAGAGATTTATTGTCGCGCAGCAGTGACGCTTTTAAGGTCTGCATTTCCGCCAGCAGTGAATTCAAATCCTCGGAGAACACCTGGAATTCTTTGGTGGAGCTACCGGAGATACGCGGCGAAAAATCACCGGAGCGAATCACATTATGAATGGTGCCGGTGATATTTCTGAAGGAGGCCAGAATGCCACGGTGCAATAACTCGCTGACCAGAAACGAGATAATAAACACGAAAATCATGCTACAGGATAAAATAATGATCGAGTATTCAATAAAGTCCGCCACATTGGTGACCGTACCCGACAGCGTCAGCGCCCCCACTTTGGCATCTTCGTGGGTGACATTAACGGTAAGCGGTTTGGCGTAAATCCAGTTACGTAGCAGATGCTGAAAACGGCTTTCGTTTTCCACATTATCCTGCCAGTCAACTAACACCGTCTGTTCGGAAGTCTCCAGTTTTGCCGCAGAAAACATGCCCTGCTCAGCCAGCAGCATGACTTTTTTCTTCGCATCATAGCTATCTTCAAATACGGTGGCCGCCGTCAGGCTGGTACTGAGCGTATTGGCAATCAGTTCAAGGTTTCTTTTTTCATAGCTTTTAATAAACAGCATCGACGTGGAAAACAGTAATAACCAACACAGCAGCAAAATAACCGCGGCATTGATGGTACTGATTTTACGTAACTGATTTCGTATAGATGATTTTTCGGTTTTTATTTTTTCGAATTTCATCTTACTGGCTTCCTTTGCGGGACAGTAATAACACGTCTGGACTGACTTTCACGCCGCTTCTTGCCAGCGAGTCAAGATTCACAGAGAACACCGTCTTATCCTGATGAGAAATGAGGCAAAAGGATGCACCGATGGTACATTCCGGATTGTTTTCAGCGATGGACAGCACCGGCCGGTTGCTGAGTTTTTCCAGCAGCGCCACCTGTTGCTGCGGCGACTGTGCGCCAAAATAAACCGCATCACATTGCTGGCCGGGTAAAGCCTCCTCACTGGCAAGCCATACCACGCTAAAACCCTGTTCAGTGCCTTGCGGTAAAGAAAGATGGCTAACCGGTGGCAGTACGCAAAGTTGCGGTGGATGTTTTAAATCCGGCCAATGGGTAAAACTGATGATGCCACTGACAATACGATTGGCCGCACCATCGTTTAATCGTGTGTTATCGGCAGCATTAACGGGGCCAGCAATAAGCAGCAAGACGAGAGGAACAACGCCAGCAAACAATCGGGCAATGGCGATAAGGGAGAAAAAAGCGATTATGCCTCTGACGAAACAGCATTTTTCTTCTTTGCGAGACATAGATTCCATCCCTGAACATTAAGACCAAAATATTATCATTGCTTTGGAAAAATCTGTAGCGGCGTGATAAATCGCTTCGCTAAAAAATATTTTTCATAAAAACAAATGGATCTAAAAAACAATTGATAATTATTTTCTATCAATGGATTAAGTAAATCAATTAGTACCAATGAAAAGTTTCAATCATCACCAGAAAGGAAGTTGCCTGCCTTCCAGCCCCCGGGAGCTGATATACCGCCCCGTACCCCGTATTGATAAAGAGATGACAAAACACCAAAAAATCAGAACATCGCACGTTTATGAGCGAGTTATGAAATCAGAGATTACAAAGGGATTATTCTGTTTCTTCAATTTTATATTGAATTAACATCTTAATTTTTATCATTTTTGTCCTTCACGTTATCAACTCCTTTTTACAGAGAATTATTGTATGCACATATCATCATCGTCTGCACCACAGGCTGCAAATGGCGTTAATATAAATGCTGACCCTATTGAACCCGCCATCAGGGTAAATAATATCGGTAATGCCACCGCTAGCCCGCAATCAAATTTCCATGCCACAACCGCTGTTGCCGCACCTGCCTCTCCTCAACCCGCACAGCCCGCCATCGACTGGTCACGGCAAACAGCGTTTGCCTGTCTGCTGGGCCAACAGACGGGCTTTGCTCTCGATGCTAAGGATCTGATGATTGAGGAAAACCTTACCCGCAGCGCAAAGATCGGCCACGGAAAACTGCAATGTTATGACGTAAAAATCATCGCTACCGGCCAGCTGTTTGAAATTTCCACTTATCCTGCCAGCGCCATTATCGCCAGTGGACATGAAGATCGCTTGCCGGCAATTGCCCGCTGCGTGAATAACGAGCGATCCCGTGTCGGGATGGTTACGCTACCCAGCGAGAGCGGTGATGGCGAGGAAAATTATGTCACAGTGTCGTTTAACCGCCAGGGGCTAATTTCGTGTCAGGAGTTTATCTCGCAACTTAATCATCAACAGAAACAGTGTATTTCGGTAGAAGATATTGTCAGCAACTATATGTCCCGGCTGAATACCGCTCGCGCGATGCTGGAAAAATATGAGGATTTTCATAACAAAATAGCAGCATTTGGCAACCAGGCTGGCATAAAAGCACATGGGTATCTGAGTCCGACTGCTATTTTCCTTTCAGATAAACCGGGGTCTGAAAATGGCCATCCTGAGGTAGAATTTGAACCCTCCACGTTTTTCTATCGTTTTCTGCAACAGGCCGAAATTAAATCCATGACAAAATCAAGTGGCATAAATTGCACGCAATATATGTCACCCGAGATCCGGCTAGGGAGAATCTATACCAGCAACACTGACAGCTATAGTTTCGGTGTTATTTTTATCGAGTTATTCCATACCGAACTTAACATTGAACAACATGAGGGAACTGCTATTTTTCGCTTGATGGATGGTCTGTTAGATGGCAATCCAAAGTATCGCCTCGGAGTTGAAGAGATACTTAACCTGCTCCAACCTCGTTATACTTTAGCCCACCTTGAAGAACAATATATTAAAATCAGCGCCATCGGTCATAACGATAAAAAAATCCCTCCAGAAAAACTGGCGGCGATGGTCCAGTCTCAGATCAATTATATTTCTGCACTTTATCGCCACCTCGCTGCCAGCGGAGACGAGGCTCATCGATTTTTGGTTGATGCGTTGATTAGCTTTATGCTAACCAAAAACGTTTCCTTATCGGATATGCAGCGTTATTTTAATCATTCACAGGAAATTTCAAATCTGAAGTTTACCGGTGAAGATTCCACGCTGCTAAATCGCGTGCAGGAGATGCTGCAAAATAAATTTTTTGACGCCTGCGCTCTGCTATTTCTCCCGCCAGTTGTTGAAACAAACCATCTTGAAAAATGTACGTTTTCCGACTGTTATCTGGATAATCTCATTGGTACAACGGAAATCGTATCCACGCTGAAAGGCAGCCATATTAAACATTCACCAGACTCGGCACATAACAAACCGACCCGCGTCTGGCTGAAAGATTTTAATATGGCCGGATTGACCTTAACCGGTACGGAAAAAACGCCGGTTCACTGGTTAGCGCAATCTTTAGGGCAGACCACTGCGACTGGCAATCACTGGGAAAATGTTGCTCTTTATCTCAGTCAATGCGGTAAAGAACCCATCATCGGCATTGATTTCAGCCAGTCTGAATTTAAAAATGTCGTCATATCGGGACTTCCGGCTAATAGCCGTCACGAACAGCATCATTCTTACCCACGCCGGGACATTCTCCAGAGTGATTTTTCGGGTGTTGCAGCAGAAAAACTGACGTGGACGGGTCTGGCGTTTCGCCAGGGATGTAATTTTTCCGGAATAAAAATAAAAGAGTTGTTCGTCCAAAACACCACGCTGAATGACGCCATTTTTGGCGATGTCCAAAAAGTGCAAATCACCCTGGCAGCAGAGATGTTTAATGACGCCCAGATACGTTCCCGGCTGGAACCCGGCACCGGTGAAGGGGGAAATGCTGATTTCCTGGTTTTTCTCGCCAGTATTGCCGATAAACGAGTTAAACAGGACTTCGCGGAGCAGATGTCCCGGCACATCCTCGCGGGCGGCGGTGAACAACTCAGTCAGTCTGCACTTTATGTCTTGCTCAACCATATCGCGCAACAGGGCTATGAGATTTCCGCTGATATCGAACGCTGCTGCGCATGGGCAATGAGTAAGCTCTACAGCGCCCTGCGCACAAAACCGCTGGACCAGCAGATAAGTCAGGACGAGCAAAACCTTATTCTGACCCGTTATTTACCGCTACTCAAAGACCAGAATCTGCTGTCTTATCAGGTCTGGATTAACCAAAAATATAATGCGTTGCTCCCTGCTGTGAAGGCAGCTTACCTCGCCATCCCGGAAGTTAAAGCAGCACGCGAGGCATTACTTTGTGGTCTGTTGGGCGCAGAAAGTGATGATGGCAGCCGTGCACCGATTTATTTTATGCCTCATCCAGGTGCCCCCGGGCAGGGATTCTATCTGAGTAATGAGCAGCTGGATGCAATCCTGCAAAAACGCAGCGATATATTGGTGATCCCGGAACCCTTTGATATCGCGTCACAGGGCGCTGATTTCACGGTGAATTTTATCGGACAAAATGCCAGGCGAATGAATGAAGCCTTTTTCCTCAATCCCTGGTTACTGAGCGGACAGCAATCGGTCGTTCCACCCGAATTTAAACTGTTTCATGCCACCACGCCCCTCTCTCCGCGTGAGGCAGCACGGCTGGCGCAAATCGACGCGCATTTCCAGTGTTGTGCAGAACAACGCGCGCGTTGGGCATTAAAACTGGATGGTATGGATGATTATTTATTACTGATGAAGGTACTGGACCGGTATTATTCACAGGAGAGTTCCGCCGTCCATCAACGAGATAGTTTATCTGCGACTCTGCTGCTCAACCTGCGTGCGCGCATAATGGACACGAATGGCTGGGGCAGCCTGGAAGAGGCGAAACAGGTTTATCTGACATTTTCACATTTAACCCCCAGCCAGCAACTGGCGGTTGCCGCGCTGAGCCTGGCGGAATTATTTACCCGTTTGTCTTCCGTTAATCTGAGCGGTAGTGAAGATAACTCTCCGCCAGCCATTCGTAAATTAGCCAGGTGCTTTGTGCTTGATGTTGAACGGCTTTGGCCGCAACTGGCGGCATCATTTGGCGATGCTTATCACACATACAGCACCGCTCACTACGACGAGCAAAAAAATAAACTGGTTTATGAAAAGTTTCAACAGACAGTCCCCACGCTGACCCACTGGCAGGATACGTTATATCCACCAGTCGGAGTGCACGCTGGTAATGCCGGTTGCACGGCGATCTTAACCGATGAAATAAAGATAAGAGTAGCAAGTTGTGGTGCTATCGATAATACCCTGTGGGAGATGATGCGATTGTTTTAATACGCGTTTCTATACATTGTGGCGCGATAAATCGCGCCGCTACAACTCAGTGCAGAGATGCCGCAGCGTTTATTTCTTTGGCTAAATAAATTGGGCCATATCCAATCCTGAAACTTCAGTGACCTGTCGAAGCCGGATGCAAAAACGCCGATCTGACTTCACCATCAAACCTGGATTAGCCATGTATCACGTATAGCGAAGCCAGGCTAAGATAGCGGCGACGTTTGTATCTTTCCTGGTAAGCGGGTGATGACGATGAGAAGCCGTGCTGACGATAATCTTAAGAGCCATATCGAAATGGTCATCCTGGCTGCACTGGAAATCGCCCCGTCGAAACGCAAACGTCGCGTCTACAATCTGACCAGTGAAGGTCAGCAGGAATTAATCAAAAAACGTGAAGCCTGGGATAGCTACTCCATCGCGGTCTCCTCTTTATTACAGAGGGGGGTAAATAGACCCGCTGACTGAACTCCCAGAACCCGCCCGGCGCTATTTACAGAGCAGCGAAGCGCTTCGCTGCCTAATGGGGAGCAGGCCATCAGGGGCTGTTTTCATGCAATTTCTCGTTGAGAGGAGGAAAGGGTTTCGCTTCCAGCCGTACCTGTCTGCGGCCCAGCCACTGGCTGTTGACCAGCCAGATTAATGACAACGGCAGCGCCAGCCAGATCAGCATGCCGCCACTCAGCCCGGCTGCACCCATCGCCGCCCAGCTCCAGGCACCGACCTGGTCACCCGCACGATAGACGGCGGTATCGATGACGTTCTTGGCTTTGTATTTATCCTCCCGCTTCAGCACCGTGAACAGCACCTCACGCGCGGGCCGGGCAAAGGCGAAATTGGCCCCGCGTCTTAATACCGAGAAGGCCACAATCGACGCGGCCACCGGCCACAGAGCCATGCTGGCAAAACCCAGCAAAGTGATCAGCGGCAGCAACCCTAACACCAGCGTCGTGCCATAGCGGGACATCAGGCGGCTGGTGACGAATAGCTGGGTGACCAGGGTCAGTACATTGACCACCAAATCGAGGGTGGCAAAGAAAGCCGTGCGATCGCTGTCATGCTGGAACAGATGGTGGACCAGCTCAGCCTGGCGGAAATAGATCAGGGTTGAGGTGACTGAATACAGCAACATATACAGGCAGATATTCAGCAAATAGGGGGACTGGAAAATGCGCGCAATGCCAGAAAAGACGCCACCGCCGAGGGGCTGCGTCTGCTGCGCGGCCGCTTCTCCTTCCGCCAGATGGGTAAAGGTACTCAGGCGCTTCACGCAGGCGACCGCGCACTCCAGCAGCAGCGCGGCCAGTACGAATAACCCGACGGTATTGAGACGGTGCACCAGCAGTGCAGTTATCGCCGATCCGAGGATAGCGCCCAGCGTGGCCCCGGCGGCCATCATGGCAAATAGGCGGCTGGCGCGTTCGCGCGAGAAGATATCGGCCACCAGCGACCAGAACACTGAGACAACGTAGAGGTTGAACACCGAGAGCCAGACAAAAAATACCCGCCCTAACCAGACCTGCATCGACGATGGCAGGGCAAACTTCAGCACGGCAAAGATGATGAGCTGGCTGATAAAAAACCGATACACCAGCGGGATAAAGCGCTTGCGTGGCAACGCACGCGACAGCGCCGCAAAGGGCAGATTGAGGGCCAGGATGGCAATAAGTGTGGCACTAAACAGCCACTGCAAATTATGCAGCCCCCCATCGATACCGAAGGTATCGCGAATTGGTCGCAGGACGTAATAGGCTGAAAGAACACAAAAAATGTAGATCATGCACCAGATTAACGCCTGCACCTCTTCCGGCCTGACAGGTGTCAGACGGAGCCAGAAAGGCACCGCTGGCTGATGCTGATGGTCCGTCTGTTGACTGCCCATAAATGCTCCCGACGTTTTAATCGTTCCGTGGCGGCAAATGCGAATGCTGGCAACTTACATAGATAACCTGGGTAAGTGAGATTGCACTGTCAAGATAATGTGATCGACTTCACATTCGAAGGTAGACAAAGGAAGGCGGGATAAAAAGATGATCTGAACATTTATTTGCGAAGAATAACTTTTTGAAAATATTCAACGTTCTATGTTATTTCCTTCCTGATATTTCCCTGACTCACTCAACAGCGTAGCCATGAAAATAAAATTATCCGTTATGCCAGTATGTTTAAGCACCCTTCTGTTCTCATTTGGTACTGAGGCTTCGGTGCGACTCTGCCAGCCTCAGCATGCTGACAACGCCACCCAGGCCATTCAGCAGGCAATTGATCATTGTTCGCAGGCGGGTGGCGGCAAAGTGGTGCTTTCAGCCGGGGTATGGCACAGCGGTCCGTTATTATTGAAGGATAATGTGGAGCTATCTCTGGCAGCAGGCAGCCGGTTAGCTGCCAGTTATCAGGGCAATTTGTTCAGACCGGGTTTTATTTCGCAACCCGCACGCTATGGTGAAGCCTTTATTCTGGCGAAGGATGCCCACAACGTGGCCATTAGCGGGCCTGGCGTGGTTGACGGCCAGGGAGAGCAACAATGGTCACTGGCTACCACCGCGCGCAACCATCTAAAACAAGGGGATACGGCGTGGTTTACCCGGCATTATCCGGGCATCCCCCCAGCCAATGGTATGCCCCGCCCGTGGCTGATTGAATTCTCCCATGTGACACAGGGCCGCATCGCCAACCTTGGCATTGAAAATTCACCGATGTGGAATCTGGTGATACGTGACAGTAAAAATATTGATGTCGCCAATAGCACCATCACCAATCCGCCCGACTCCCCCAATACTGACGGCGTCGATGTTATTTCCTCGCACGCGGTCAGGCTGCGTCAGCTGAATATCTCCACCGGTGACGACGATATATCGATTAAATCCGGGCTGGCAAAACGCACCGATAATGCAGCCAGCAGCGATATCACCATTGACCATATTCAGTCTGAAGATGGACACGGCATCTCAATTGGCAGTGAAACTATCAACGGTATTGGTAAGGTCACCCTGCATGATCTGAATTTCAACGGCACCGAAAATGGCGTGAGAATTAAATCCGGACGCGATCGCGGCGCGAATATCGGCCCGATTACGATGCGCGATGTCACCATGCAAAATGTCAAAACACCGCTGGTGATTACCGACAGTTATGGTGGCAACGGCGGTTACCCGGCTGACAGCACCAGCCCGATTGCCGCACAACCGCTGACCGCAACCACGCCCAGAATTCACGATGTGACGATTGACAATCTGCAAGCCAGCGGCGCACACAATGCCGGGATAATCAGTGGATTACCGGAAGCGCCGCTGAAAAATATCCACCTGGCCTCAATCCATATCGCTGCGGTGACTGGTCTGCAAAGCCGTTACCTGTCAGGCACGCAAAAGCAGGTGGACATTCATACCACGCGCGGTCAATCTCAGTTATCCGGACCGGATACTCAGTGGGTAACCCGGTGAATATTATCGTAAAGGGAGCAGGATATGACTTTTCAACCCCGTTGGCAGGCACCCGCCATCAATCGTAAAAAAATCGGTGACATGACCGTCACAATGCTGAGCGATGGCTTTCTGGATGTTTCGTTTGAGCTGCTGTCAGGCATCGACGGTTCGCGCGCCGAAGCCTTGTTGCAGCGCCGCGGCGCACCGGTGGCACCGCGCATAAACATCAACGTCTACGTGATTCAGACGCCGCATCGCACCATTCTGATCGACAGCGGTGCCGGGGGAATTAAGGGCTGGGGTGGACGGTTACCGGTGGCACTGGCGGCAGCAGGCATTGACCCGTTGCAAATCGACACCATTTTGCTGACCCACTGCCACCCCGATCATATCGGCGGGCTGGCCGGTCCGTTGCAGACGCCATTGTTCCGCAACGTGCAGCAGCTTTTTATTCATGAGAAGGAACTGGCATTCTGGCGCGATGAAACTATTGCGACCAGCGCACCCGATAGCTTCCGTCCCTACTTTGAGCTGGCTAAAAACGCCTTTAACGCCTACGGCCAGCAGCTGGTGCCGTTCCGGGAAGAAGCCATTCTGCCGGGTATCCAGGCGGTGCCGTTATTCGGTCATACCCCCGGTCATACCGGCTATCTGCTGGGAGACGAACATGACTCGCTGCTGATCTGGGGTGACATCGTGCATTTCCCACATATCCAGGTCACACAGCCGGAAGTGACCATCGCCTTCGACAGCGACCCGGTGGCAGCGGCGCAAATCCGCGCCAGACTGCTGGATCGTGTAGCCAGCGATAATCTCGCCGTCAGCGGCATGCACTTCAACCTGCCCACCACCGGTAAGGTGATCCGGGAAGGGAATGGTTTTGCGCTGAATTACGATTTGTGGTCACCGGTGCTGTGAAAACACTAGCCGCCCCAAACGCAAAAACCCAGCCATAAGGCTGGGTTTTCTGAATTTTGGTGCCCGAACCCGGAATCGAACCAGGGACACGGGGATTTTCAATCCCCTGCTCTACCGACTGAGCTATTCGGGCAACGGGGCGCATTAAACCCTAACCAGCCCGCACCGTCAAACGCTTTTCGGTGAAATGCGACTGACTGCCGTCTTTTACAGCAATCGGGTAAAAAATCGTGCATTTCGTTCATTTACTGCCGTGCATTTACTACGCCAAACCTACCCCGTCACCGGGCTGACATAAAAGTGTCACAGCGCTCGCGTACCCTAAGATTAATCTTAATTCATGTCAGACTCCCGCTATGCAGCTGCCCGATTTACGCGCAGGCCTTGCCGCACTGTCGAGCCGTTACCGTGCACGTTCGCTTTGCATTGCGGTGCCATTCGTCACCCCTGCCAGCGATAACCTCGCCGTGATGACGCTGTTCACCGAACACAAAGATCTGATTGGCCTGCCGGTAGTCGAAGAGGGTCGGCCCTTCGGCATGATCAACCGTCACATCTTCCTGTCGCAAATGACGCGCCCTTTCTTCCGCGAGCTGTATGACCGTAAAAGCTGTATCGCCTTTATGGATAAAAATCCGCTGGTGATCGATGCTGATACCCCACTCGATCAGGTGGCACAACAGGTGGTGGCAAGTGGTGATAAGTCGGTGACCGATGGTTTTATCCTGACCGAAGCAGGCAACTATATCGGCATTGGTCTCGGTATTGATTTGATTCGCACCGTATCGGATTTACAGGCACAGCAGCATCAGCAGATTTTGCAAAGCATCGATTACGCCCGCGTGATTCAGGATGCCATGCTCGAACACTCCACCCAGCAAATGGCCTCGCAGCTGCATGACTGGTGTCTGCACTGGCAGCCGCGTGATGGCGTCGGTGGCGACTATTATGCTTTTCATCAGGATGAGCAGGGCTGGCTGGCATTGATTGCTGATTGCACCGGCCACGGCATTCCCGGTGCCTTTATGACGGTCATTGTGCAATCGGCGCTGGAAAATGCCCTGCAACAAAACCGTCGTTCCCCGTCGGAGCTATTGCAGGCGCTAAACCGGCATATCAAGCAGACCCTGGGTCAACTCAACGCCTCGCAGCAAACTTCCCATTCGAATGATGGTTGCGATGCCATCGCGCTGCGGCTGGATACGCAGCAGCATCAGCTCAGCTGGGCCAGTGCACGTATGCACGCCTTATTACAACCCGCTACCGAGGCTGCCGAAACGCTGGCTGCTGACCGCACTGGCGTGGGCTATACCGATACCCCGCTGGATTACGTCTGGACAGAACATCAGCGCCCGCTGATGCAGGGCGACATGCTGCTGGTGATGACCGATGGCGTCACCGATCAGCCCGGCGGTGAACGACAGATTATGTTTGGCAAAAAACGTATTCAGGCCCTGGTGAGCCGCTATCAGGCTCTGCCGATGAGCGAATTTTCTTTGGCATTTCAGCAGGATTTTCTCCACTGGCAAGGCAACCAGCCACGACGCGATGACGTCACCTGGTTTGGCTTCCGTTATTAACCGAGCCGTAAACATCATGAATCACGAGTCGCACGCCAGCGTCGCATCACCGGACCAGGTGGCACTGCATTACACCGGTTTTTTTTCGCCACAGAACATCACGGCGATGGGCGAGGTAATTAAAGTCTTTCTCGAAAACCAGCAGGCCCCAGTGAAGGTACGTCGCCGCCTGTTTTCCAGCTTTGTCGAGATTGTGCAGAACATTTTGCGTTACTCGCAGGACAGCCGCGCCCTCAGCCACGAAGAGCAGGATTTTCGCTTTGGCACCGTTTGTCTGCGCGTAGATGGAGACAACTACGTGCTGGAGAGCAGCAACCTGGTCGATCAGGCCGCCTGCGACCAGTTGCGTTACTGGCTCGACATGCTGCGTGCCATGAGTAACGAAGAGATCAAACAGGCGTATCGGGTTGGTCTGCGCAGTGAAAGCCCTGCCACCAGCAAAGGGGCAAATATTGGTTTATTGACGCTGGCACGCGATGTCAGCGAACCGCTGGAGTATGAATTGCGTCCGCTGGAAACCAGCGATTTCGCGACGTTTTGGCTGAAAGCCACCATTCACCAGGATTGATTTTGTTATGCAAAACCTTGTTATCGCAGCGACAGACAGCACCCCCGACGTTGACTTTAATTTTGCCGATCGCCTGTTTTCCCTGCGCGGTGAATCCTGGCCGGAGAATGCCGCCGCCTTTTATCGCCCGCTGCTGGATGCGCTGGAGGGCTGGGCCCCGGAGGATCAGCGCCTGCTTACCGTCAATATCGCCCTGCGCTACTTCAATAGCTCCAGCACCAAGATGCTGTTCAGCCTGTTCGATCTGTTCAACCAGCTGGCGCAGCATGGGCAGACGGTGGCACTGAACTGGTTCTATGATGCGGAAGATGATGTTTCTGAGGAGTTTGGTCAGGAACTGGCGCTGGACTTCACCGATCTGCAAGTGAAATTGCAGGCGGAAATGCCCTCATGATGGACCTCAATGAGCTGTTCCGCGAAGAGAGCGAGGTGCTTAATCGCTCACAGGATGTGGCGGCTCAGACCTCACTCAGCGCCGAGGATTATCGCGACGCGCTGCTGAGGCTTAATCGCCATTATCAACGTCTGATGCGCGAAACCTACCGCTTGATTTCGCGCAGTGACCGCGCTGAACGTGAGCTGAACCGCGTCAACGAACAGCTTAACCGGCTGGCGCAGGAGCTGGAATATAAAGCCAGCCATGACCCATTGACCGCGGTGTGGAATCGCAGCGCCATTATTCAACGCATTACCCATACGCTGACCACTGGCCCGGCAGCCCTGATCATCCTCGATATCGATCACTTCAAGAAGATCAACGATGAGTTCGGTCACCCGATGGGTGACAAAGTGATTTGCGAGCTGGTCTCGCGTGTGCAGGCCCACTGCCCGGCAGAAGCCAGCATTGGCCGTATCGGTGGCGAAGAGTTCACCGTGCTGCTGCCACATTTCCGCCTGTCCGATGCCGTCATTGTCGCAGGCGCGATTCACGCTTCTCTCAATGCCTCGCCGCTGGCGGTGCTGCCTGGCCAGCTGGTGACCGCCAGCCTCGGCGTCAGTTATGGCATGCCGGGTTCTGATTTCGAAACCCTCTACAACAACGCCGACGCCGCTCTGTATGACGCCAAACACCACGGTCGTAACCGGGTGTTTTTTCGTTAGTGCGCCGCTGACGCGTTGGCGTTACTGGCCGTCTCCAGTGGCACGGCTGGCGGCGGCAGGAAGATATGGTCGAGAATGTTGCGCATCACAGGTGCGGCGGTAATCCCTTCATTACCCCCGTTTTCCAGAATCAACGCCACCGCCACTTTAGGGTCATTAAACGGCGCAAAGGCGGTATAGAAGATATGGTCGCGCAGACGGATTGGAATCATTTTCGCGTTGTAAGTCTGGTTCTGCTTGAGGCTAAACACCTGTGAAGTCCCACTTTTCGCCGCAATGCCGTACGGTGCGGTGTGGAAGTATTTGTAGCCGGTGCCGTTTGGCGCATTCGCCATGCCAAACATCGCATGACGCACCAGCGACCAGTACGGTGATTTAGGGTCGCCAATTTGCGGCTGCGGTTCTTTTGGCTGATACGGTTGTTGCATAGTGCCGAGCTGCACTTTCTCCAGCAGATGTGGATTGATCACCCGTCCGTTGTTGATCAACGCCACCAGCGCTTTCACCATCTGAATCGGCGTGGCAATCCAGTAGCCCTGACCAATCCCCACCGAGACCGTATCACCCTGATACCAGCCCTTTTTGTGCACCTTTTGTTTCCATTCGCGGCTGGGTAGCAACCCGGCGTACTCTTCATTCAAATCGATGCCGGTCGGCTTGCCGTAGCCAAACTGGCTGAGCATATGATGGATACGGTCAATGCCCATCATAAACGCCACCTGATAGAAGAAGGTGTCGGCTGATTCCTCAATCGCGCGCGTCACATCCAGCATGCCGTGACCACTTTTTTTCCAGTCACGGTATTTGCGATCGGTGCCGGGCAGCGTCCAGGTCGGTGCCCCAAAGAAGGTGGTTTGCGGCGTGATCACCCCGGTCAGCAGCGCCGACATCGCCATATAGGGTTTTACCGTCGAGGCTGGCGGATACAGTCCCTGGGTCACGCGGTTGATCAGCGGCAGGTTTTTATCCTGCAACAAGGTTTTATACGCCTGATAGCTGATGCCTTTCACAAACGGGTTGGGATCATAGCTGGGGCTGGAAACCATCGCCAGCACGCTACCATCGTGCGGATCTTCAATCAGCACCGCCGCACGTTGCCCTACCAGCTGGCTTTCAACGTACTGTTGCAGATGCAAATCGAGGGTGAGATAGATATTTTTTCCGGCCACCGGTGGCACTTCTTTCAGTACCCGCACGATGCGGCCGTGGTTATCGACTTCCACTTCCTGATAACCGGTTTTGCCATGCAGCACCGATTCGTAATAACCCTCGATGCCTTGCTTACCGATATTGTGGTCTGCCGCGTAGTTCTCGCCCACACCCTCTTCGTTCAGGCGTTTGTAGTCGCTGTCGTTGATTTTCGACACGTAGCCCACCACGTGCGCCAGATCGGCCCCATAGGGGTACTCGCGATCCTGGTAGGTATCAATGCTGACGCCGGTGAATTTGAACTGATTGACCGAGAAGCGGGCGACCTGCTCATCGGTGAGTTCTTCCTTCAGCACCACCGGTTTGTAACGGCTGTTTTGTTTGAGGTTTTTCCAGAAGGCATCGATCTCTTCCGGTGTTAAATCAACGATCGGCGTCAGTTCGGCGATGGTCGCCTTCATGTCGTCGATTTTGTAAGGTGTTAACAGGATGTCGTACCAGGTGACATTACGCACCAGCGGAATACCGTTACGATCGTAGATCAGGCCACGCGTCGGCGCGATGGGGATCATTTTGATATCGTTTTCGTTGGATCGCGTCTGGTAATAGCTATGCTGCTCAACCTGGATACGGTAGAGGTTGACGCCAAGAATAGTGAAACAAATCACCACCAGGGTAAAAGCCACGATCGCGCGGCGAATAAACAGTTTCTCTTCGGCTTCGAAATTACGGAAATTCATCAGGGGGCTTAGTCTCTTCGTTATCCCGCTAATGATAGGGAGAGATAGCGTCAGAGCCAGCAGGAAGATGCACAAGCCTGGGTAAAAGTGTGTCAGATGTTTTCCGTAACGGCGCGAAAAATCACGCCGTTACGGTATAAGCGATGTCGTGCGGGAAATTAATCTCCCAGCAGCACCGATTCCAGCGCGATCTTGATCATATCGTTGAAGGTGGTCTGGCGCTCAGCCGCGGTGGTCTGCTCATGAGTACGGATATGATCCGACACGGTACAGATCGCCAGCGCTTTAGCACCAAACTCCGCGGCCACGCCGTAGATACCGGCAGCTTCCATCTCAACACCGAGGATGCCGTACTTTTCCATCACGTCGAACATTTGCGGGTCCGGCGTGTAGAACAGGTCAGCAGAGAAGATGTTACCCACGCGTGCGTCCACACCCAGCGCTTTGGCCGCATCAACCGCGTTACGTACCATATCGAAATCGGCAATCGCCGCGAAATCGTGATCTTTGAAACGCATACGGTTCACTTTGGAATCGGTGCAGGCACCCATACCAATCACCACATCACGCAGTTTCACGTCAGCACGCACCGCGCCGCAGGAGCCAACACGGATGATTTTCTTCACGCCAAAATCGGTGATCAGTTCTTTGGTGTAGATCGAACAGGATGGGATACCCATACCGTGGCCCATCACCGAAATTTTGCGACCCTTGTAGGTTCCGGTGTAGCCCAGCATGCCGCGCACGTTATTCACTTCAACCGCATTTTCGAGGAAGGTTTCTGCAATGTGCTTCGCACGCAACGGATCGCCCGGCATCAGAACCACGTCCGCGAAATCACCCATTTCTGCATTAATATGAGGCGTTGCCATCGTTATTTTCCTTATTAAAATTGGTCGCTGTTTTACAGCATGCTTTTGCCGTAGTCCATGCTGGACAGGCCGAAATAATGCGCGATTGTCTGGCCGATATCGGCAAAAGTGTCGCGATAGCCGAGGGAGCCAGGTTTGACCTTCGGTCCATAAATCAGCACCGGAATGTGCTCACGCGTATGTTCGGTGCCCTGCCAGCTTGGGTCACAGCCGTGGTCGGCGGTGAGGATCAGAATATCACCCTCTTTCACCTGCGCCATCAGCTCCGGCAAACGACGATCGAACAGCTCCAGCCCACCAGCGTAACCGGCGATATCACGACGATGGCCCCAGGTGGAGTCAAAATCGACGAAGTTGGTGAACACAATCGACTGGTCCGGCGCTTTTTTCATCTGCTCGATGGTGGCATCAAATAGCGCATCCAGCCCGGTGGCTTTCACTTTTTGCGTAATGCCCTGCTGTGCGTAGATATCCGCGATTTTACCGACGGAAATCACTTCACCGCCCTTCTCGTCCACCAGCTTTTTCAGCATGGTCGCTGACGGTGGCTCCACGGCGAGATCGTGACGGTTCCCGGTACGTTCAAAATGACCGGCTTTGTCACCCACAAACGGACGCGCAATCACGCGGCCAATGTTGTAGCCGCCTTCGGTCAGTTCTTCCCGGGCGATTTCACACAACGCGTACAGCCGGTCGAGACCGAAAGTCTCTTCATGACAGGCAATCTGGAACACCGAATCCGCCGAGGTATAGAAAATCGGCTTGCCGGTTTTCATATGCTCCTCACCGAGCTTGTCAAGAATCACCGTACCGGACGAGTGACAGTTGCCGAGATAACCCGGCAGATCCGCACGCTGTACCAGTTTATCCAGCAGTTCCTGCGGAAAGCTGTTCTCTTTATCGGTGAAGTAACCCCAGTCAAACAACACTGGCACACCGGCAATTTCCCAGTGGCCCGACGGCGTATCTTTACCTGATGAGAGTTCACTGGCGTAGGCATAAGCACCGATGATTTCCGCGCTGGCATCCAGCCCCGGCGGGAAACGCCCGGTTGAGAGTTCAGCGGCTTTGCCCAGCCCCAGCGCGGTGAGGTTTGGTAAGTGCAGTGGCCCTGTGCGGCCTTCATTGGCCCGGCCTTCGAAGCACGCTTCGGCGATATGGCCGAGCGTATCCGATCCTTCATCGCCGAACTTAGCGGCGTCTTTGCTGGAACCGATCCCGAAGGAGTCGAGAACCATAATAAAAGCACGTTTCATGCAAGTCTCCTGCGCAACTGCGCGATGACAAGTCAAAAAAAAGCGATCAGATCAGTATACCCGAATGGCTCTGGCGTGGCACGCACCGGGCGTAACTATTCGCTGATGCGGCGATATACCACCGGCGTTTCCGGCGGGACGCTATCGCCCAGGGTGATGGCCGCTTTCACCGCCTGCGCCGCCTGCTGCCATTGTGCTTCCGAGGCTGCATGGATCACCGCCAGCGGACGCTGGACATCGACATGCGCACCGAGGGTAGCCATCTCGCTCAGACCGACGCTGTAATCAATGCTGTCACTGGCGCGCTGACGACCGCCGCCGAGCGTCACCACCGCCATACCGAGGGCGCGGGTATCTATGGCGCTGACAATCCCCGGATGATCGGCATACACCGCTTTGCTCAGCATCGCCGCAGGCAGATAGCTATCGATGCGCGCGATAAAATCGGTCGGGCCTTTCTGTGCCGCCACCATGCGACCAAAGACCTCTGCCGCCTGGCCGTTATCCAGCACCCGCAGCAGCTGTTGCCGGGCTTCGGCATCGTTCGCCGCCAGTCCACCGGAGAGCAACATGTCACTGCATAGCGCCAGCGTCACTTCCAGCAGGCGTGGATTGCGGGCTTCGCCAGTGAGGAACTGCACCGCCTCACGCACTTCCAGCGCATTGCCGGCAGTGGAAGCCAGCACCTGATTCATATCGGTGAGTAGCGCGGTGGTTTTGCAGCCCGCGCCATTGGCAACGCCGACAATCGCCTGCGCCAGTTGTTCTGAGGCCTCGAAGGTAGGCATAAAGGCCCCGCTGCCGACTTTGACGTCCATCACCAGCGCATCCAGCCCTTCCGCCAGCTTTTTCGCCAGGATCGAGGCGGTGATCAGCGGGATCGAATCAACAGTGGCGGTGATATCGCGCGTGGCGTAAAAACGTTTGTCCGCCGGTGCCAGTGAGTTGGTCTGGCCGATGATCGCCACCCCGTTTTGTTTGATGATCTCGCGAAAACGATCGTCGCTCGGGAAGATGTCAAAACCGGGGATCGCCTCCAGTTTATCCAGCGTGCCGCCAGTGTGGCCGAGGCCACGCCCGGAGATCATCGGCACGTAACCGCCACAGGCCGCGATCATCGGACCCAGCATCAGCGAGGTAACGTCACCCACGCCGCCGGTGGAGTGTTTATCAACAATTGGCCCGTTCAGGTTAAGCGCCTGCCAGTTCAGCACCGTACCGGAATCACGCATCGCCATGGTCAGCGCGACGCGTTCGGTCAGCGTCATGTCGTGGAACCAGATGGTCATCGCCAGCGCGGCGATTTGCCCTTCTGAAACGCTGTTATCGCGCACCCCGTTGATAAAGAAGCGAATCTCCGCCTCACTCAACTCGTGGCCGTCGCGTTTTTTGCGGATAATTTCTTGTGGCAGGAACAAGGTCGCCTCCCCGGCAGAAAAGCGCGCGATAAATCGCGCCGCTACGAATCGCAGAAATGAATAATCAGTACCCGGCTTTACTCGCCGTAGTGGCATGGCCCAGCGTGTTGAGCAGGCTCGCCAGCAGGCTGGAGGCACCAAAGCGGAAATGGCGCGCATCAGCCCAGCCCGGCCCAAGAATATCGTCGGCCAGTTGCAGATAATGTGCTGCGTCTTCGGCGCTACGCACGCCACCCGCCGGTTTAAAGCCCACCTGTTGCTGCATACCTTTATCGCGGATCACGCTTAGCATGATCGCTGCGGTTTCTGGCGTCGCATTAACCGGCACCTTACCGGTGGACGTTTTGATAAAGTCGGCACCGGCATCGATAGCAATTTCAGACGCGGTACGGATCAACGCAGGATCCTTCAGCTCGCCACTCTCAATGATCACTTTCAGCAGCGCACCGGATACCTTGCAAACCTCTTTACAGGCTTTCACCAGATCGAAACCGATCTGACGGTTACCCGCCATCAGCGCGCGATACGGGAACACCACGTCCACCTCATCAGCACCGTAAGCTATCGCAGCACAGGTTTCCGCCACTGCGATATCCACATCGTCGTTGCCATGCGGGAAGTTGGTCACCGTGGCGATACGGATTTCCGGCGTGCCCTGCTCACGCAACGCTTTACGCGCCACCGGGATAAAACGGGGATAGATACAGATCGCGGCGGTGTTACCTGCGGGCGATTTCGCCTGATGACACAGGGCAATAACTTTCTCGTCGGTGTCGTCATCATTCAGCGTGGTCAAATCCATCAGTTGCAGCGCGCGCTGCGCCGCAGCGGTGATATCAGTCATGGTACTCTCCAATGAACAGCCTGACGGATTACGCCCGCCAGAGAATGTGATAATTCTAACAACTCATGTGACAACAGATTCGATCACAGGTCACATGAAAAAAGAAAACTGCGCAGATAATACATTTATTTAGTGACAAAAATCACAAAATAACCCAGCCTCAGCGCAAAACTGCGCAGAGAAGGCGTTGTGACTATTATCACATTTATCCGGAAAAATGTGTCAGTGTCGCCCTATTAATGTAGTCAATTCAGACCAACACGCAGGCTCTCAGTCAGGAAGTCGGAAGACGCGCAGGCTGTTCTGCCACAACGCGCTGGCGATAACATCGGCAGGTTCGTGACGTAACTGGCACAGCACATCAAAGACCAGACGCGCACGTTCAGGGCGATTGGGTTCCCCCTGATAACCGCTGAGCGGCATATCGGGCGCATCGGTTTCCAGCAGCAGGGAATCGAGAGGCAATTGGGCGATGGTGTTGCGGGTTTTGCTGGCGCGCTCGTAAGTTATGGTGCCGCCAACGCCAATGGCATACCCCAGTTGAATAAAACGCTGCGCCTGTTGCAGGCTACCGGCAAAACCATGCACCACGCCACGCCGCGGCAGATCGTGGCGACGCAGATGCAGCGCCAGCTGATCGTGGGTACGACGCGAATGCAGGATCACCGGCAGATCATACTGCTTTGCCAGCTTCAGTTGCCCATCCAGCAAACGGGTTTGTTTGTCGAACTGCGGATCGGCCATATACAGATCGAGGCCGATCTCCCCCAGCGCAACGCGTTTTGCATCCGGCTGGCGCAAGCATTCAGCCAGTTGATCAACATGCGCCTCCTGATGCACGGCGATCTGGATCGGATGCAGTCCCAGCGCGGCATACAGCGCCGCATGCTGCTGCGCCAGCTGGCTGACAAGTGCGAATCGGCTGGCATCCACGCTCGGCACAATAATCCGTTCTACCCCTGCCTGCGCAGCGCGCTGGATACTGGCGTGCGCATCATCCACGAATGGCGGGAAGTCGAAATGACAGTGGGTATCGATAAATCTCATGCCAGAGAGCCTGCATCATAATCCGCATCATTACCGGCCAGCGGAGGCGTACTGACCTCGCGGTTATCCGGCGCATTCGCCACCGCAGCAGGGGGCGTCACGGTAGTATGCCGCACAAATGGCTCGGCATCACTCAGCCACTGGCCGAGTGTGGCGAGGAAATAACGGCCACATCGCCGCCCCAGATGATAGTCCTGATTCAGTGAGGCAATCCGGCTACCCAGCGCATTACTCGCCAGCGGTTTCGGCGGGAAGATTTCAATAATGCGCAAATCGCCGGGCGGCTGTTCGATAAACTGCTGGATGTCGCGATAGCTCTCTTCATGCTGATGAAGAATATTGATCATCGGTTGCAAGGCGCTGTCGCTGAGCCAGCGTTCCATACGCTTGATCCACTTTGGTGTGTACGACATCTGTGACGGCACCGTGCGGATCACCACCACGGTATCCGCCCCTCTTCTGGCCGCTTCACGCACCGGGATCGCATCACTGATCCCGCCATCAAGATAACTGATCCCTTCCATCTCCACGCCGCTACGATAAAAACCCGGAATGGCGCTGGAAGCTTTGATGATATCGAGCCAGTTGGAACGGGTGGGATTAAAATAATGTGCGCTGTAATCGTCGCTGCGACAGGCACACATATAAAACTCGTTCCCCTGGGCGAACAATCCCTCGGCCGTATGCATCGCCAGCGGAAACTCCTGACTGGTGATATCCACCAGCCAGTCGAGGTCGATCAAATGTCCGCCGCGCACAAAACGCACCGGATCGAAGAACAGTTTGCTGGTGGTATAACGGGTAATCACCCGCCGTGCATAACCCGGCTGCGCGCAGACAAACGCCGACAAATTTTGCGCACCCGCCGAGGTGCCCAGCATCAGATGAAAAGGATTGAAGTTCGCGCGCTGAAATTCATCCAGCACACCGGCGGTAAAGATACCGCGCTGTCCGCCACCTTCGCAGACCAGGGCAATTTTGTTCGCTTTGAAAGGCGTGAGCGCTAACGGCTCGATGGTTCCCAACGTGACGGGGATGCGTATACCCAAGATGTGTCCCTCAGCGGTTCTTTCTCTGAGGGGTGCTTAAGCGCAGAATCGCCACCGCCAGCAACCCGGAGAACCAGTCATTATTTTGCCCTGACTGGCCTCCGCTTCAGAATATTGCCGGGAGAGCGAAAGTTGACACGAAGTGTCAGGGTCGTTTACGCCCGGTAAACAGGCTGATGAGGAACAGAATAATACCGACAATAAAGACAATTTTAGCTGCCCATGCTGCCGTACCCGCCAGACCGCCGAATCCTAATGCCGCAGCAATCAAAGCGATCACCAGAAAGATAATACCCCAACGAAACATAAGCCTCTCCTTACCATAGTGAAAATCGAACTGCTTATACCTTCATACTTCCCGCTGCAGGCGCGTTAAGATTTGACTGTCAGGTCATTCTTCACACTTTTCACGCCTTCAATGGCTTTCGCGATTTGCTCGGCACGATCTGACTGTGCCTGATTCGCGACAGTACCGGACAACTGCACCACCCCATCAGTGGTTTCCACTTTCACGTTACGTGATGGCACGATGTCATCCGCTAAAAGTTTAGCTTTGATTTCACTGGTGGTTGCCGCATCACCGGCATAACCTTTCAGCGAAGCGGTTTTGCTGTCTTTAACGTGCAGCTTGTCACTGACGGATTTAACCCCTTCTATTTTCTGCACCACGGCCACGGCTTTTTCCGCCTGGTCCTGCGAGGTAACAAAACCGCTAAGCGTCACCACGCCCTGATGCGTTTTGACTGAGATATCCGTGCTTTTTATTGCTTCATCATCCACCAGTGCGGCTTTCGCTTTGGCGGTGATGCCGCTGTCGTCCATATACCCACCGACTTTTTTCATAGAACTATCGATTTTCGCACCTGTGCTGTCGGCCGTTGCCTGCGCTTTCTGCGCCAGGGATTCATCGGCCAGCGCTGCGCCACTCATCAGGGCGGAACCCACCAGCGCAGCAACCAGGGTTTTGGTCATCTTAGTCTTAATCATCGATATCATCCTTCTATCAGTTAACCCATTCGCAACCGCGAATGCGCCAGCAACAAACGGCGTTGCTGCGTTAATGGACGTAATGAAACCTGGGGTCTCTTTTCTCGTCCGACAGGATAATGATAGACGGGATTAGGGGGTTTGCCGGTTTTTGTGGTTGATATCTCGCCAAAAAGCGATAAAAGCAGCGTTTTTAAGAGGAGTCTGGAAGGGAAAAACAGGGCCAGTGCAAACCACAGACCCTGGGGAAAAACGACGATTAATGCTCGCGCGTTTTACGGAAAGTCACGTCAGGATAGCGTTCCTGAGTGATATTGAGGTTAACCATGGTCGGGGCGATATAGGTGAGGTTGTCACCGCCATCCAGCGCAAGGTTGATCTCGTTTTTGCGTTGAAATTCATCGAATTTCTTCACATCGTTGCACTCAACCCAACGCGCGGTCGACACGTTGACCGATTCGTAAATCGCCTCAACGTTGTATTCGCTTTTCAGGCGTGCCACCACCACATCAAACTGCAGCACACCCACCGCACCCACGATCAGATCGTTGTTATGTACCGGTCGGAATACCTGCACTGCACCTTCTTCCGATAGCTGCACCAGCCCTTTCAGCAGCTGTTTCTGCTTCAGGGGATCGCGCAGGCGAATGCGACGGAACAGTTCCGGGGCGAAGTTCGGGATACCGGTGAACTTCATGTTCTCACCCTGGGTAAAGGTGTCGCCGATCTGGATGGTGCCATGGTTATGCAGGCCGATGATATCGCCAGGGTAGGCTTCTTCCACGTGCGAACGGTCGCCTGCCATAAAGGTCAGCGCGTCGGAAATCACCACATCTTTACCGATGCGTACCTGACGCAGCTTCATGCCCTTTTCATACTTGCCGGACACCACACGCAAAAAGGCCACGCGGTCGCGGTGTTTCGGGTCCATATTGGCCTGAATTTTAAATACAAAGCCGCTGAACTTCTCTTCTTTGGCTTCGACGATACGGGTATCGGTCTGACGCGGCATCGGTGCCGGTGCCCAGGAGACCAGGCCATCAAGCATATGATCCACGCCAAAGTTACCCAGTGCGGTACCGAAGAATACCGGGGTAATTTCGCCGCCCAGGAACAGCTCCTGGTCAAATTCGTTGGATGCGCCCTGCACCAGCTCCAGCTCATCACGCAGCTGCTGCGCCAGGTCTTCACCGACGGCTTTGTCGAGATCCGGGTTATTCAGCCCTTTGACGATGCGCACTTCCTGAATGGTGTGCCCCTGACCGGTTTGATACAGGTAGGTTTCATCGTTGTACAGATGATAAACGCCTTTAAACAGCTTGCCGCAGCCGATAGGCCAGGTGATCGGTGCACAGGCGATCTTCAGCTCGTTCTCGACTTCATCCAGCAGCTCCATCGGATCGCGGATATCACGGTCAAGTTTGTTCATAAAGGTGATGATCGGCGTATCGCGCAGACGGGTCACTTCCATCAACTTGCGGGTACGATCTTCAACACCTTTGGCGGCATCGATCACCATCAGACAGCAGTCCACCGCCGTCAGGGTACGGTAGGTATCTTCCGAGAAGTCTTCGTGGCCGGGGGTGTCCAGCAGGTTAACCAGGCTGTCACGATAAGGGAACTGCATCACCGAGGTGGTGATGGAGATACCACGCTGCTTTTCCATCTCCATCCAGTCGGATTTGGCGTGTTGATTGGAGCCACGGCCTTTTACCGTACCCGCAGTCTGGATCGCCTGTCCGAATAACAGAACTTTCTCGGTAATAGTGGTTTTACCGGCGTCCGGGTGCGAAATGATCGCGAAGGTACGGCGGCGCGCCACCTCTTGTAAAAAGGGAGCATTAGACATGAGTGAAATCTTCTCAAAGGGCAACGCACGAAACGCGCGCTGCGAATAAATCAGGGTGGCCGGTAGCAACTCCGGCGGATAAACGGAACCCACGGTGACGCAAAGGCATCAAATCGCGGCAGGATACGCACGTTTTACATTGGCGACAGTTCCGGTTATCCAGTCAGCATTAAGGCCGCATAGCATACAATATTTCGGCGGAGTGGGGAAACTGAGCGCTATCCACAGCGAAACGAAGCGGGGTTCTATAATTATCCTTTATCCCCCTGCAACGGAATCGCCATGCTTATCACCGACACGACATCCCCATTCAGCTTCGGTATTTCCGGAACTGCCGCTCAAACATCGCTGACCTCAACCCTGGCCGAGGTGAAACAAAGCCATCAGCGTCTGTTTATGTCTCAGTTAAGAACCCGGACAAGGATTCACGGCAACGCCTGTCTGGATGCGTTAAAAACCCGGTTTGCGCTTTACTGGGCAAAAGTACCGGCGCAAGGCAGCATCGTCAGCCGGGTGGAGGCATTGCTGTTTCAGTTTGAACAGCAGGATCTGATGGGGATCACTGCGCGCGAGCTGCGGGAGGTGTTGCAGGAAAATAATGTCAGGGTAAACACCACCACCGCCAGCAGCGCACTGGCCACAGCCAGAGTGGAAGTGCCAGCGCAGGAACAGCAGTGGATCAACGCTCACTGGAACAACACCTGCCACAAGCCCGGTTCGCAGGCCTGGCTTAAAAGCCTGCTGGACATCGAAGGGTGCCCTGATCTGAAACCTTCCGTGATGCGGCGCGCACTGCTGAACATTGGCGTAAACGTCTCGACCAGCATGCTGAGTGATATGGCAGTGGCTGCCAAAGTGAAAGTCTCC
The DNA here is from genome assembly GCF_011395035.1 of Pantoea cypripedii. NCBI lineage: Bacteria > Pseudomonadati > Pseudomonadota > Gammaproteobacteria > Enterobacterales > Erwiniaceae > Pantoea > Pantoea cypripedii. The sequence continues at coordinate 3,662,939 of NZ_CP024768.1, forward strand.
GCCCGGCACGAGACGCTGATTAGGACCTGGTGGGATGGCTTCGCTGAAGAAGATTGTCTGATGAGCAAGCTGGTGATGCTATTGCGCCTGCCCGAATATCAGCAGATGGCCGTGACGGTGAGGCAGCTACAAATCGTGCTGGGAAAAGCCGGGGTAAAAGTGAGTCGCGAAATGATGATCAGCGCCAGAGCCGCCTTCAGAAGCAAAATCACCGTACCACAACAGGCGTGGTTTGATACCCACCGCGCAATGTTCACCGGTTACACCCTCGGGGATAAAATAGAAAACCTGCTGCGCCACAGTAAGCATCCTCCAATGATGCCAGCACAGCTATGGAACATGCTGCGTAATGCCGGTGTACAGGTCAGTTTTGCCATGGTGCGCCAGGCAATGAGGGGGGCCAGGGCTGCTACCAATGTGATTGTGACGGCGGATCAGGAACGGGTGATTATCGCTGCCTGGAATCGGCTATGCCAAAGTAATATGAGCCTGGTGAAGCTGCTGGGAACGATCCTGCTGGAGCATGGACATCTGGGGATTACTTCAGTACATGTGAAACAGGCGCTAAACAGAGCCGATATCTCCGTCAGCAATGTCGCACTCGGGCTGGCGCTGGCCGCCGTCAAAGCCTCCCCCTCAACGGAAGAACTCAGCTGGATCAAGCCAGCCTGGGCCAGTATCAATCATGAAAAAATGATGGAGTTTCGCATCCGTGATTTGCTGGCTCTAAACCGGGTGCTACAAGAGATAACCCCGGCAAAAGTCCAACGCATCATGTGGGAAGCAGGTGAAGATATCTGTATCAAAACCTGTATCAACGCCCTCAATGGCATCGGCTTTAGCCGACCCGATGCTTCCCCCCGGCAGCCCCTCCTTGTCGCGGAAGATAAGGAGTTAGATGACATCCTTGATATGGCGTTAGAAATGAACGACACCCTTACCGGACACCAGCATGTCACCCCCGACGATAACCGCTGGATCGGGGTTCTATAATTCGCTTACCCCTATCCCCTCCAGCGGAGCGCCTATGCAGATCACATCAACGACCACTGCGAACGTATCAGTATCAAATCCTGTCGCGAACAGATCGAGCCTGCTGACAGCAAGCACTGCCCAGGTACAGCAAAGCGCCCTGCGTCCTTCCCTGGCCCGGGTGAGAAAACGCTATCCACACAGCGGTAATGCTGACCTGCAAGCGCTCCAGGCGCAAATTCTGGCTTACTGGCCTTCGCTCCCGCGCAAAGGCAGCAAGGTGAGCCAGATCGAGAAGTTGCTGTTTCGGCTGGTCGATTTGCAGGTATTGGATATTAAAAACATCACCGCCAAACAACTGCTGTCCGCCCTGCATCAATGCAAAATAAATATAAAAATCACCACCGTCATCACCGCCCTTGCTACCCTGCGGGCAGAGGTTTCACCGCAAAATCAGCAATGGTTCAATGACCACTGGCTAAAAGTCTCGCATAAAATCGGTGAGACCAAACTGGCGCTGGCGCAGTTGGTGGAGGTGTTGCGCGAGGAAGGCTGCCCGGAAATGACACCGTCAGAAATGCGGCGCGCCTTGCTGAATATCGGTGAGGATATTTGTATTGCCACGCTATGCCATGCCCTTGCACTGTTGCACACTTCGGTGACAACAGAACAGGTGGACAGAGTCAAAACGCTCTGGCAACAGGTTGCTGATGGTAATCGCCACAAAATGGACCAGCTGATCACGCTGATCCTGCTGCTCGATTTTCAGCGCCTGCCGATGACATCAGTCGAACTGAAGATGGCGCTGGCGCTGGCCGAGATTGCCATCAGTGACGATATGATTCGAAGCGCCCAGGCCATCGCCAGGACGCAGGTCACATCACAACAACAGGCATGGTTTGATGCTCACTGGTCAACAACTTTTGGCGATACCTGGGGAGATATACTGGAAAATCTGTTGCATAAAGCAGGCCGACCGATCATAACGCCACCACAGCTGTGGCTGTTGCTGGTAAATGCCAACGTTAAAGTGAGTTTTTCGGCTGTGCGCCATGCAATGTCAGCTGACCGGACGGTCCACAATGCGACACTCAACCGGCAACAAATACAGTCGATCGTTGAGCGCTGGCAGGCGCTTGCTGCTACAGGTAGCATGACCCAGGTCAGAAGGCTGGGAACGCTATTACTTGAAGGTATTGCACCGGGGGAGCTAAAACTTGCCCTGCGCAGTGCAGGGATATCGGCAAGCCACGTAGCGATGGGGCTGGCTATGGCGGCAGTCAATACGACGTTAACTCAGGCTGAAGTGACCTGGTTTAAAACCCGCTGGGCAGGGCTTTCCCACCCCCCTCAGATTAGCGTTCAGGGGCGTCTGATCATGCTACTCAGCCAGCCGGAATGCCCGTCCGACCTCACGCAATCAAAGCTGCAACGTTTACTGTGGGAGGTGGACGTTGACGTCTGTATTTCCACCCTGAGCCACATCCTGCGCGCCGCCGGAAGACATCCCGCAGGCACTACGCTGTCTGCATCCCATGATCAGGAAAAGGATACACAGTTAGAAGCGGTACTGGAGATGGCGCTGGATATGGCCCAGGACTATCACCCCGGTTCTGAACGCCAGCAGGAGGGATGCTGATGCCCCTTGCTCCGAACCGCGTGACCCTCTCCGGGGTTCCTCCGTTGGTGGTGTTGCGCACTGATCCGCAAAAGCCGCTGGCCGCAAAGATTTCCTCGGTCAAACAAAGCCAGCAACGCCCCACCCTGCATCGCAGCAGAAAGAAAAAACCACCACGACCCGTGAATCGCTGCATAGCTGCCTTGCAAGCAGACTTTGCCGTCTGGTGGAACAAAGTGCCAAAGATCGGCTGCATGGTCTCCCGGGTGGAGATATTGCTGTTGCTGTTTCCCCCGCCGGATATTGAAGGCTTCACCGTCAAATTGCTACATACCATCCTGCGCAGTAATCAGGTGCAGGTCGGCATGTCGACGGTTGAGAATGCCTTAACCATCGCCAGAACACCGGTGCCAGCAACAAAACAGGCGTTGGTCAAAACGCTGTGGCAGCAACCCCCGTGGCAACCTGATGTCTGTAAACGGTTGCAACGCATGCTGCCGCTGGATTTATCGCTTTCTCAGCTCCGACGCGCCCTGTGGAATATCGGCGAAGACGTCGACATCGCGCTGATCAACCAGGCCCGGAGCGCTTTCAGGGAGCGGGTCGTGGCGCAGGAGACAGCGTGGATTGCTGCTAACCTGCACCACATCAGCGATCATGACAGCATCACAGCAATGCTGGTCAGGCTTCAGGATCTCCCTGGCTATCAGCAGAAGACCCCACTCATCCTGCGCAATGCCCTGAAGAATGCAGGCATTAAGGTCAGTATCCAGACGGTACGGCAGTCACGGGCCTTGTTCAAAACGCAGCCTTCGCAGGCGCAGAAGGATTGGTTTGCCGTCAACTGGCCCGAGGTGCATATGCAGATGAACACCAGAAGCCAGTGGCTGGAGATGTTGCTGGAGCGTCCCGGACGACCGGCAATGACCACTCCCGAGTTGTGGCGGCTGCTGCATGGTGCCGACATCAATATCGGTGTATCAATGGTGCGTAAAGCTCTGACGCTGACGCTGGCCCAGCCAACGGCTCACAGGGCGCGGGTAGCCGAGCGCTGGCACCAGATTGGTGCTGGGGGAAAGATAACGCTGGTGAAACGTCTGTGGGTGCTGCTGTGCCAGCTGGAAAATAGCGGCATCACCTGGGAGCAAATTCATCTGGCCTTAAAAGATGTGGGCGAAGAGGTCAGTGACGCGACCATGGATCACGCGCTGGCGGCCTTCAGAACGCGGATCAAACCGGACGAACTGGCATGGATCAGAACGGTCCATCATCGGATCCCCCAGAGAGAAACAGAACGCAATAAAATCATTGCCCTGCTGCGCCATGAAGGATGCCCGAAGCCGATAACGGCTTCAAAGCTGCTGCGCCTGCTGTGGGAAGTCGGCAGAGATGTCTCGGTCGGCACCATCCTCACCGCCTTACGTATTGTCAGGCAGCAACCCGCTCCTGTCGTTATCATTGATAACGACGACAGTCTGGTTGAGATGGTACTGGATATGGAGGAGCAACGACCCGCCCCTCTTTAAAGAGAGACGGGTACGCATTCGTTAGCCCAGTACGCGCGTGACCGCCGCTTTGAAAATCTTCACGCCGATTTCCAGCGAGCTAAGTTCAAACCGCATCTCCGGGTGGTGCAGTCCCGGAACCAGGTTAGTGCCCAGCCCCCAGAAACCGGCTTTCACCGTTGGGCACTTCACCGGGTAATAGAAGAAATCTTCACTGCCCGGCGTGGTTTTCGCGCCCAGCAGGCCCTCTTCGCCCAGCACATCAACAATCGCCGCGCGGATGATGTCAGTGGCTTCCTCGTGAATCTCCGCCGCAGGCATCTCTTTCAGCACCACCACGCTGGCAGTCGCGCCAAGTGCCGCCACGCTGTTGAGCACCGCCTGCGTGACCTTCTCTTTCAGAATATCCATCGGTGCGTTCTCCTGCGAACGCAAATCCCAGACGACGCGCGCTTCATCCGGTACCGAGTTGGTGACACCGGCATCGCACAGGAAACGCGTCGCTTTTACGCTCCAGTTCAGTCCCGGCGACAGGTGGATGCTGTTCACCGCCTGCACGGCCTGTACCGCAGCATCCAGCGCATTCACCCCGAGATGTGGGCGCGCCGCGTGAGCGGGCACACCTTTGATGGTCGCTTCCAGCGTGCTACAGGCGGAATAGATCACCGCAGGTGTCGCCTGGCCGACCTGGCACTCCTCCAGCGGGCGGACGTGGAAGCCGAGGATCATCTCCACATCATCCATAGCTCCGCCTTCAATCATCGATAGCGCGCCCGCCCCCAGTTCTTCGGCTGGCTGGAACAGGATTTTCAGACGCCCTTTCTTAATCGCCCCTTCCTGCAACAGCTCCTGCACCGCCGTCAGTACCACTGAAGAGTGACCGTCGTGGCCGCAGGTATGACGTGCACAAGCCACGCCATCGATCACATGTCCCAGCGCATCCATATCGGCACGCAAGGCCAGCACCGGCCCTGGTACACCGCTATCGATTTCCGCCACGATACCGGTGGTATTGTTGATGCCCCGCGTGACGTTGATACCCGCCTGTTCCAGCTGATCAGCAATGTAGGCCGAGGTTTTGAATTCCTGAAAACCCAGTTCCGGGATTTCATGCAAAAAATGGTAATGCTCTAAGACCCTGGACACTTGTTAGCTCCTAAACAAAAAAACGCATTACAATCATGGCGATCACTGCATTGATAATGCTGGTCAGCATCAGCAGCGGCCAGTATTTTTTCGGTACGTCGGCCACACCCAGCAAACGCCCCATGTACTGCAACTGCGCCCCCATCAGGAATATGGCCGGGGCGAGGATAGAGATATCGGTGCCGCTTAACAGGCCTTTGGTCAGCAGGCTCACGGCCACCCCCACTCCCGCCGAGGAGGAGAGCCAGGCCGTCAGCAACACGGTAATCGCTTCGCCCGGCAGGCCAAACAGCCCCATCACCGGGGCGAAAACATGCCCAAGAAATTGCATGATGCCGAGCAGATTCAGCACTTCCGCCAGCACATAAGCCATCACCACATTGGGCATCAGGTTGTGGATGGCAATATGAAAACCTTTGCGTGCGCCAACAATAAAAACATCGAACGGATTATTATTGACCTTCGCCTGTACGTTATTTGACATCAGCAAAATCCTTTTTGTAAATACTATTTAACATGAAACGGACAAAGGCCGCACCGACGAATTTGAGAACAAACATTAACACCAGCGGAATAATGATCGGCACCGTCATGGAAGCAAACAAGGCAGAGCCGATAGCGAAATAGTTATTGATCAAACCGGCCCCGGAATATTGCCAGGCACTCATCACCACCACATCTTTTTTGCTGACCTGTTGCTGGTCATACATTTCTTTGGTTAACGCCGCGCCGGCATCGGTACTTTGCAGGTCGGTAATTAACGCCAGACCACAACGTCCCGGCAGCCCCATTAACGGCTTGAGCAGTGGCGTCAGCAGCTTATGCGCGGCACGAATCGCGCCGTAATGGGTGAAGATTTCCAGCACACCCAACGCCAGCATCACCGTCGGAGCCAGCGACAGCGCGAACAGGAAGCCCGCTTTGGCGCTCAGCCCACCTGAACCGAGGAAAGTATTGCTGGACTCCTTCATGGTGCCGAAGCTGCCGCCCAGGGTGGTGAAATCAAACGCGCCCAGCCAGCTGAAGCCGTCCACCTTATAAAACAGGCCGGAAAAGAACAGAATGGCCAGCACCAGTGCAATATAACTGCCAATACCTGCCGTCACGCGGTCAGGTGCGGCGATGATTTTTTCTTCTGACATAAAACCCTCCTGCTGGCGTTATTTTCGACCCGGCAAGTTGCAATATATGGAACTGAGTTCTAAGCAGGATTTATGCCAGCTGGCATTTTCTTTAATTGCGAAAGCGCCAATTATGTTCAGTAACAATGAAACTGACGGAATATCAATCCTTCCGCCGCCATAAAATAAACGGCGTGTTGTTTATTTACGCCAATGAATATTTTCAGGCGGAAAGCAGATTGCTGAAAATAAAATCAATCACCGCCCGGATGCACAACCATAAGGCAAGGTTATTGCACCAATTCAGTGCATTACACTTCACTGGAAGGAAGACAAAAATGATAATCGGTCGCATTCAAAAACCTGAATAATTCCATTTATAATCAATAAGATAAATTCACTTTTTTTGTCAAAATCACTTCACAAAAAAGTGAACATTGATGCATAATTCACCGCACTCACCTGAAAAATTTAAAAAGGAATCAGCCATGTTAACCGCTGAAATGACCGCACGTCTGAACGACCAACTGAATCTGGAATTCTTCTCTGCCAACCTGTATCTGCAAATGAGCGCCTGGTGCAGCGACAAAGGCTACGAGGGCGCAGCGTCCTTCCTGAAGATGCACTCACGCGAAGAAATGGAACATATGCAGCGCCTGTTCGATTACCTGAGCGACACCGGTGCCCTGCCGGTACTGGGCAGCATCGCGGCACCGCCGATCAGCTGGAACTCACTGGCTGAGCTGTTCGAAGAAACTCTGAAGCATGAAAAACTGATCACCAGCAAAATTAATGAGCTGGCGCATGCTGCAATGACGACCCAGGACTACTCCACTTTCAACTTCCTGCAGTGGTACGTAGCCGAGCAGCATGAAGAAGAGAAACTGTTCAAAACCGTGCTGGATAAACTGGCGCTGGTAGGCAACAAAGGCGAAGGCCTGTTCCTGATCGACAAAGATCTGGGACGGATGAACACCGAAAGCCACGGTGCATAAGTTTGCAGCGGCCCGCATTAGCGGGCCGTATTTTTATATGGGCCGACAACGGCACACATCAATCCAGCGTTTTCAGACGCAGTTCCGAAGGTTGCGGGCGACCAAACAGATACCCCTGGAACAGCGTACAACCTTCCTCGCGCAATTTAGCAAACTGCTCGCTGCTCTCCACCCCTTCGGCGGTGATCTGAATATCCAGACTACGGCTCATGCCGGTGATGGCGCGGATAATCGCCAACGCTTCACGGCTATCCCCCATATCGTTGATAAACGATTTGTCGATTTTGATCTTATCGAACGGGAAGGATCGCAGATAACTTAGCGACGAATAGCCAGTCCCGAAGTCATCCAGCGCAATCTGCACCCCCAGTGCCTTCAGGCTTTGCAGGATGCGGATATTGCCGAGCGTGTCATCCAGCAATACCGATTCGGTAATCTCAACTTCGAGGCGATGCGGTGCCAGTCCTGACTCACGTAACGCCCCTTCCACCACTGACACCAGCGAGCTGTTCTTAAACTGCAACGGCGACAGGTTAACCGACACCGACTGCTCACCTTCCCAGCTCGTCGCTTCGCGGCAGGCTTCATACAGCGCATAGGCTCCCAGCAGATGAATCAACCCGGTTTCTTCGGCGATCGGAATAAAATCATTCGGCATGATCAATCCTTTGATCGGGTGATGCCAGCGCATCAGCGCTTCATAGCCAATGATCCCTTTCTCATCACCATCGGTGATCGGTTGATAGTACAGCCTCATCTGACGGCCACTGATTGCTTCACGCAGATCGTTTTCGATCACCCGACGGCTGCGCGCCAGATCGTCCATCTCCAGCGTAAAGTGTTCACAGCGATTGCGGCCATTGCGCTTGGCTTCGTACAGCGCCATATCGGCACAACGCAACAACTGTTCCGGCGTGTTGATGGCCGGTGAACTCAGCGCGATACCCACGCTCAGACCCACCGACAAATTATGTCCTTCCAGATTCACCGGAGGGCGGATGGCTTCAATCAAACGCTGCGCCACCACCGCGGCTTCGTCAGCATTACGCACGCTGGGTAGCACGATGGCAAACTCATCACCACCGATACGGGCCAGGGTATCGCGGTCGCGCAGGACATTACGCAGGCGCTTCGCCACGGTACGCAACAGGTCGTCACCAATCTGGTGTCCCAGCGCATCATTGACGTTTTTGAAGTTATCCAGATCGAGGCACAGCGTGGCGATGACCTGGCCGCCAGGCTGTTCAGCGCGTAACGCCTCGCTGAGTTTCTGGCGGAACAGAATACGGTTCGGCAGGCTGGTCAGGTTATCGTGATGCGCCATATGGTGGATACGGGCATCGGCTTCACGCTGATCGGTCACATCCTCCACAATCAGCATGACAAAATTCTGACGTAAATCTTTGCCAGCGATGGTGGCGGCGCGGGTATGCAGAATGCGCTCGCCACTTGCGGTCAGCAGCAGCTGTTCCCGGGTATGCATGCCTTCGCTGCGTAACGCAATATCCGCCAGGCTGTTGAAGTAGTCGCTCAGTTCTGCCGACATACATTCATGTGGCCGCTTATGCATGATCAGCATCTTATTGATACCAAACAGCTGCTCGGCTTTATCATTCACCATCAGAATCTCGCGGCTGATGGCATCTTCGACAATCACGCAGGACGGAATATTGCTAATGATGTTATCGAGGAATTTTGATATCTCAGAGGCTTTGGTACTTTGCGCTTCTGCCAGATCCCGGGCGCGCAGCAGTTGCTGCTCGTGTTCGCGGCGTTCGGTGATATCGCGGGTAATTTTAGCGAAACCAATCAGACGCCCTTCTTCATTGTGGATGGCATCGATGATCACATGCGCCCAGAATGCCGAGCCGTCTTTACGGTAGCGCCAGCCTTCGTCTTCAAAGCGACCGGTTTTCAGTGCGATGCCCAGATTGGCATCAGGCGCTTTCGCCTGGCGCTCCTGAGCGCCGTAGAACACGGAAAAATGCTGGCCGACAATCTCTTCAGAACGATAGCCTTTGGCCCGTTGCGCACCGGCATTCCAGTTCACCACCATCCCATGCACATCAAGCATATAAATGGCGTAATCCCGCACCCCTTCCACCAGCAGACGGAAGGTTTTTTCCTGCTCACGCTGCGCGCGCAGCAGTGCCTGCTGCTCGGTACAGTCACGGGTAATTTTGGCGTAGCCAATCAGCTTCCCGGCATCATCACGTATCGCATCAATAATGACATGCGCCCAAAACGCACTGCCGTCTTTGCGATAACGCCAGCCTTCGTCCTCAAAACGACCGGTTTTAAAGGCAATACCCAGGTTCTTTTCCGGGATGTGGTTGAGGCGATCCTGGGCGCTGTAGAAACGGGAAAAATTCTGGCCGACGATCTCTTCAGCGACATACCCCTTGGCACGTTGCGCCCCGGCATTCCAGTTTTCGACGTTACCGTCCAGATCGAGCATATAGATGGCGTAATCAGTAACGCCTTCAACCAGCAGGCGGAAACGTTCTTCCTGCTCACGCTGTTTACGCTGTAATGTCTGCTGCCGGGTGCAATCCCGGGTAATTTTGGCAAAACCGAGCAGCTCACCATATTCATCGCGCACGGCATCAATAATCACATGCGCCCAGAAAGCGCTGCCATCTTTGCGGTAGCGCCAGCCTTCAGTCTCGAAACGCCCGGTGGCCGTGGCGGTGGCTAAAGCACGATGCGGTGCGCCGTTTTTGCGGTCATCCTCGCTGTAAAATAGCGCGAAATTCTTGCCGATGATTTCTTCAGCGGTGTAGTTTTTGGCGCGTTGCGCACCGGCGTTCCAGCTCGCCACCGTACCATCGGGTTTGAGCATTAAAATTGCGTAATCAAGCACGCTCTGCACAAGCAGCCGATACATGCCGTCAGAATTATTATCCATTGTTATTTGCCTATTGCTGGCCTGGTGTCACCTGGCATCCCAGGAAAATTCTTAATTGCTCTGAAGACTTAATAGCAAATACGCAGCGTTGACAAGCGCTATCAGCTAACAGGCAAAAGTTGGTGCTTTGGTTATCGGCTGTGGCGAGAAAACGTTCAGTGGGATACTTAATGAATTATGCTTCGTTGACGATGATCAATAAAAAGCGCGGGGTGACGGCAGTGAAGTCTGTTGCCGTCACGTTTGCCACGGTAATACCCCCTGCGGCAGACGCCGCGTCAGCCGGGTGGCCAGCGCCATCAGCAGACAAACCACCACAATCATCAGACAGCCGACTGCCGCTGCCAGCGAGGCCGATCCCCCTTCATCGAGAAAGACGATGGTGGGGCCGATGGTTTGCGTCTGGGACGTCACCAGCAGCACCGATACCTGGATTTCATTCAGCGCGGTGAGGAACACCAGCACCGTCCCCGCCAGCGCCGACGGAGCCGCCAGCGGCAATAAAATGTCGCGCATGCGGCGCAGAAAACCGGCACCGCACAGCCGCGCCGCTTCATCCAGCGCCGGTTCCAGCTGGGCGAAACCAGCCAGCGTCGGGCGTAGCACCAGGGCGAGAAAATTGGCCAGATAAGCGGCGAGGATGATCCACACCGTGCCATACAGCGACACATTGACCAGTGGCAGCGGACGCAGGAAAAACAACAACGCCGCCACCCCCGTGACAATGCCCGGCAATGCATAGGTCAGTTCACTCGCCAGCCACAACCCCCGCACCAGTCGCGTGCGCCGCCAGCTAAGGAAATAAGCCAGAAACAGCGCGGTCAGCGTCAGGATGATGGCGGACAAGGTGGTGAGGCCGAGGCTGGTCAGAAATGCCTGACGCACCGCCGGATAGCCCCACAAGGCAGCGCGGAAGTTTTCCAGCGTCAGGGTTTGCCAGGTCAATGCCTGGCCATAACCGTGGGTCAGCGCGGTTATCAGCAACGCACTAACCGGAAGTAATAATGTCAGCGCCATCCACAGCCAGGCCAGCGCCGCCGCCAGCGCGCGCGCGCGGCCCAGGGATTGCTGCCACAGGCGCGGCGCACCGCTGACACGCACATCATGACGACCACCAAGCCAGGCGCTGACCCCCATTCCTGCCAGGGTGATCAGGGCGATCAGCAGCGCATACACGGCGGTATTGGGCAGTGCAGTCGGGCCGATGCCGTTCAACTGCTGGTACACCAGAGTAATCAGGGTGGGCACGCGGGCCGGTATACCCAACATCGCCTGGATACCGAAATTACCGGCCGCCGCCACAAAGGTGAGCGCCGCACCGGCAAAAATTGCCGGGCGCGCTAACGGCAGAATAATGGTGAAAAGCACCCGCCAGCGCGATGCTCCGCTGACCTGTGCCGCTTCAACCAAATCGGCTGGCAACCGACGCAACCCGGCGCGCACGGTCAGAAACACCAGCGGCGCATTGTGCATACCGAGCAGCAACACAATACCCGTCATGGAATAGAGCGGCTGCTCGCCAGGCGCAAACCACGGTAATCCCAGCCGGGCAAACAATAGCGCCAGCGGGCTGGAGGGCGCTAACGCCTGCAACCACGCCAGCGCCGTGACCTGCGGCGGGATCATCAGCGGCAGGATAAAGGCAAAGACCCAGGCGGTTTTCGCCCGCAAATCGGTCAGTGCCACCAGCCAGGCGGCAAAAGTGCCGAGCAACAGGGAAATGGCGGTTGAGCTGAGGGCAATCAGCAGGGTGTTGCCGGTGGCGATCAGCACGCGTTCGCTGGCGAGCAAACGCAGCAGTCGCGCCATATCCGGCACCCCCTGCGGCGCGATGGCGGTCCACACCAGGCGCAGCAACGGAGCCACCGACAATGACGCAATCAGCAGCACCATCAGCGCCAGAATCACCCCTTCGCTACGCAGCCGCCAGCGCTGGCTGCTGCGTGCGCGGCTGAGCCATTCGTTGCTCAGCACGCTCATCATCAGCCGCCGAACAGCTGGGTGAACTGGTCGCGCACCTCAGCATCGTCGTTAATGGCTTTCGCCACGTCGGGTGTCAGTAGCTTGATCTGGCTGATCGGCGTAAAGCCTGCCGGGGCCGACACGCGATCGTCAACCGGGCGGTTCCCCTGCTCCACCACTAACTTCTGCCCCTGCTCCGACAGGATAAAGTTCACAAAAGCCTTAGCCGCGGGCAGGTTGTGTACCGTCTTCATGATCGCCACTGGCTCGGTGACGTAAGAAACGCCCTCTTTCGGATAGACCAGATCAACCGGTGATCCTTTCTTCTTCGCCAGGATCACGTCGGCATCGGTGATCACCCCGTATTTATCCAGACCACTGGCAACGGCTTTCAGTGCCGGACCATTACCACCTTGCGGTGCAACGCCTATCGCTGCCAGTTTTTTGTAGAAGTTCCAGCCGATATCCGGCGTGTTGATGTCGGTATGCAGCTTATATAACGCCGCGCCGGAATAGAGCGGGCTGGGCATGGCGATCTGGCCTTTATTGGCTTCCACGGCCAGCGCATTCCAGCTGTCGATCGGTTTGGCATGCTGGGTGTTATAGGCGATCACCGTGGAGATAATTTTGGTGCCAAAGAAGGTTTTGTCTTTGTCGTAGAACGAAGGATTGATATGGCTGACCGGCGCATCCTGGTAGCTGTAAAGCTGGTTCTCTTTTTTCAGCGCCCCGAGGTTGATGGCATCGGCGATCAGCAGGACATCCGGCTTCGCCTCGCCGCTCATCATTTCCGTGCGCAGCACATTCATCAGTTGCGTGGTGCCGTTACGTGTCCACTCCACCTCAATGTTGGGATAAGCCGCTTTGAAGGCATCAATGGTTTGTTGCGCAATTTCCGGCGCTTGTGAGGTATACACCACCAGCTTGCCCGACGGCGTTGCATCGGCATGGCTGACGGCGGAAAGCAGTAATCCACTGGATAACAGCAAAACATTCAACGAAGTGCGCATAGCCTTTTCCATGAGTTGTTATGAAGGAAGAATCCAGCCGTCACGCAATGCCACGCCGATCGTGGCATCAGCAACGGGTACCGGGCCATCCGCCAGCATCAGCGTCAGGCTGCTCTCGGGCATATCCAGAGGCATCAGGTTGAGCTGGTGGTGGCCGCCACGATAAATCACACGCTGTACGCGTGCGGCAAACTGGGGCTCGCCCGGCTGGGCAAGGCGAAAATCCGCAGCATGAAAACTGGCTTTGCCCTGCGGGCACGGTTGCTGCTGGGGTGCACAGCGCAGCGACACGCGCTGGCCGCAGAGCGTGGCGAACGCCCGCCCGTCACCGAGCGGCTCGATGTCGCTCACCGCCAGCACTTTGCCATCGTCGATAAAGGTGGCGACCATCGCATTGGCCGGTTCACGCCACAGGGTTTGTGGCGTGGCGAACTGCATCACCCGACCGCCATCCATCACCACGATACGATCGGCCAGCGCCATCGCTTCATGTTGATCGTGGGTGATATACAGCAGGGTGGCATGGCTGTGATGATGGAAGCGGCGAAACTCGTCTTCCATGGTGGCGCGCAGATGAACATCAAGGTTGGCGAGCGGTTCATCCAGCAGCACCAGGGTGGGCTGCGCCACCAGACAGCGTGCCAGCGCCACGCGCTGCCGCTGACCACCGGAGAGGTCAGCCGGACGACGATCAGCGAAGGGTTGCAAGCCAACCAGCGCCAGTGCCTGGCCGGTGCGCTGTTCGCGTTCCGCCCGCGCCACACCGTTGACTTTCAGGCTGTAGGCCACGTTTTCCGCCACTGTCATATGCGGCCACAGCGCATAGCTCTGGAACACCACGCCCAGCTGACGATCTTCGGGCGGCAGATGCAGGCCGGGAGCCGCAAAGCAGCGATCGCCCACATGGATCTCACCCGCATCAGCGGTTTCAAAACCCGCGAGCAAACGTAATAAGGTGGTTTTGCCGCAGCCGGAAGGGCCAAGCACGGCAATAAATTCTCCCTGCGCAATATGCATGGAGATATCTTGCAGGACAGGCTGTGCAGCAAAGGATTTGCACAGCCCGCGAAGGGTTATCGCCGCCATCAATTCTGGCCTTTCTCTGACAATACGCCGTAGACCCTACGACAATCAGATGACAGCCCCGTGACATCACGACGTGATCTTTAGAAAGTTTTAACAAGTTGTACGGTTACGCTTTCTGGGTGTGAGAGCAGTCCAACCGTAATAACTTCATTCGGGTTCTTCCCGCGCCAGCAAACGGCATCAATGTCACAACTCTCCTGCCGCTGATATTGATTCTCTATCAAATACGCATCAATTTTGCTGGTATCCTGAATATCATAAAAGTGCACTGCATACACATGCGATGCCTGACCAGTAATATTCGCGAAATTAAAATCATAGCGGTTGGTAATGCGTGGCATTTTTTTCAGTATATCGGGGGTATAAAATTCATAAGCTCTCTCGTCCTGTTGGGTATATTGTGCGCTACCGGCAAACTCTAACTTTATTATTGGCCAGCAGATAACAAGGACCAACGTCAAAACAGCTACGCTTCCACAAAGGAGCTGCACTTTTTTTTTCATAATCCTGAGTTTCCACTTTTTGCTGCATCAATGAAGGAACCATCCCGACAGAAAATAGCAACGTTTCCAGATTGGAAATCATTATAAGGCGTGACAGTCTTCATAAAACTCGGCAATTGGCTTTTATACGGCTTGGCATTGGGAAACATGAGAGGGTCAGGGAAAAGAATTGGCAAAAACGTCTCATTCTTATACTTACCAATGGGACCATAGAAATCCCATCGTCTGAGCGCTTCTTCTTTACTCACTGGATGCAACAACGGGTAAGGATTTGATACAGATATTGCCCGATAAAAACCTAATAAATCAGATACCAAATCCTCACCACTAAATCCGCTATCCGTCAGTAAGTTAAAAGGAAATGCCTGTTGAAAGGCTTCAAATTTCTGCGCTACGGTCATCATCATTGCAAGAGCGATACTCTGACGTTCATGATATGGTCGGCCGCGCTTGATACGCCACTTGATGTACTGACCAGTTTTAATTTTTTTTAACGGGTCTACCATCGATTGCGAATAGGTGATGTTGTAATAATCCTGACTACAGGATTCTCCATAGTTTATTTCATTCATCAAAATCTTGATATCAGTACCCTGCGCATGGCCGAGATCAACCCAACCAAGAACATCCGTGTAAATAAGTCCGTACTTCAATCCTGAGGCTTGACGACCATCGACAATATCGCTCCGTTTACTCATCCATGAATCTCCTTTGATACGATAAACACATCCACTTTCGGTCAAATAACAACCAACTCAGATGCATATTAGGGCTGCCACAAGACAAGTGCCAGCCCAATCGCATCAACCTGATAACGACGTCACACCCGCCTTACGTTTCTGTGCCGGCCTCTGCCAGATGCATCGCGATATATCGCTCGTAACGGGCAGCTTTGACGCGCGTCAGGTCCACCAGCACCAGCCCATCGATACAGTTGTTGAAATCGGGATCGCTACCAAAATCAATAAACTGCACTCCACCCGGTTCACACAGCTCGGAATATTGTTTGTACAGGGTCGGGATGGCTGAACCGAGGTTGGCGAGCAAATGCTTCAGACGGCGTAAATCTTCCTGATAATTGTCGCCGGTGAACTGCGCCAGCACTTCCGGTAGCGAAGCCGGATAAGGGCGACGTGACGTTGCCAGCGGTAGCTCGGTGGGGAAATAGAGGCGATAAAACGCCACCAGCAGATCGCGAGCGGCCAGCGGCATACCGCCGGAGATCGACACCGGGCCAAACAGATAACGGGTTTCCGGGTAACGGGCGATATAGGCACCAATGCCCATCCACAGGTAATCCAGTCCGCGTTTGCCCCAGTAAGCCGGTTGGATAAAGCTGCGTCCCAACTCCAGCCCCTGGCGGATAATCGGCAGCATCCGTTCGTCATAATGGAACAGGCTATCGCTGTAGATCCCTTCCAGACCGCGTCGTTCCAGTTGCTCCGCACCCGGGATAAAACGGTACGCGCCAACAATCTCCAGCTGTGCGTCATCCCACAGAATCAGGTGGTAATAATCATCATCGTACTTATCCAGATCGCGACGTCTGCCACTGCCCTCACCTACGGCGCGGAAAGCAATTTCACGCAGACGCCCCAACTCGCGCAGCAACGGCACCCAGCTGGCACCATTACGCCGCCACAGGTAGATCTGCTTGCCATCCGGTAAAGTGCCCAGCTGTTCACTCTCCAGCAACGCTTTTTTCAACTCGGCGCGATCTTCCGGGCGCGCAATCGCCGCTTCAGTCTGGAATAAACCACGTCGGCCCTGACCAATACGATACAGATGCTTGCGCAGCCGCTTCGCCAGCTCTTTGCCTGGCGTATGGCCATCGTGCCAGTGAGCAAAGGGGATTTGTTCGCCAATATGCAGCTTGATGCGCGATCCGCGCTGGCGGAACATTTCACGCACCAGCATCAGCAACGCCAGCGGCGGGGCAATATGGGTGGCCGCATAAAATGCCATGCTGTTGCGCCCCACTACGTGCACCGGCACCAGTGGCGCACGTGCACGCGCAGCGAGACGCAGGAAGCTATGATGCCAGCGACGATCGCGCACGCCACCACTGGTCATGCGTGATACTTCGCCTGCCGGGAAGATAATCAACGCCCCCTGGTTGTCGAGATGCTGCTGCATGCGTGTCAGCTGCTCACGGTTGGTGCGGTTGCCCATGTTATCCACCGGCAACATCAGATTATTCAGCGGCTCCAGCATCATCAGCATACGGTTGGCGACGATTTTCACGTCGCGCCGCACCTGTGAAACCGCTGCCAGCAGCGCCAGGCCATCCAGCGCGCCGAGCGGATGGTTGGCCATGATCACCACCGGTCCGTGGGTGGGGATCTGCTCCAGATCGCGCTCGCTGAGGTCACAACGTACATCCAGGTGCTCCAGCACCTGCTCCACCATATCCACCCCTTGCAGGTGGCGATAGCGGGCAGCGAATTGCTGAAATTCGTTTTCACGCAGCGCCCATTTCAGCAGGCGTTTTTGCCAGCCTGCTGCCTGGTATGCCGGCCAGTAAGTATTGAGAACCTGATCAACAGAAAACATCGTTCACCTTCTTATCGGGGGCGGTTATCGCCCCGAAGGTAAAACGGGTTGTTTTCAGATTTATGACCAAGAGGGAGCGGTGCGGATTCAGGCCAGGTCGGCATAAATGCCGACCCTACAAATATTGCAATTTATCAATGACGTAGGGTGCGCATTCATGCGCACCAGGGAGGAATTACAATTTCAGGGGCGGTAACTGGGAGAAGACGCTCAGCAGCCCTTTACTCCACAGCTGACGGATCTGGGAAAAATACGGGTGCTGATCGGTGATATGGTATTGCTCGTTATCGCTAAAACTGTCGCTGTGATAAATCATCACGTCCAGCGGCAGCCCCACCGAGATATTACTCGCCAGCGTAGAATCCATCGAAATCAGCGCGCACTGCATCGCCTGGCTGAGCGGGGTTTCATAACGCAGCACGCGGTCAATAATCGGTTTGCCATATTTGCTTTCGCCAATCTGGAAATACGGCGTATCGACGCTGGCCTCAATAAAATTGCCCTGCGGATAGATCTGGAACAACCGCGGCTCCTCACCGCGGATCTGGCCGCCGAGCAGCAACGTGCCGCCAAACTCTTCACCATCGCGCTTGATCACGTCGCGCAGCATTTCCCCCACCAGCAGCGCAATGTCATACAGCGATTTCCCGTTCAGCAAATTGGGCTGGTCGTTGTCATCACAACCGCGTCGTAGCAGGCTCATCACGCTTTGCGTGGTGGCGAGGTTGCCAGCGCTTTGCAGCACCAGCGTGCGTTCATCATCCACCTGAAACACATGCAACTTACGAAACGACGAAATATGGTCAACACCCGCATTGGTGCGGGAGTCGGAAACAAAAATCATCCCTGATGATAAACGCATTGCCACACAATAAGTCATAGTCACGCCTGCAAAGAAAATTACTGCTGCGAGTGCACCTGTTGCACCGCGGCCACCGCCAGCATATCTTCACCCCCACCACCCAGCCGCATACCGCGTACCGGACAGGCATCGAGATAATCCACGCCCACCGCCAGCCGCAAATGCTGCCGCGTACTGCGGGTATTGTTGGTGATATCAAAGCTGTGCCAACTGCCATCCAGCCAGGCTTCAACCCAGGCATGAGTGGCAACGTGTTCGACATTGTCAGTATAGAGATAACCGCTGACATAACGCGCCGGAATCCCCAGACTGCGACAGCAGGCAAGAAACACATGGCTGTGATCCTGGCAAACGCCGGAGCCGGCGGCAAATACTTTCGCGGCGGTATCACTCACCTGGGTGCTGCCGGGGCGGTAAGGCATTTTCAGCAGCAGTTCGCCCATCAGTTTTTCCAGGCTGGCAAGTGGCGCTTCCGGTCGCCAGTAACGCAGGGCAAAATCGCGAATCGCGCTGTCGGGCTGGGTCAGCGGCGTGCCGCGCAGGAAAATCAGCGGCGACAGGCTGGATTCAGGATCGGCAGCCATCTCCCCATCATCGAGGATATCCACCACCCCGCGCGCGGTGATCTCCAGCATCTGATGCGGGGTATCCAGCGTCAGGACGTGCATCACGTTGCCGTAAGCATCAACGGTGCGCGTGGCTTCGCATGGCAGCGCCAGTTCCCACGACAGAATTTGCTGATGCACCGAGTTTTGCGGTGTCAGGCGCAGATACTCGGTGCTGAGTTTGACCTGATGCTCCCAGGCATACCAGGTTTTATGCTCGATGTTCAGTCTCATTTCGCCTCCAGATAGGTTTGATTGATGCTGTCAGCCAATTGATTAATGTCTTCCAGGAAATGATTCAGCCAGGTGTTAAGGCCGCAGCGCGTCAGGCTCTCCCAGGTACTGAAGCGCATCTCAGCCAGCAGCACGGTGGCGAGGTAGCGCGGACGATCCTCACCGCTGCTGCCGATCTGCTCCAGTTGGTTGGCGATCTCTTCGATGCAGGAATGCAACGATCGCGGGCTTTCACTGCGCAGGATCAGCATCTCGTTGACCAGATCCGGCATCAGCTGTTGTTTGAAGATCGCGTTGTAGGCCTCGCGCGCGGACACCGCACGCAGCAGGGTGTCGAGACAGTAATATTCACGCACCGAATCGGGGTGCTGCTCCAGCAATTGCTGATTGACACTCAGCAGACGAGCACTGCCGTCGGCACGTTCCATCAGGGTGCCGAGGCGGATAAAACTCATGGCGTCGCCGCGCAGCAGGGTGCCAAACATCGCGCCGCGAAACAGGTGGCAGCGCTCCTTGACCCAGTCGAAAAAGCTGTCGGCATTGGCGCTGGTAATGCCGCGACGGCGCATTTTGCGCATCTCAATCCAGGTGGAGTTGATGCTCTCCCACACTTCCGAAGAGAGGCTGCCGCGCACCGCGTGGGCATTGTTCCACGCCGACTGCCAGCAGCTGAAAATGCTGCTGGGATTGCGATCGTCGAGGGCAAAGAAGTTGAACAGCTGGGGCATGGTGAAACGCCCGTTCAGGGTTTCAAACAGCTGACGCGTGCCGGTGAGGTTGAGCGGTAACAGCAGCTCATCACCGTGGCTGTTGCGCACCGGCATCAGCGACAGCCGGTTGGTCACATCCAGCACCCGGGCAAGTTGTTCCGCGCGCTCCAGATAGCGCGCCATCCAATAGAGGCCACTGGCCGTGCGGCTTAGCATGATTCATCATCCTCCAGAACCCAGGTGTCCTTAGTACCGCCGCCCTGCGACGAGTTCACCACCAGTGAGCCTTCCGTCAGCGCCACGCGGGTCAGGCCACCCGGCACCAGACGAATGTCCGCCCCGCACAGAGCAAACGGACGCAGGTCGATATGACGCGGCGCGAGACCGTTATCGATAAAAGTCGGACAGGTGGAGAGCGACAGGGTGTTTTGCGCGATGTAGTTATCTGGCCGTGCCTGTAAACGATCGCGGAAATCGTTCAGTTCCTGCTGGCTGGCAACCGGGCCAATCAACATGCCGTAGCCCCCCGCACCGTGCACTTCCTTCACCACCATCTTGTCGAGGTTCGCCAGCACGTAGGTGAGATCTTTCGGGTTGCGACACTGCCAGGTAGGAACGTTGTTGAGGATCGGATCTTCATCGAGGTAAAAGCGGATCATATCCGGCACATAAGGGTAGATCGATTTGTCATCGGCTACCCCGGTGCCGATGGCATTCGCCAGCACCACATTCCCGGCACGATACACCGACAGCAGGCCGGGTACGCCGAGCATCGAATCCGGGCGGAACGCCAGCGGATCGAGGAAGGCATCATCAACGCGGCGATAGATCACATCCACCTTGCAGGGTCCGGCGGTGGTGCGCATCATCACTGCGCCATCTTTAACGAACAGGTCCGCGCTTTCCACCAGCTCCACACCCATCTGCTGCGCGAGGAAACTGTGTTCAAAATAGGCGCTGTTAAAGCGGCCTGGCGTCAGCACCACCACCACCGGATCGTTCACCGGCGAGCTTTCGCGCAGCGTCTGCAACAGGTGCGACGGATAACGCTCCACCGGTGCCACATGCTGCTCAGCAAACAACTCCGGGTAGAGACGCATCATCATCTTACGGTTCTCCAGCATATAGGAAACGCCAGACGGGGTGCGCAGGTTATCCTCCAGCACGTAATACTCGCCATCATTGTTACGTACCATATCCACGCCGACGATATGCGCATAGATATTGCGATGCAGATCAACGCCCTGCATGCAGGGTTGGTATTGATCGTTGACCAGTACCTGCTCGGCCGGAATGATGCCCGCTTTCAGGATGTGCTGTTGGTGGTAGATATCATGCAGGAAGGCATTGAGGGCTTGTACACGTTGTCGGATACCGCGATCGAGCATCGCCCATTCGCTGGCAGGAATAATACGCGGCACGCTATCGAACGGAATCAGGCGCTCTGCGCCGCCGTCTTCGCCATAGACATTGAAAGTGATGCCAACGCGATGAAACAAAAGTTCCGCTTCCTCGCGTTTACGCGCCACTGCCTCTTTGTCCGCCGCTTGCAACCATTCCCAGTAGTGCTGATAGTGAGCGCGGTGTTGGCCGTCGCTCAGCAACATCTCATCATAGAAGTGTGATGCTATCTGGTAGCTTTCTTTCATGATTTACCCGGCGCTTATCAGAGGACCTGATTCCACTGCTGCACAAACTGTGCCAGGCGCACGCGCCCTTTGCCGCATGCGCACCTTATCAGTGAGTTAACGCCGGATAGCGGTGCAACGCACCTTATTGGTGCAAAAACTGTTGCGCGACCGGTAACCAGATATCTGTCATTGCCCCCTCTCTGCCGGTGAAAGGATCGCGCTGTGGCATCGGTACGCGCTGAATCTGCGCCTGAGAAGTCCGCAAAAAGCGCGGTTCATCGCGCAGCGTTTCCGGCGACATACCTTCAGGATAGGCGCCAACCACCATAAAATCCTCACTGGCGTGGACCTGTTTATGGCCGACACCCGCCGGAACCAGCACCGCATCGCCTTCGCGTAGCGTCACCATACGGCCACTGTCACCGCCAAATAACACTTCCGCCCAACCCGCCGCGATACCCAGCACTTCATGGGTGTTCGGGTGGTAATGGGTATAAGGGAAGATCGGATAACGCCAGGCGGCGGGCCAGCCGTTATCGGTAAAGGTTTTTTCAAACCAGGCGGCGGTATCCTGATTTTCATCGTCGTCATCATCGGGTGCGATGCCCGGCCAGATGATCAGCGGCAGTGGGTTGTTCGGCACACCGCCGGACGGGATCGATAACATCAGATGCTGCGGGTTACTGGAAGCCCCTGCGGAAAAGGTGCCAGCGGCGAAAGACATCAGTAACAGCAGGCTGGATGGGTAGACAGTCATACTCTTTCTCCGGTTAGCCACATGCTATAAGTGTGGCAAAATCGCATGACAATACAATGTGCTCAGGCCCGCAAAATTCACATAAAAGCATGATTTTGCTAACTAAAGCCAAATTAATGATTAACCTCTTTAACATTTTGAGTGCAACCGCGGGTGAAGGGCGATTTTCCACGCAACTGTTATAAAAAAACTGCACTGATCTGTGTCTGCAACTCTTCACTGTTACATGCTTTACTGGCAGGCAGTGAAAGAGAGGTGAACAATGGACGCCATAAAACAAATCCTGATTGATGAAATCGCTACCCTGAACCGTGAAGAACGCCGCGATAATCGGCCGCGTTTTAGCTTTTCGTTTCTGAAAACCCATCCGGGGCTATGGGGAGTGATGTACCTGTGCTACGCGCTGTGCGTCGCATTGATTTTTTCCACCGAGATGCTCGGCTGGCCGGCCTTCTGGTTCGCCACCGCGTTTGTGCTGGTGATGAGCTTTCTGATGCTGCTGGATATCAATCCAAAGTATCGTTTCGAGGATATTGATGCGCTGGATCTGCGCGTTTGTTACAACGGTGAGTGGTATTACATTCAGCCGGTCTCGCAGCAGGGTATCTCGAAGATTCTGGATAACCCCGGCACACCGGATCGGGTGCGCAGCGGCATTCATCGCCTGATGCAGCAAAAAGGTGAGGTCGATTTTTACGACGTGTATTACCTGACCTGGGGACACCAGCAAGCCGCCCAGGTGTAAATCCCACACCCATGTAGCGGCGCGATTTATCGCGCGGGTTTTTCCTGCACCGGGCACATAATTGCGCGATAAATCGCGCCGCTACGGGTGTAACATTTTGATTAATTGTCCTAATTTCTCCACCGCCGCTTCTGCGCGCGCATCCCACGGCCAGGCGGTATTGAAGCGGAAGCAGTGGCGAAAATCTTCACTGCTGGAAAACAACTGCCCCGGCGCGATGCTGATCCCTTCTTTTAACGCCAGATGATACAGCTGCGTGGTATTGATCCCGGCAGGTAAGGCGACCCATAAAAAGTAACCTCCTGGGGTATCGCTGATGCTGGCCTCGGCAGGCAGCACCTGCTGTAGCGCCGCGCGCGCCAGCTGTTTGCGTTTCGCCAGCGTCTGCCGCAGTCGCTTCAGATGGCTGTCGTAGCTGCGGGTGGAGAGGAAATCCGCCAGTGCCAGCTGCATCGGTGCGCTGGTGGAAAGCGTACTCATCAGCTGGATACGCTGGACACGCTGGGCATGTCTTCCCGCCGCCACCCAGCCAATGCGAAAACCCGCCACCAGATTTTTG
Organism: Pantoea cypripedii; assembly: GCF_011395035.1. Classification (NCBI taxonomy): domain Bacteria; kingdom Pseudomonadati; phylum Pseudomonadota; class Gammaproteobacteria; order Enterobacterales; family Erwiniaceae; genus Pantoea; species Pantoea cypripedii. The sequence continues at coordinate 3,686,421 of NZ_CP024768.1, forward strand.
GAAAAGCTGCCGCAATGCAGCACGTCGCCGTTACGATCAAAGGCTTTCGCCGGTAGCGGCTTTTCGTCACCAATCCACAGTTCGCTGTACACATCATCTTCAATCAGCGCCACGCCATAGCGCTCCAGCAGCGTGACCAGCTGCTCCTTGCGCGCATGACTTAAGGTAAACCCGAGTGGATTTTGCCGGTTGGTCATCAGCCAGCAGGCTTTTACCGGCCAGCGCTGTAGCGCCTGTTCCAGCTCACCAAAATCAATCCCCTGCTCTACGTCGCTGGCGACGGCAATCGCATTCAGTTTCAGGCGCTCAATCGCCTGCAACGCGCCATAGAACGAGGGGTTCTCAATCACCACCCAGTCGCCAGGCTCGGTCACCGCCTGTAAGCTCAGGTTGAGCGCCTCCATCGCGCCGTTGGTGATCACGATATCATCCGGCGAGATGGTTATGCCCTGCTGCGCATAGCGCTGGGCAAGGATTTTGCGCAAATCAGCGTTACCCGGCGGCAGGTTGTTGAGGGCATCGGTCGGTTTCAGGTTATGCGAGACTTTAACCAGCGAACGCATCAGCTGACGTTGCGGAAACAGCTCAGGATCGGGAAAGGCAGAGCCAAACGGCATAATGGCCGGATCGCGCGTGGCTTGTAGCACATCAAACACGAAACTGTTGGTGTCGGTCTGCTCCGGACGGGCCACGGTTTGCGTGGGCAGACGCGGGCGCGGAGCCGCCGCACGTGGCGCGATATAGTAGCCGGACTGCGGTTTCGACAGAATCCAGCCCTGGCTTTCCAGCACTTCGTAAGCGTGCATCACCGTCATCAGGCTGAGGCCGGATTGATCGGCCTGCTGACGCAACGACGGTAGTTTTTCCCCCGGCTGCCAGATGTTGGCTTCAATTTGTTCCCGCAGTTGATCAACCAGCTGCTGATATTTCGCCACCCGAATCTCCGTCGCTACATATTCATAAAAACTTACTTCGCGGTTGCTTCCAGTTCCGCTGCCGGGGTAACAAACTCGGGTAGTTCGCCAATGCGTTCTGGTGGTACCGGCTTGCCCAACAGATATCCCTGCAGCGTATTACAACCCAATCCGGTCAGAAACGCCTGTTGTCCCTCGGTTTCTACCCCTTCGGCCACCACTTTCAAATCCAGCGATTGCGCCAGCGCCACGATCGCCGAGACGATGGTAGCATCTTCTGATTTTGCCTGTAGCTCATTAACGAAGGCGCGGTCGATTTTCAGTTCACTGGCCGGTAACCGCTTGAGATATAACAGGCTGGAGTAACCGGTGCCGAAATCATCAATCGAGGCTTTCACCCCCATGTTGGTCAGCTCAGTCAGGATACGGACGCTCTCCTCGGGGTCGCGCATCGCGGTGGTTTCGGTCACCTCCAGCGTGAGTAACTCGGCCGGAATCTGATGCTGCGACAACGCCAGCGTGACGGTTTCGACCAGATTGCTTTGTTCAAACTGCAACGCCGACAGGTTTACCGCCACTGACCAGTGCGGATGGCCCTGCAAATGCCAGGTGTGCAGCTGGCGGCAGGCTTCATTGATCACCCAGTTACCGATATTGATGATCATCCCGGTCTTCTCCGCCATCGGCAGGAATTTGTCCGGTGACAGTAATCCGCGCGTTGGGTGCTGCCAGCGCAGCAATGCCTCAAAACCAATGATTGGCCCGCTCGGTGCGCAATATTTAGGTTGATAGAACAGCCGCAGCTCGTTGTTATCCATCGCCTGCCACAGGTCGTTGTTCAGCTGCAGCTGGCTCTGCGCCAGGGTATTCATCGAGGGCTGGAAGAAGTTGTAGCCGTTGCGCCCGTTGTTTTTGGTGTGATACATCGCGGCATCCGCGTTAAACATCAGCTCGCGCTCGTCAACACCATCACCGGGATACACGGCAATGCCGATGCTCAGCGACACCATTAACTCATAACGTGAGATGCTGAACGGCTTCTCAATCGCCTTCACCAGCGCATCCGCCGCCGCGGCTGCATCGTTAGGATCATCGATTTCAATCAGCAACACGAACTCATCACCGCCCATACGCGCCAGCGTGTAATGTCCCTTCATCTGCCCGGTCATGCGTTCGGTCACGGCAATCAGCAGATTGTCCCCGACATGGTGGCCAAAGGCATCGTTAACCGCTTTGAAACCATCGAGATCCATAAACATCAGCGCGAAATGCGAGTGTTCGCGGTCCGCTTTGTTAATGGCCTGGTCGAGGCGATCTTCCAGCAAAATACGGTTCGGCAAACGTGTCAGATTATCGTGCAATGCCAGCTGAGCCAGTTCGCGGTTGGCCTCAGCCAGTGAACGCGCGAGGATGGAGGTACGCGCCTGCATACGCGCATCCAGCATGGATACCAGCAAGGTAATGCCGAGGATTGATAGCGTCACCACGGTCACCAGCATCGCCAGCCAGTTGCTGTTGACGCCCATATGCGTCGCGTGGCTTTGCATGGGAAAATCTGCCGCCACCATACCGGTGTAGTGCATGCCCGCGATGGCGCAGCCCATCACTACCGAGGCCCCAAGACGCAGCAGAGTGACGCGGCCAGTCCCTTCACGCAGGTTGAACGCCAGCCACAACGCTGCGCCAGAGGCGACCAGCGCGATGACCACTGACGCGGCAACCCAATACCAGTTCCAGACAATGCCTGGCGCAAACATTAACGCGGCCATGCCGGTGTAGTGCATCGCCACCACGCCACTGCCGAGCACCACCGCTCCGCCGCACAGGCGCGGCCAGGGCAGGTCCCCCGAACAAACCAGCCACAGGGCAAAGATCGACGCCAGTACGGCAATCACCATCGACGTGGCCGTCAGCAGAGGGTTATAGCTCATCACCATATCAAGGCTCATCGACAGCATGCCGATGAAGTGCATCGCCCAGATGCCAATGCCCATAGCGAAGCCACCGCCAAGCAGCCACACCAGCGCCGCCTTGCCGGTGGAGGTGGCCACCCGTCCCGCCATATCCAGCGCAGTAAATGAGGCCAGCATCGCCACCAGAACGGAGACGATCACGGTAAACCAATCATACGAAGTCACTAACATAGTGAGTTCCCAATGCAAAGCCGGGTTAGCAGCTGTGGTGTTGTTAACAAAAAGTAAAATACATAAATATTATTGTATAGTTTATCGGCAGTCGAGCTGCCGTGTAAGGAGTCTTTGAACGATGAAAGATTGCGATTCAGAAAATTAAAAATACTCGTCAGGCACCCGCCAGCGGTGCGATGTTTTCGGGGATGGCCAGTGGCGCAGCTGCCGCCACGGTGAATTCACTGATGCGTTCTGCCGGTGTGGGTTTACCCAGTAAATAACCTTGCAACATATCAAAACCCAGCCCGGTCAATAAGCGTTGCTGTTCTTCCGTTTCCACACCTTCAGCCACCATACGCAGATTCAGGCTCTGCGCCAGGGTGATCATCGCGCTGACCACCGTGGCATCTTCACTGTCGGCGCGCAGGCTGTTGATGAAACTACGATCAATCTTCAGCTCAGTCGCCTCCAGATGTTTCAGATGCAGCAAGTTAGCATAACCGATACCAAAATTATCAATCGCGACCCGGACACCCAACTGATGCAGCTCCGCGATGCGTTGCTGGCTAAACTGTGGATCGCGCATGGCAATGGTTTCCGTGATTTCCAGCATCAGCATGCCTTCCGGCAAGCCATGCCGTTGCAGAATCTCCCTCAGGCTGTCGATCAGATCGCGCTGATGAAATTGCAACGCCGAGAGGTTAACCGAGACGCTCCAGCTGCTGTTCCCTTCATCATGCCACTGCCGCAACTGGCGACAGGCTTCGTTAATCACCCAATTACCCAGCGCGATAATCTGCCCGGTTTTCTCGGCACGCGGCAGAAACATATCTGGCATCAGCAATCCACGGCGCGGATGTTGCCAGCGCAACAACGCTTCAAAGCCCATCAACAAGGTGCCGCCCGCGCGGAACTTCGGTTGATAGAACAGGCGCATTTCCTGATGCTCCAGCGCACTCCACAAATCATTGGCCAGTGCCAGCTGATATTGCGCCACCGCACTCATGGCCGGTTCGTACAGGCACCAGCCGTTACGTCCGCTATGTTTGGTGTGATACATCGCCGAATCGGCGTTGAACATCATCTCCTGCTTACTGCGGCCATGCAGAGGGAAGATGACGATGCCCACGCTGAGCGAGACGCGCAGCGAGTAACGTTCCAGTTCGAACGGGGCGTCAACGGTGTTTACCAGCCGCTGTGCCTGCGCGGCAGCCTGCAGGCCATCGCAGCCCGGGCTTAACAGCACGAATTCATCGCCGCCCAGACGCGCCAGCATGGCATCTTTGCGCAGTTGGTTGCGCAGGCGCGTGGCAACAGCGATAAGTAAGCGGTCACCAACGTGATGTCCCCAGGTATCGTTGACCGCCTTAAAGCCGTCGAGATCCATAAACATCAACGCGAAAGTTTCATCGTTGAGGGTCGCGTGCTTCACGGCGGCATCGAGTTGCTGCTCCAGCAGCACCCGGTTCGGTAAGGTGGTGAGCGTATCGTGCATCGCTAACTGATGCAGCTCGTTGTTGGCGCTTTTTAATTTGGCCGCCAGACGCGCGGCACGCAGCTGGGCATCCAGCATCGAAATCAACAAAGTGACGCCAAGAATACTGAGCGTAATGATGGTGACCCACACCGCCAGCCCCTGATCGCTTACGCCATGTTCCATCATGCTGCTGGTATTGTTGAACCGGGCGGCGGCCATACCGACATAGTGCATGCCGGCAATGGCGATGCCCATCACCAGGGCAGAATACGCGCGCATGACAAGCAGGCCATCCCCCTGACGCAAGTGAAACGCCAGCCACAGCGCGACACCCGCCGCGCTGAAGGCAATCAGCACCGACAGGGTGACCAGTTCCATATTCCATTGAATGGCGGGTTCAATCATCAGCGAGTACATACCGAGATAGTGCATCGCCACCACCCCAAAGCCGAGAATCAGGGTGCCGCGCACCAGACGACGAAACGTCAGATGGCTGCCACGCACCACCTGCACGAAAGAGAGAATGGAGGTCAATATGGCCACTGCCAGTGACAGCGCGGTGAGCGTCACATCGTAGCGCATCGTCATCGGCAGCATCATCGCCAGCATGCCAATAAAGTGCATGGCCCAAACGCCAATGCCCATCGCGGTTCCACCCGCGACCAGCCACACACGGGCCAGCCAGCCGCGCGATACGGCGACACGTCCGGCGGTATCCAGCGCCGTAAATGAGGCGATAAAAGCGACGATTAAGGAAACCGTCACCAGAACGCTATCCCAGGTAACCAGCAACATGAGCGCTCCCCACTAACCCGCTAGCGAGCAGGTGCTGAATCGTCGAATCGGAACAAGGATTAAAAAGCATGCATAAAAGGTCTGTTATCTCTTCAAAAGCGATTCAGCCGTGACTCGTGCCAGCCAGACTGGCGACTAACACACCAGGATTTTTATTCGCTAAGTGGAGAATCGTTATTATGTCTGATTAATGTATGAACATAACACTGAACCCTGCGCCGCGGTAGTAGCTGGAATAACTCCGCGTTTAGTTTTTTTAACCTGCCTACATCCCTTGCTATCACTGAATTATCGGCTATCAGGGCAAATTGATTAGGGAAAAATTATTGGTGGACCTGACAGGCTTCGCTTTGCTGAACTATAGTAAAGAAAACTGATATAAATCATTTCCCTGTCTTATAAGAACTTTCTTAGCCGACAGGGGTTTTTACTGTGCAGCCAAATCTGGCTCCTTGTTATTTTTCGGTTGATTTCATAAATGCATCATCAGGTGAAAAAGCACTGACCCTGGATAATCAGTAAGGAATGATTATGAAACTCAAGCTTTTTCTTTTGGCTGCCAGCCTGAGCGTCTCACTTCCGTACTCTGTTGTTTTCGCTGCGACCACAACGGGAACCATCAATGCCACATTAACCCTGACCACCGGCTGTCTGGTGAACGGTCAGTCGGCCACTACCGGGGTTAATTTTGGTACGTTAAACTTCGGTAGCAGTGCTGCGACCTTTGATACGCTGAATGCCACTCTGGTGGGGGCTTCCGGTAACGGGATCTACGTCCGCTGCACCACCGGCCAGACTTTCAACGTGCAGGTCACCAGCAGTAACGCCGCGCCAGCAACCATTTACGGCACCGTCAGCGGGCAACCGCGTTACCTGATTCTCGGCTCCAACAACACGCAGGGCATCGCTTACACCCTTTACAGCGATGCCGCCTTCACCACGGCCATCGCCAATAACACCAATATCGCGCCCAGCGGCACCACTGACCCGACCCTGGGTACCAACTACGCCATTTATGGTCGTGTGGTCGGTGGCGGCTTCAACCCATTGATTCCGGCGGGTACTTACACCGATACCATTAACGTTGCGGTTAATTACTAAGGCGCGCGTTTCGGTTAAATCGGGTGAGAGTGACAAATGGGTGGGCGCGTATTTCTGGCGGCCTGACCCTGCTGATAGGGAGTGTCAATGTCTGGGGGTTGCCCACCGCAACCTTCCAGGTCTCTGCCTCAGTAGTGGCTGGCTGCGTGGTCTCCGGTTCCAATCCCGGTGTGTTTGGCACGCTTGATTTTGGCACCCAGTCCGGTGTCGCCAGCAGCAGTGTCAGCGCCAGTTTTGTCCAGAGTTCCTCCATTAGCCTCGCCTGCACGCCAGGCACCACCGTCAGCATGTCGATCAACGGCGGCAGCAACTACACCACCACCCGCAACCTGAAACTGGCCAGCTTCACCAATACCGTAGCCTACAGCCTGTACAGCAACGCCAGCCACACCGCCGCGATTGGGGTGAATTCGCCCATCACGCTCAGCTACAGCAACGCCAACAACATCACGCTGCCGATTTATGGCTTGTTGCAGCTGCCCGGCCCAACACGCGCCGGAGTTTATACCGATACCTTAACCGTCACCCTGAGTTGGTGAGGGAATAACGAAGAAGGAATGACAGATGAAAAACCTGCTGCTGGTCTCGCTGTTCACGTTCAGTGCCGTCGGCCATGCCGCCAACTCGCTGATGATCTGGCCGATTGATCCCACCATCAATCCCGACGATAAAGCCAGCGAGCTGTGGCTGGAAAACCGCGGCAACGCCACCACGCTGATGCAGGTGAGGATTTTCGCCTGGCAGCAGGTCAACCAGCGGGAGCAATATCAGACGCAGCAGCAGATTCTCGCCAGCCCGCCGCTGGTGCGCATTGAACCAGGGCAGAAGCAGCTGGTGCGCTTAATTAAGCAAGTCCCGCCGGATGCGGGCAAGGAGATGGCCTACCGCGTGGTGCTGGATGAGATCCCCACCCCACGCACCCCAGGTGCCAATCAGGCCGGATTGACCTTTCAGATGCGCTACTCCGTGCCGCTGTTTGTCTATGGCAGTGGCTTAACGGCCGACAGCGCCAAACCCCATCTCAGCTGGCAGGTTGAAAACAGCGAGGGCAGACGCTGGCTGATGCTGACCAATAATGGCGACGGTCATGCGCGCCTGAGTAATGTTACCATCGGCGGACGCCCCATCGGCAATGGTCTGTTTGGTTACGTGCTGGCAAACAGCAGCAACCGCTGGCTGCTAAGTCGCGACGTCAGTGGAGACCTGAAGGCCGAAATGAATAAAGGCCACTGGCAGAGCGCAGCTGTGCGTTGATGCGCCTTTCGCCCCATCCCTGCGCGCTGGCCGTAACCAGCGTCATATGTTGTTTACCGCTGATCAGTAGCGCCGAGACTTTCTCCGAGCTACCGCCTCCCCCTGCGTTGCAAAACAATGCCGCAGGGCAGCAATACATGCTGGAACTGGTCATCAATCAGGGTGAGCAGGGCAATATCGTGCCGGTCGAACAGAAGAACGGCGATTTCTGGCTGCGACGCGGCGATCTGGAACGTGCCGGTATCCCCGCAGATAAGTTGCAGGGGCAGCAGATTAACGTGAATCAGTTAAGCGGCGTCAAGGTGAACTATGACAATCAACGTCAGCGCCTGCTGCTGACCGTTCCCCCCGACTGGTTGCCGGGCCAGGTGATTGGCCAGGCGCACAATGGCCCACGCTACCCCGGCCGCGCCAGCACCGGTGCGCTGCTGAACTATGACTTCTACGCCACCCGCACCGATCATACCGGCTCGCGCCTCGCCACCTGGAATGAGCTGCGCGTGTTCGGTGCCGCCGGACAGTTCTCCAGCAACGGCGTATGGCAGCAGCAACTGGAGGGCGATGCTCCCCAGCAGCAGAATGGCTATATCCGTTACGATACCTGGTGGAGCAATGAGGACGAGAACGCGGTACTAAGCTGGCGCGCCGGGGATCTGGTCACCGATGCGCTTTCCTGGACCAACAGCGTGCGCCTTGGCGGGTTGCAGATTGGCCGTGATTTCAGCATTCGTCCTGACCTGATCACCTATCCGCTGCCGCAGTTTTCCGGCCAGGCGGCCGTGCCTTCCACGGTGGATTTGTTTATTAACGGCTATCGTTCCAGCCAGGCCAATGTGCAGCCCGGTCCGTGGTCACTGACTAACGTCCCTTTCGTCAATGGTGCGGGTGATGCGGTTATCACCACCACCGATGCGGTCGGTCGCCAGATCACCACCACCCTGCCCTTTTACGTTTCCAGCAGCCTGCTGAAGCAAGGTTTGTCTGACTACTCCTTCTCGGCTGGGGCCATGCGTGAAAACTACGGCATCAGGAACTTCGACTATGGCGCAGCCGCCGCCAGCGGCTCGTATCGCTACGGGGTGACCAACTGGCTGACGCTGGAAACCCACGCCGAAGGCAGCGATGACGTGGCGATGGGCGGTGCGGGTGGCATGCTCAAACTCGGCAGCTGGGGCGTGCTCAACGGTGCGCTGGCGCAGAGCCAGATGAGCGGAAAACCGGGCACGCAATACAGCTGGGGTTATCAGTACAACAACAGCTGGCTGAGCCTCGGCACGCAGCATACGTTACGCACGGCGGATTTTGGCAATCTGGCACTGGTGGGCAATCGCAGCGACTCGGACGATACCTCATACTCGCTGGCACGCCGCAGTGCGCAGTACACCGCCAGTGTCTCGATGAATCAATACGGCAGCCTCGGACTGGCGTATCTCGATATCAACAGCGGCGATGGCGAACGCACCAGGCTGTGGAACCTGTCGTGGAGTAAAAACATTTGGGGCAACAGCAGCCTGTATATCTCCGCCAGCCGTGACCAGCAGCAGGGGGAATGGAGCGGCGCGATTTCGCTGGTGATCCCGTTCGGCGAACAGGGCAGCGCCTCGGTCAGCATGGAACGCGATCAGCAGGGAGAAAACAACCAGCGGGTGTATCTGTCGCGCGCCATGCCCAGTGACGGCGGCTACTCGTGGGATGCCTCCTGGGCCAATCAGGGCGGCAACAGCGGCGATTATCGTCAGGGCAGCCTGCGCTACCGCAACAATAAAGTGGATACCTCGGCGGGCTTTTATGGCGACGACGATAACACCACCCAGTGGGCCGATTTCAGTGGTGCGCTGGTGTTGATGGATAACCGTCTGTTCGTTGCCAACCAGATCAACGACGCCTTTGTGCTGGTGAAAACCAATTATCCCGACGTCAACATCCGCTATGAAAACCAGTCGATGGGGCGTACCGATGACGAGGGCTATCTGCTGGTGCCCTCAATCAGTAGCTATTACGCAGCGAAATACGATATCGACACGCTGGACCTGCCCGCCGATATGACCTCACCGCGTGTTGAGCAGCGTTTTGCGGTGAAACGCCAGAGCGGCTATCTGTTGAATTTCCCGGTGGAAAAACTGCGCTCAGCCAGCGTGATTCTGCATGACAGCAACGGTCAGCCGCTGCCCGTCTCCAGCCAGGTCCTGCGCGCCGGGCAGGCAACCGAGTATGTCGGCTGGGACGGCATCACCTGGATGGAAAACCTCGACGCCAGTAACCCGATTCAGGTCACCACGCCAGATGGCCGCACCTGTCGCACCGAACTCAATATTGCCAACGGCCAGCCACAGGCGCTGAAGACCTATGGCCCGCTCACCTGCGCGTTACCCCCGCCGCCACCCGGTGCCGCGCAGCCGAATACGGAAAACTCAACTTCAGGCATCACTCCATGAAAAGAATTCTGCTAGTGCTGACATTGTTGCTGCTGCCGGGTCTGGCACGGGCCGCCTGTAGCCTGCCCGCGTCAACCGCCAGCTTTGGCTCGGTCACCACCTTTGTGGTCAATTCAACCATCAGCTCCACCTCAACCACCGCTAACGTCAACTGTGGCGCGGGATCGGCGTTAACATTATTAGGCAATAATACCATCACCTTTCAGCTGGCCAGCGCCTCAAACGTTAATGGTACGCGCGGTACCCTGAAGCGCAGCGGTGATACCGGCAGCGATAATATTCCGGTGCGCCTGTGCATGGACAGTGCCTGCGCCACCGAGCTGACTGTGGGGGGATCGACTTATACCTTTTCTCAGGCGGTGCTGGCGAATCTTGCTGGCCTGTTTGGCAGCCTGAACTTTGCCTTGCCGGTGTACCTGAAATCCGTCACCGGACAAACGGTGGCGGCGGGAACCTATACCGGGACGTTCAATTTGTATGTCACCTACAATATCTGTACCAGCCTCGGCGTTGGTAATCTTTGCCTGACACCGCAGACCGGCACCGGCACCATTCCGATTACGGTGACGGTGGTGATCTCAAATGATTGCACCACCATCACCGCGCCCAACGTCAGCTTTGGCAGCGCGCCGCTGGTCAGCAGTTTTTCCACGGTGCAGCAGTCCATTAGCGTGGTGTGCAGCAAAGGCAGCACATATACGGTGGGATTGAGTAACGGCAGCTATGCAGCGAATGGCGTGCGCAATATGGCGAGTGGCACCAACCGGTTAAGTTATGACATCTACCAGGGAACCACCACCACCACGCGTTGGGGACCGACCGGCACGGACCGCTGGAGCAGCAGTGCCTCAACCACCGTCAGCGCCGATGGCCTGACGCGCGGCTATACCTACACCGCACAGATTCTGACGACGCAGAACACCCCGGCGGCGGGGAATTACACCGATAACGTGGTGGTGGATTTGTCGTTTTGAAATTTATTGCGCGATAAATCGCGCCGCTACAGATCAGGCATTCACGGTTGTCGCGCTGTGCCGCGTTCGATATTGCTTCACCATGCGGCCAATCAGCAGCGTACCAATCAAGCCGCACACCGCCGCGAATGACAACCAAACGCCGGGCATCGCTTTATCGCCGGTCGCGTGGATCAGATAACTGGATACCGCCGGAGTGAAGCCGCCAAACAGCGCCGTCGCCAGGCTGTAAGCCAGTGAGAAGCCTGAGGCCCGCACTTCCGCAGGCATAATCTCGGCCAGATACACCACCATCGCGCCGTTGTAGCTGGCGTAAAGGAACGACAGCCACAGCTCGGCGATCACCAGATGAGAGAAGGTTGGCGCACCCACCAGCCATTTCAGCACCGGCCAGGCGGTGAGGATCATCAGGATGGTGAAGAAAATCAGCAACGGACGACGCCCGACACGGTCTGACAGCGCTCCCATCACAGGCAGCCAGAACAGGTTGGAGAGACCGACAAACAGCGTCACCAGAAAGCTCTCTTTCTCGCTCATCATCAGCACCGTTTTGCCGAAGGTGGGGGTAAAGGCGGTGATCATGTAGAACATCACCGTGGTGGTCACCACCATCAGCATACCGGCCAATACCAGCGCCCAGTTCTGCCCCACCGAACGCATAATCTGGCGCATGGTCGGATGATGTTTGCGCTGGCTGAAGGCTTCAGTTTCCTCCAGCATGCGACGAATCCAGAACAGGAACGGCACAATCATACAGCCGATAACAAACGGAATACGCCAGCCCCAGTCGGTAACCGCGTCTTTTTCCAGCAGATGGTTCAGCCCCAGGCCCAGCAGCGCGGCAAAGATCACCGCCACCTGCTGGCTACCGGATTGCCAGCTGACGTAAAAGCCCTTACGTCCCTTCGGCGCAACCTCGGCCAGATAAACCGACACCCCACCCAGTTCGACACCGGCTGAAAAACCCTGCAACAGGCGACCAATCAGAATCAATATCGGCGCAGCCGCTCCCAGCGTGGCATAACCCGGCACCACGGCGATGGTCAGGGTACCGAGCGCCATAATGCCAAGCGTCACCAGCAGCCCTTTACGACGACCATGATGGTCAATATAGGCACCGAGAATAATCGCGCCGAGCGGACGCATCAGAAAACCCGCGCCAAAGGTCATCAGCGTCAGCATCAGCGACGCAAACGGGTCATCTCCGGGGAAAAAGGTTTTGGCAATGGCGGTCGCGTAGTAACCAAAGACCATGAAATCATACATTTCAAGGAAATTGCCGCTGGTTACGCTAAAGATGGTTTTGGCACCGCCCTGCGATGATTTTTGTAAAGACGAAGGTGAGCTCATAGGTTTTCCAGGTTTCTTCCATGCATAAGGCTTTCTTTTAGCGTGGCCGTTAGCGGATGAATGTGATCACCTTCACCATTGCACTTTACAAAAGCAGGGTTATAAGTAACGAAGTATTAACAAAAACGATCCACAGAATAATTGCCCATTTATGGCATCGATTCGTGATTTCCTGTTTTACTCAGCCAGGACTCATAACAAAAAGGGCGTCCATCTGGACGCCCTCATAACCCTGGGTGAAACTACTTTTTCACCGTTTCCATACCCATCAGGCCAATTTTCAAATATCCGGCCTCACGCAGCTGATCCATTACTGACATCAGGGTTTCATAACTCACCGACTTATCTGCCTGGAAGAAGATCGTGGTGTCTTTATTTCCTTCGGTCTGTGCGGTTAACGCATTGACCAGCGTCTCTTTCGTTACCTGATCATTGCCGATATAGACCTGATTATCTTCTTTAATCGACAGATAGACCGGTTTTTCCGGACGCGGTTGCGGCGCACTGGTGGAAGCAGGCAGGTTAACGCGCACATCCACCGTTGCCAGCGGTGCGGCCACCATGAAGATGATCAGCAGAACCAACATCACGTCGATAAACGGCGTCACGTTGATTTCATGCATTTCGCCATCGCTTTCCAGATCGTCGTTTAAACGCATCGCCATCGTAATTACCCTAAGCGCAGTTTCTGTGCGGCAGACGGACGAGCCACTTCGTTATTCACTTTTCCCAGGTCCAAATCGCGGCTCTGCAACAGCAGCACCTGCGCCGCGACGTCGCCCAGCGAGGCTTTGTAACCGGCAATCATACGGGCAAACACGTTGTAGATGACCACAGCCGGGATAGCCGCCACCAGACCAATCGCGGTCGCCAGCAGCGCTTCGGCGATACCCGGCGCGACAACGGCGAGGTTAGTGGTTTGGGTTTGGGCGATACCGATAAAGCTGTTCATAATGCCCCAGACGGTGCCGAACAGGCCGATAAAGGGGGCAACCGAACCGATAGTGGCGAGGAAGCCATTGCCACGACCCGCGTGACGGCTAAAGGCCCCGACACGACGCTCAAGGCGGAAACTGGTACGTTCTTTAATGCCGTCGGTGTCTTCCGTGCCTGCGGAGAGTTCCAGCTCGTTCTGCGCATCATTCAGCAGCACGGCACTGTGGCTATGGCCTTTGAAGCTGGCAGCGGTACGTGAAGCTTCATCTAACGAGCGCGCTTCACTCAATGCGATATGTTCACGTTTCAGGCGACGTTTCGCTGAACTCAGCTCGGCAAACTTGCCGAAGAAGAGTGCCCAGGTCACCACGGAGGCCAGTAACAGGCCAATCATTACCACCTTTACCACGATATCGGCATGATGATACATGCCCCAGACGGAGAGATCCGTCTGCATCAAATCACTGGCTACCACGCTGCGTCTCCAACTTCAATTGCACAGTTCACGATCGAGCGCGGATCATAACAAATTACCGGGTCGAATTGATAGTAGTTCTCATTACTATTTACAAACGAAAGGTGCGCTTTTTCTCCACAGTTTCTGTTGAATGTGTCTCCGGATGCGCGCCAGTTTTATAAATGTGATGCAGCATGTAAAATTATTAAAACAACGTTTCAAAATGTGATGCAATTCATTCAATCAACATCTGCCCGGTTTTTCGCCACCTGTTTTTCACTATTCTGAGCCAGCCCTGCCCATTCGTGGTGTTTTTGCACCGCGCGATTTCGATATCTCAATGCTGGAGTAAAAAATGACGCTGAAAAAACGACTACTCGCAGTTTCGTTGTCCTCCATATTCGCCCTGCTGGCCTTTAACACCGAGGCCAAAGTGCTCAAGGTGGCGGAAGTGCAGCCCGCCGGTTATCCCACGGTGGTGGCGCTGGAGCATATGGGTGACAAACTCAAACAGGCTACCAATGGCCGTCTGGAGATGAAAGTCTATGCCGGTGGCGTGCTGGGCGATGAAGATCAGACCCTGCAACAGGTACAGCTGGGCGCGATCGATATGATCCGCGTGTCGCTGGCACCGGTCACCACCATCGCCCCGGAAACCAGCGTGCTCACCCTGCCGTTTATCTTCCGCGATGAAGATCATATGCACAAAGTGCTGGATGGTAGCGTAGGCGAGCAGATCGTCACTAAATTCGATCAGGACCCCAACACCCGCATGGTGTTCCTCGGCTGGACCGATGCCGGTACGCGCAACATGATCACCAAACAACCGCTGACCAAACCTGAAGATTTGCAGGGCATGAAGATTCGCGTGCAAAACAGCGCCATTTCCCTTGCCACGCTGAAAGCAATGGGTGCCAACCCGGTGGCGATGGGGGTCAGCGAGGTATTTAGTGCCATGCAAACTGGCGTGGTTGACGGCACGGAAAACAATCCGCCGACCTTTGTTGCCCACAACTATTTGCCGGTGGCGAAGTACTACACCCTGACCGGCCACTTTATTCAGCCGGAGATGATCCTGTTTTCCAAAACCTCGTGGAATCGACTCTCCGCAGAGGATCAGGCGCTGCTGAAAAAGCTGGGTAAAGAAGCTCAGGATGAAGAACGTCAGCTGTGGGCCAGCTACACCCAGCAGTCGGTGGAGAAGATGAAAGCCAGCGGCGTCACCTTCCAGCAGACCGATCGTGACTACTTTGTCAAAGCCACCCAGCCGGTGCGCGATCAGTTTGGCGGTAAATATCAGGATCTGATGACGCAGATCGCCGAGGTGAAATAACCCTTTTGCGCCATGCAGCCGCGTGGCGTCTCACTCAGGATGCGAACAATGAACGCATATTCCCGCTGGATGGATGGGTTGTACCTGCTGTGCATGTGGGTTGCCGCGGCGGCGCTGATGATCATGGTCACGGTGATTCCGATTGGCATCTTTGCGCGTTACGTAATGAACAGCGCGCTCTCGTGGCCGGAGCCGGTGGCGATTATCTGCATGATCATCTTTACCTTTATTGGCGCACCGGTAGGGCTACGCGCAGGCACCCATATCTGCGTGTCGATGGTCACCGATCGTCTGTCGCCAGCCGGGCAAAAATGGGCGCTGCTGCTGTGCAATCTGCTGTTGATCGCCCTGTGTCTGATTCTGTTTCGCGCCAGCTACAGCCTGTGCGCAGCGATGTGGATTCAGCCACTGGCCTCGCTGCCCAATGTTACCTATGGCGAGATGTATTTACCGATCCCCATTGGCACCTTTTTTACCCTGCTGTTTGCCCTGGAGCGCCTGCTGAACGGTGACCAGAGCCAGCGCTCAATCGTCACCCTTGGCGGCACACACTAACTTCGGAGCATCGTGATGGACGCATTCATCCTGATTGGCAGTCTGATCCTGTTGCTGTTGGTCGGCTTTCCCGTGGCCTTCGCCGTCGGGTTTAGCGCCTTTATCGGTGCCTGGTGGATCGACCTGCCGCTGGAAGCGGTGGTGATACAGGTCACCAACGGTATCAACAAATTTTCATTACTCACCATCCCGTTTTTTATTCTGGCCGGGGCGATTATGGCTGAGGGCGGCATTGCGCGGCGACTGGTGAACTTTGCCTACATCTTTGTCGGCTTTATTCGTGGCGGGTTATCGCTGGTGAATATTGTCGCCTCCACCTTTTTCGGTGCCATTTCCGGTTCATCGGTGGCGGATACCGCCTCGATTGGTTCGGTGATGATCCCGCAGATGGAGGAGAAAGGTTATCCACGCGATTTTGCTGCCGCCGTGACCGCCAGTGGTTCGGTGCAGGCGGTGCTCACGCCCCCCAGCCATAACTCGGTGATCTACTCGCTGGCAACCGGCGGTGTGGTGACCATCTCATCATTGTTTGTCGCCGGTATTTTCCCCGGCCTGCTGCTGGGCGCATGCCTGATGGTGATGTGTCTCGGCTTCGCACGCAAACGTGGTTATCCCAAAGGGGAAGCTATCCCGTTTCGTCAGGCGCTGAAGATCTTCTTTGATGCCTTCTGGGGGCTGTTTACCATCGTCATCATTCTGGGCGGCATCCTGTCCGGGATTTTTACCGCCTCAGAATCCGCCGCCATTGCCTGCCTGTGGGCGTTCTTCGTCACCATGTTTATCTATCGTGACTTTAAGTGGAACCAGCTACACATTCTGCTGTTTCGCACCATCAAAACCGTCACCATTGTGATGGTGCTGATCGCCTTCGCCGCCGGTTTTGGTGCGGTGATGACCTTTATGCAGCTGCCCACTGCCATTACCGCGGCCTTTACCAGCCTGTCGGATAATAAGTACGTGATACTGATGTGCATCAACGTGCTGCTGCTGGTGATCGGTACGCTGATGGATATGGCCCCGATCATCCTGATTCTGACGCCGGTACTGCTGCCGGTGGCGACTTCGCTGGGCGTCGATCCGGTGCATTTCGGCATGATCATGATGACCAACCTCGGTATCGGTCTGATCACCCCGCCGGTCGGGACGGTGTTGTTTGTCGCCAGTGCGGTCAGTAAACAGAAAATTGAACAGGTGGTGGGCGCGATGCTGCCGTTCTACTGCATGTTGTTCCTGGTACTGATGCTTATCACCTATATCCCGGCGTTGTCACTGTGGCTGCCGCATATTATGGGGGTGATGTAACGCGGGCCGCAGGGACGCGGCACAGCGATCCCCTTATTCCAGGGTGGCTGTCTGATATTCCGCAATCAGGGTCAACGCGCAGGTGTGATTCGTGGTAACGTGGTTGCTTTGTGGAATGCGGCAGGAAAGGCAGTGATGGCAACGAAAAAAATAGACACCACGCTGGTAAGCGCGGGACGCAGCAAACGTTACACTCAGGGTTCAGTGAACAGTGTTATTCAGCGCGCCTCATCGCTGGTTTTCGATACCGTGGCCGATAAAAAACGCGCCACCGCCGGACGAGCGAAAGGCGAGTTGTTTTACGGACGTCGCGGCACGCTGACGCACTTCTCGCTTCAGGACGCGATGACGGAACTGGAAGGCGGTGCCGGTTGCGTGCTTTATCCCTGTGGTGCCGCTGCGGTTGCCAACGCCATCCTGTCTTTCGTCGAAGCGGGTGATCATCTGCTGATGAGCGGTGCGGTTTACGAACCAACCCAGGATTTTTGTACCAAAATCCTCAGCAAACTCCAGGTCACCACCACCTTCTTCGATCACTGCATCGGCAGCGAAATCATCACGCTGGTGCAGCCAAATACCCGCGTGGTGTTTCTTGAGTCGCCCGCGTCGATCACCATGGAAGTGCAGGACATTCCAGCCATTGTCGCTGCGGTACGCGCGAAAGCACCTGACGCCATCATTATGCTTGATAATACCTGGGCGGCGGGGGTGTTGTTTAACGCTCTGGAGCATGGCGTCGATATTTCTATTCAGGCGGGCACCAAATATCTGATTGGCCACAGCGATGCGATGATTGGCACCGCCGTGGCGAACGCACGCTGCTGGGATCAGCTGCGTGAAAATTCCTACCTGATGGGTCAGATGGTAGATGCCGATACCGCTTATATGGCGAGCCGTGGCCTGCGCACGCTGGGCACCCGCCTGCGTCAGCATGAAGAGAGCGGATTAGAGGTGGCGGGATGGCTGGCCGCACGGCCGGAAGTGGCGCGCGTCAATCATCCGGCACTGGCGCAGTGCAAAGGCCATCAATTCTGGCAACGCGATTTTACCGGCAGCAGTGGCCTGTTCTCGTTCATTCTGCACGAGAAACTGAGCAGCGAGCAGCTGGCGACGTACCTCGACGGTTTTCACCACTTCAGCATGGCGTACTCCTGGGGGGGTTATGAGTCGCTGATTCTGGCAAATCAGCCAGAAGAACTGGCGGCGATTCGCCCGGCAGGGGGTGTCGATTTTACCGGGACGCTGGTGCGGGTGCACATTGGTCTGGAACACGTTGCCGACCTGATTGAAGACCTGCAGGCCGGATTTGACCGCCTGAAACGCTAAAATCTTCAACAGAAGCTCAACAGGCCGGATTCGCGTGGCAAAGATCAACGTTTGCTGCTACGCGGGCCGTTAAAATAATTTCCTTGTGACTTGATGGAATAGCAGATGGGTGTTTTACATGAGATTGTCCACGCACTCTGGCATCAGGATTTTGCCGCGCTGGCCAATCCGGATGTGGTGTGGATTGTCTATGGCGTGATGTTTGTGACGCTGTTTCTGGAAAACGGTTTGTTACCGGCCTCCTTTCTGCCGGGTGATAGCCTGCTGCTGCTGGCTGGCGCGATGGTTGCCAAAGGGGTGATGGACTTTGTCCCGACCATGGTGATTCTAACCACTGCTGCCAGCCTCGGCTGCTGGCTGAGTTATTTGCAGGGGCGCTGGCTGGGCAACACCAAAATGGTGAAAAGCTGGCTGATGCACCTGCCGGCGCAATATCATCAGCGTGCCTGGCAGCTGTTTAATCGCCACGGGCTGATGGCGCTGCTGGTCGGTCGTTTCCTCGCATTTGTGCGCACGCTGCTGCCAACCATGGCGGGCATTTCTGGTTTGCAGAATGGTCGCTTTCAGCTGTTTAACTGGCTGAGCGGGCTGCTGTGGGTGTGCATCGTGGTGACATTTGGCTACGGCATCAGCCAGGTGCCCTTCATTAAACGCCATGAAGATCAGGTGATGGCGATACTGATGTTGCTGCCTGTCGTGCTGCTGTTTGTCGGCCTGGCAGGCAGTATCCTGGTGATCTGGAAAAAAAGACGCCCTAAGGCGTCATAGCAGCGGCACGGCGTCAGCGGGTGATTCAAATATCGTCTGACGCACGCGGCTGACCTCTTCTCCCGGCGTCACGCCAAAATAGCGTTTAAACTCGCGGGAGAACTGTGAGGGGCTTTCATAACCGACGCGCACCGCCGCAACGCTGGCTCGCATGCCATCCTGTAGCATCATCAGACGCGCCTGATGCAGACGAAAACGCTTCAGATACTGTAACGGCGAGGTTTGCGTTACCGCTTTAAAGTTGTGATGAAAGGCCGACACGCTCATATTCACTTCCGCCGCCAGCGTTTCCACGCTGAGGTTTTCACTGAAATGGCTTTCGATACGACGCAGGGCACGGGCGATCTGGCTGAACTGCGTCTGACGACTGATCATCGACAGCAGCGCCCCACCGCACGGCCCGATCAGCACATAGTAGATAATTTCGCGCACGATTTGCGGCCCCAGTACCCGCGCATCACGCGGCTTGCGCAGCACATCCAGCAGACGTTCGGCGGCACATAACATCTCTTCACTGAGAAAGGCAGAATGGATCCCCGAGGTTTGCGGCTGCGGCTGGAAATCCTCATCGTCACCAATCTCCATCAGCAGATCCTGCAGGCTGGCATTGTCCACAGTCAGGCAAATCCCCGCCAGAGGCTCCTCTGGCGTAGCCTCCGTTTCACACTCCACCGGCAGCGGCACGGTGAGCATCAGGTACTTGGTGGCATCGTAATGAAACACCGTGCTGCCGAGATAACCGGTTTTACGCCCCTGGAACAGGATGACGATGCCGGGTTGATACATCATCGGTGTGCGCGGCAGCGGTTCATCGGCATAGATTAAGCGCACGTTTTCCAGCTGACAAAAGGGTTGGCTGCCAGGCTTCATTAACGCAATGACCTGCTGGGCCAGCTGGCGGCAAAGGGTGTCATGGGGCATGGCAAATTCTCTCGCAGCAAAAAAGTAAGTTTGCCGCACCACAGGCGAAAGCTCCAGTCAGCTGGAGAATCAGGCAAGAATCCAGCAGAAACAGACAGCACAAAAGCGCCGCAGAATTGCCACAATGATCCCGGCGCTAAGGTTTGTTGACTAGAATTAACCTCAGTGTTTTCGGTGAGTCACTGCGACAAATAAGGAGCAACTATGGCAGACCAACCACTAATTAAACTGCACGACGGCAATATGATGCCGCAGCTCGGACTGGGTGTCTGGCAGGCGAGTATTGAAGATGCACGCAAAGCGGTATTAAAAGCGCTGGAGGTCGGCTATCGCTCCATCGATACGGCTGCCGCTTATAAGAATGAGGAAGCGATTGGTCAGGCGCTACAGGAAACCGACGTAGCGCGCGACAGCATTTTTGTCACCACCAAGCTGTGGAATGACGATCAGAAAAATGCCCAGCAGGCGCTGGAAACCAGCCTGGAAAAACTCAAGCTGGATCAGGTCGATCTTTATCTGATGCACTGGCCCTGCCCGGCGAAAGATCTGTATGTCGGTGCCTGGCAGCAGATGATTGAATTGCAGCAACAGGGTCTGACCAAAAGCATTGGCGTGTGTAATTTCAATGAAGCGCACCTGAAACGCCTGATGGATGAAACGGGTGTATCACCGGTGGTGAACCAGATTGAGCTGCATCCGATGCTACAGCAGCGCACCCTCCATGCCTGGAACGCGCTGCACCAGATCCAGACTGAATCCTGGAGTCCGCTGGCCCAGGGCGGTAAAGGAGTATTCGATCAGGAAGTGATCAAAGAACTGGCGAAGAAATACGGCAAAACCCCGGCGCAGATCGTGATTCGCTGGCATCTGGATAGCGGCCTGGTAGTGATTCCGAAATCAGTCACCCCGTCGCGCATTGAAGAAAACATCAAGGTGTTTGATTTCCGGCTGGAAAAAACCGAGATCAGCGATATTACCGCGCTGGATATTGGCAATCGTCTGGGACCAGATCCAGAGAGCTTTAATTAATCACCGTATACGTAGCGGCGCGATTTATCGCGCGTCTGTTAAAAACAGCACGATAAATCGTGCCGCTACGGATTGCAGAACTATCAGGTGGTGGGATTCACCAGCAGCTGTCCTGCGGTACCGCGATCGGCCAGTTCCAGCGTCTGGCTGTAATACACAAACGGGAAATGTTCCGACGAATTCTGCGGGAAACTCACCAGCAATTCGACATCCCCATCAACCCACACCGTGTCTTTCCAGCCGCGATCTTCGCCCATCGGCTGTGCCCCGTTGACACTTTTAATCAGGAACATCACCCCCTGAATATGCAGCGCCTGTGGGCGGTCGGCGTGCAGGATCCAGCGTTCAAAAGTGCCCTGCTGTACCGTGGTGTCGATACGTCCCATATTCCACATTGCACCATTGATGCCCGGCATACTGTCGCCGATGCGGAATTCGCGAGTGCGCACCGCCACGCCATCCAGGATCTGATCCGCCAGCAGCCGCATCGGCAGATTGTCGGTGACCAGCGGCAGCAGGCCCGTCGGACGCAGCGACAGCACCAGCGTGTTGGCAAGGATCGATGACGGTTCAAACAGGCCGCGTAGTCGATCCATCAATCCCGCTGCGGTACCTGCCGTGATCGACACCTCATCACCCTGCGACATATCCACCAGCACTTCACGCCGTTCGCCTGGGGCCAGCGACAAACGCTGAACTGCCACCGGAGACGGTAAGAAGCCCTGATCGCTGGCAATCACCGTAAAGGGCCGATTATCGGAGAAGGAGAGATCGTAACGGCGTGAGTTAGAGGCGTTCAGCAGGCGCAGGCGGACCCAGCCACGCGAAACATCCACATACGGGTTCTGCACGCCGTTGACCAGCAACGTATCACCGAGGAAGCCGCCATCCTGCGGCGGGTCGTAGACCGGGGTGGCAAAGTTATCGAGGCGCTTGTCCTGAATCACCAGCGGGAAATCATCCACGCCGTAATGTTTCGGCAGCGGTAGCGCTTTGCTGACGTCATCCTCAATCAACCACATTCCCGCCAGGCCGTTATAGACATGGGGTGCCATACGATTGGGCGTATTGGCGTGATACCACAAGGTTGCCGCCCCCTGACGAATCGGCAATACCGGCGCCCAGTCAACGCCTGCCGACATCAATCGCGGTGCGCCACCCATCAGAGCACCCGGCACCTGCAGACCGCTGACGGTCATGGCGACGGGTTCATTCAGACGATTGCTGTAAATCAGCTTCACGTCGTCGCCGCTGTAGACCCGCACTGTCGGGCCGAGATACAAGCCGTTAATGCCCCACACCGGCACTTTGTTGCTGTTGCCGCTGAATGACCAGTGGCTGCGCTGGAGCGTAAGAAATAGCGGCTGGCCGCGACGTGATTCAATCAACGGCGGAACGGGAAGCGGCGTATCGCCGACAGGCGCGGAAGCGGCACGCGCAGTGCTGGTTACGCTGGTGGCAAGTGCGACACCGGCAGAAAGCTGAATAAACTGACGTCTGCTGCAAGACATAAAACTTCAGACCTTTTGAGCGTGGCGTGAGGACGCCGTCCATTTTTTTCTAATTGCTATTTTATTGCTGTGCTGCACCCGGAGAGGGTCGATTGCTTACGGGGCAGATTGCCTGCCCCGTGGTGCCGGTCAGATTTTACCGTTTTTTTCGCGCTCGGCGACTTCAGCGTTTAATTCTTCCAGCTTAGCCGACATTAATTCACGGCAATGGGTCGCCAGCTTACGCACCGAACTGTTGGCGAACTCGCTGGTATCCACTGGCGGCAGCATCTCGACAATCACCAGACCGTTTTTGAGACGGTTGAGTTTGATTTTGTCATGGGTGTTGGACACCACCACCGGGATAATCGGCACACCTGCGGCCATTGCGGCATGGAAGGCACCGGTTTTAAACGGCAGCAGGCCACGTCCACGACTGCGCGTTCCTTCCGGAAACATCCAGAACGAGATACGCTTCTTTTTAAACTGATCGACCAGCTCACCAATGGTGCCATGCGCTTTGGCACGGTTGTCCCGGTCAATCAACAGATTCCCTGCCAGCCAGTACAGCACACCAAAAAACGGTACCCACAGCAGGCTTTTTTTGCCAACGGTTACCGTGGTGGGCTGCACAATATTGGCGGCGGTGATCATATCGTAGTTGTTCTGGTGGTTAGCGATATAGATGGCATTGCCATAACTCTCCGCATCCGCCGGTTTACGCAGTTCCACCTTGACGCCAAACACCGTCGATAAGCGACCAAACATATGGCCAAACGTGGCCACATGGCGTGGATTACGTGGTGAAAACAGGCACCAGATGCAACCAAACACACAGACCAGAATCGAGTAAATGACAACAAAAATAGCCCGTAAAATTAGTAACATAGCTTCCTCAATAGTGGCATACCCTTGCCTGCGTTATTTTTTGCAGGGTTACTCTTCACTCTCACCGCTTTGACGCGTTGGGGCATCCAGCTCGACACGGTCGATACGTTGCAGGCCACGCGGCAGCAAGGTACCGCGACGACCACGGTCAGCGCGGAACTTCTGCAATTCTTCGCTACGCAGCACCATCTTACGTTTGCCGACATGCAGGGTGATGGCACTGCCCGACGGCAGGATCAGCAGCCATACCAGTTTATCCGCACCTGCTGCGGCTTCTGCGGAAGGAATCGAGATGATCTTGTTACCCTTGCCTTTCGACATTTGCGGCAGTTCGCCAACCGGGAACATCAGCATACGACCCGCCTGGGTAATCGCCAGCAGCATGTCATCTTCATGATTGACCGCCATTGGCGTCATCACTTTGGCGTTTTCCGGCAACGTCAGCAGCGCCTTACCAGAGCGGTTACGCGATACCAGGTCAGCAAAGGTACAGATAAAGCCATAACCCGCATCAGACGCCATCAGCAGTTTCTGCTCATCCGGCTCCATCAGCACCTGTTCCATCACCGCACCAGGCGGTGGCGTCAGCTTACCGGTAAGCGGCTCGCCCTGACCACGCGCCGATGGCAGTGAGGTAGGATCGAGGGTATAGCTGCGTCCGGTGGAGTCGATAAAGGCCACCGGCTGGTTGCTCTTACCGCGTGCGGCGGCCAGATAACTGTCCCCCGCCTTGTAGCTGAGTCCTGATGGATCGATATCGTGCCCTTTGGCGCTACGTACCCAACCCATCTGCGACAGAACGATAGTGACCGGCTCAGCGCTCACCAGGTCATTCTCGCTCAGCGCTTTGGCTTCTTCGCGCTCACGCAACGGCGAACGGCGGTCATCACCGTAGGTCTGGCTATCCGCCTGCAATTCTTTCTTCAGCAGGTTGCTCATTTTGCGCTCGGAGGCAAGAATCGCCTGCAACTGGTCGCGCTCTTTTTCCAGCTCTGCCTGCTCACCGCGAATTTTCATCTCTTCGAGTTTAGCGAGGTGACGCAGTTTTAATTCCAGAATCGCTTCAGCCTGGGTTTCACTGATGTCAAAACGCGACATCAGTACCGCTTTCGGCTCATCCTCGGTGCGGATGATGTGAATCACTTCATCAATATTGAGGAACGCCACCAGCAAACCTTCAAGGATATGCAGGCGACGCAGCACGCGATCCAGACGGTAATTGAGACGACGCGTCACGGTATCGCGGCGATAGATCAGCCATTCCGAGATAATTTCCAGCAGGTTTTTCACCGCCGGACGGTTATCCAGACCGATCATGTTGAGGTTAACGCGATAACTTTTTTCCAGGTCGGTGGTGGCAAACAGATGATTCATCACCTGATCCAGATCGACACGATTAGAACGCGGCACAATCACCAGACGGGTGGGGTTTTCGTGATCGGATTCATCACGTAAGTCCTCCACCATCGGCAGCTTTTTATTGCGCATCTGCGTGGCGATCTGTTCCAGCACACGCGCACCGGATACCTGATGCGGCAGCGCGGTGATCACCGCTTCACCGTCTTCTTTTTTCCATATCGCGCGCTGGCGGATGGAACCGCGACCGTTCTGGTAAATCTTACGGATCTCATCACGCGGGGTGATGATCTCCGCTTCGGTGGGGAAATCTGGCCCGTGGACAATATCCAGCAACTCATCCAGCGTGGTGTTCGGCTTTTCGATCAAGGTGATCGCCGCCTGCGCCACTTCACGCACGTTGTGCGGAGGAATATCGGTCGCCATACCGACGGCGATGCCGGTGGTGCCGTTCAGCAGGATATTCGGCAGACGCGCCGGTAACATTTTCGGTTCCTGCAACGTGCCGTCAAAGTTGGGGGTGTAATCCACCGTCCCCTGACCCAGCTCGCTCAGCAGAATTTCGGCATATTTCGACAGGCGCGATTCGGTATAACGCATCGCGGCAAAGGATTTCGGATCATCCGGTGCCCCCCAGTTGCCCTGACCATCCACCAGCGGGTAGCGGTACGAGAACGGCTGCGCCATCAGCACCATCGCTTCATAACAGGCGCTGTCGCCATGCGGATGGTATTTACCCAGCACGTCACCCACGGTACGCGCCGATTTCTTAAATTTGGCGCTGGCATTGAGGCCCAGCTCGGACATCGCATAGACGATGCGGCGCTGTACTGGCTTGAGGCCGTCACCGATATACGGCAGCGCGCGGTCCATAATCACGTACATGGAGTAATTCAGGTACGCGTTTTCTGTAAATTTGTGCAGGGCAAGACGCTCTGCACCATCCTGCGTCAATTCGCTCATTAAGCTCGTATCCTCACTTCGTGGCCCACAGTGGCGGGACATCCGGCGGTCATTTGGCGAGGATAGTACCTTATTCGCGTGCCTTAGTCACAGGGGGGAAGACATCTCTGGCAACAGGAATCTTTATCAGAAAATTAATGTGAGGTCGGTTAAAAAAATAAAATAGAATGAGATCATGATCACAATGAATATTCCCGACATTCTGTGAGCCTGATCTCAATTAATTTTCACCCACACCTTTTCGTATTAATCCTGTCCGCGCAAGAGGACAACATTTAGTATTGTTGCTTTTCTCTTCCTTTTCTAAATTCATACTCCATAAGACAGATATTTTTTGCGCTCCTGATTTCTGGCATCTGGAAAATATAAAAAACACCATAGCAGGACACTGTTTTGCCAAAATAAAGGGTGACCGAATGCAAATACTGACTTCGCGACAACACCGATTAGTAAAACTGCTGCTGCAACAGGCCGCACCCCAGCCGTTAAAACAGCTGGCACAACAGCTCGGCGTCTCAGAAAAAACCATCTACCGTGACCTGCAATGGCTGGAAGCCTGGCTCGGCAACTGGGCGATGGTGCTGGAGAAAACCCCAGGACGCGGCGTGCGACTGCGTGTTGATGATATCCAGCAGCGTCTGCAGCTGGAGCAGCAACTGAACGGGGATGACAACAGCGATGCCCTGAGCCACAACAGCCGCCGGGTAAAAATTGCTTCCCAGCTGCTGAGCGACGCGCCACGCGAAACGTCCATTAGCAAGCTGTCGGAACGTTACTTTATCAGCCATGCCTCGATCGTGAATGACCTGAAAGTGATTGAAGAGTGGCTGCAACCGCTGGGATTGATGCTGGCACGCGGCCCAGGCGGCACGCACATTGAAGGTAATGAACAGTCGCTGCGCCAGGCGATGGTGTCGCTGATTAATGATGTGATGCAGCAAAATGTGGCGGGTACGCCGCTGCTGCCACGGCTCGACCCTGGTAGCCAGCAGGCGCTGGTGCATTACTTCGGTGATGAGGACGTGGCTTTTGTGCAGGCGCTGCTGTTACAGATGGAGCAGCAACTGAGTTATCCGCTGGGTGATGCCTGGTATCTCAATCTCTGCACCCACGTTTTGATCATGATGCATCGCATGGCGCAGGGTAACGTGCTGGCCTTGCAGACCACGCTTGCCGCGCAGGACCTGGATAAACGCATCCTGACCATTGCGCAGCAGATGGTGAACCAGATTGAAGCACGCATCGGCTGTGCACTCCCGGCGGATGAGGTAGGATTTATTTATCAATATATTGTCTCGTCCGGAATTGTGGTGGAAGAACGTGGCGATCATGCGCCGCTGCATAATCAATTTTCCACGGCGGAATCGGTCAAAATAACCTGTGAATTAATCGATCGATTTTCGGCATTAATTCAGCAGGATTTATCTCAGGACCGTTTATTATTCGACGGACTACTGGTGCATATTAAGCCGTTATTAAATCGTCTTAAATATCACATCCATATTCGTAATCCGCTGCTGGACGATATTCAGCAGGAAATGAAAGAAATATTTTTCCTGACGCAACAGGCGATGCAACTTACGGCGAGCGCTTACGATCTTTCACCGGTTGCAGATGATGAAATTGGTTACCTTTGCGTCCATTTTCAGGCGGCGCTCGAACGGCAGATTGCCCACAAACGCATTCTGGTGGTGTGCTCCAGCGGAGTCGGCACTTCACATCTGCTGAAAAGCCGCATTCTGCGCGCCTTCCCGGATTGGGAAATCGCCGGAGTGGTGTCGGCCAGTAATCACGCCGCCTTTTGCCAGCGTGAAGCGGTGGATTTGGTGATTACCACCATTCATCTCGCCAACGGCGCCATTCCCAGCGTGTATGTCAGCGCATTTTTTAACGATGACGACATCCGGCGGGTGACCGACGCCATGATTGGCAGCCAGCTGCCGCACCGGGCGAATGACGCTCTGGCTGAACATTAATTGAATGAGGACTGACTGATGGATATTTCCCGCATTCTGACGCCGCGCCGCGTCAATCTGGCCCTGACTGCCACCAGCAAAGAAGAAGTGATTAACGAACTCACCGAGTTGCTTTATCAGGACGGTGCCATCAGCGATCGCGACGCCTTTATCGCCGACGTCTGGCTGCGTGAAGCGGAAGGCTCCACTGGCTTTGAAAACCATATCGCCATTCCACACGGCAAGTCGGCGGCCGTGCGGCAAACCACCTTAGCCATTGGACGTACCCAGCAGGATATCCCCTGGGAAACGCTTGATGGCAGCCAGGTGCGCTGCATCATCCTGTTCGCAGTACGAC
The DNA here is from genome assembly GCF_011395035.1 of Pantoea cypripedii. Taxonomy (NCBI): domain Bacteria; kingdom Pseudomonadati; phylum Pseudomonadota; class Gammaproteobacteria; order Enterobacterales; family Erwiniaceae; genus Pantoea; species Pantoea cypripedii. Next base: position 3,714,487 of record NZ_CP024768.1, read on the forward strand.
TGGAAGATCAGAACACCACCCACATTCGCCTGTTGTCGCAGGTGGCCAGCGCGCTGGCCGATGATGAGGTGATTGCCCAACTGCTGGCGGAGAACGACCCCGGCAATATCATCCGGCTGTTTAGTCAGTACGCCGAAACCGACCTCTGTTAACCCTACTCTTCTGAGGTGACACATGAACATTGTCTGTGTAGCGGCCTGCACGGCAGGCATCGCGCATACCTACATCGCGCGGGAAAAACTGATCAAGGGCGCCCATGCACTGGGCCACACCATCCATGTCGAAACGCAGGGCACTATCGGCACCGAGACGGAACTCACCCGCGAGGCGATCGCCGCTGCGGATGTGGTGATCCTCGCGGTTGACGTGAAGATCAAAGGCGAAGAGCGCTTCCAGGGCAAACCTATCGTGAGGGTGAAAACCGAAGTGGTGATCAAGTCACCGGTGAAATTCCTCGAAAAAGTGGCGGATTCACTGGCGCGCGCCTGAGGAGATCCATCATGAATGACAACAAACGCCAGTATGGCCAGGAGATCAAAGGGCATCTGCTTACCGGCATCTCCTGGATGATCCCGCTGATCGTCGCCGCCGGGATCTGCATCGCCCTCGGCCAGGTGATTGGCGGGCCGGATGTCGGTAAACACACCGGCACGATCGCCTGGATGCTCAATCAGATCGGCGGCTGGGGCATGGGGTTGATCGTGCCGCTGATCAGCGCGGCGATCGCTTACTCGATCGCCGATCGCCCCGGCTTTGCCCCGGGCTTGATCGTTGGCTTTATCTGCGGCCAGATTGGCACCGGCTTTATCGGCGGTATTCTTGGCGGTTTCCTCGTCGGCTACACCGTGCTGCTGCTGCGCCGCACCATCAAATTGCCGCAGTCGATGCAGGGCCTGATGCCGATCATGGTGCTGCCGCTGCTCAGCACCATCATCGCCGGGCTACTGATGATGACCTTTATCGGCCAGCCGATTGTCTGGTTGCAGAAGACGCTGATTCATCTGCTGGAATCGATGCAGGGCGGCTCGAAGTTTGTGATGGGGGCAATTCTCGGCGCCATGGCCACCTTCGACTTTGGCGGGCCAATCAATAAAACCATGTCGCTGTTTGCCGATGGCATGCTGGTCGATGGCATCTACGGGCCGGAGGCGGTGAAGTTTGTCGGTTCGATGATTCCGCCTTTCGGCATCACCCTCTCCTTCCTGCTGACGCGTCACAAGTACACCAAAGCAGAAAAAGAGGCGCTGAAAGCCGCCTTCCCAATGGGGATCTGCATGATCACCGAAGGCGTGATTCCGATAGCCGCGCGTGACCTGCTGCGCGTAGTCGCCAGCTGCGTGGTGGCCTCGGCGATTGCCGGTGGACTGATCATGGTGTGGGGCGTGGAAGCCCCCGTACCACATGGCGGCATGTTTGTGGTGCCGTTGTTCACCAAACCCTGGCTGTTCTGCCTGGCGCTTGGCATCGGCACCGTGGTGTGTGGCGTGATGCTGTCGCTGATGAAGAAAACCGTTACCCAGGCGGATGAAGAGTTCGACGATGTGGAGGCCCCAGGCGTCCGCGATGAAGAGATCAAATTCACTCTGGAATAAGGAGCCACCATGTTTGCCATGATGAATGACCTGATTCAGGCAGCGGCACAGCAGCAGTACGCGGTGCTGGCGATCAACTGCTTTAACCTTGAGACTACGCGCGCCGCCATTCAGGCCGCCGAACAACAACGCGCCCCGCTGATCCTCAATGTTTATCAGGGGCATAGCGCACATTTCCCGCCACCCGTGGCGGTGCCGCTGGTGCAGGCGCTGGCAGCAGATGCCACGGTGCCGGTGGCGCTGGCCCTCGACCACGGCAAAGCCTTTCCGCTGATTGGTCAGGCATTTCGCGCCGGTTTCACCGGCCTGATGATCGATTCTTCATCCGAGCCGCTGGCGGAGAACATTCGTCAAACCGCGCAGGTGGTGAAAATGGCGCATACCGCTGGCGTATGCGTCGAGGGCGAGCTGGGCCATATCGCCGATGCCCCGACCTACCAACTGGCCGATGCCGCCGTGAAGATGACCCAGGTGGCGGATGTGCTGCCGTTCGTTGAACAAACGCACATCGATCTGCTGGCGGTGTCAGTGGGTACCGCACATGGGCTGTATCCGGCTGGCGTGCAGCCGAAAATTGATTTCCAGCGCTTGCAGGAACTGCACGCCGTCTCCCCCCTCCCGCTGGCGCTGCATGGCGGCTCGGGGACACCCGCCGAGGATCTGCGCCGCGTCAGCCAGTTTGGCGTCGCCAAGATTAATGTCGGTGCCGCGGTGTTTGATGCCGGTAAGAACGCGTTGCAACAGGCGATGAAGCAGCATCCACACGCCGAGCTGGCGGATTTACTCGGGCTGATGGAATCCGCCTGCCGCGAAGTGGTGGCCGAGTATCTGAGCTGGTCGGGTTCGGCGGGCCAGGCCTGATACCCGCGCGATAAATCGCGCCGCTACGACAGATTTTCTCCCGTTTTATTAATCACGGGTCGGCGTTGCCGTCGGCCCTGACTAAACATCACCTGAAGGAAAACATAACATGTTGATTTCTATGAAAGAGATGTTGGAACCTACCCGTGAACACCGTTTTGCCATCGGCGCTTTTAACGTCGCGGATAGTTGTTTTATTCGCGCCGTGGTGGAGGAAGCTGAGGCGACAAACACGCCAGCCATCATCTCGATCCACCCCAGTGAACTGGAGTTTGTTACTGATGAGTTCTTTGGCTACGTGCGGGAGCGGACGCTGAAAAGCAAAGTCCCTTTCACCATCCACCTTGACCACGGTGCCTCCATCGCTCAGGTGCTGCGCGCCATCCAGTGCGGCTTTACCTCAGTGATGATTGACGGCTCGCTGCTGCCCTATGAAGAGAACGTCGCACTGACCAAAGAAGTGGTGAAGCTGGCACATGCGGTGGGCGTGTCGGTTGAAGGTGAATTGGGCACCATCGGCGATACCGGCAACACGGTGGAAGGCGGCGTCAGTAAAGTGATTTACACCGAACCGGCGCAGGCGGAGGATTTTATCCAGCGTACCGGCGTGGATACTCTGGCGGTGGCGATTGGCACGGCACACGGCATCTATCCGAAAAATATGAAGCCGGAATTACAGATGCATATTCTTAAGGACATTTCACAGCGTGTGACCATTCCTTTGGTGTTACATGGCGGCTCCGCTAACCCGGATGCCGAGATTGCCGAGGCGGTGACGCTGGGAGTCGGGAAAATTAATATCTCCAGCGATATGAAGTTCGCCTATTTCCAGAAAGTGCGCGAGATTCTGGCGCGGGAAACCTGGTGGGATCCGAACGTCATCTACCCGGAAGCCATCGCTGCGGCGAAAGGGGTAATTCGCTACAAAATGAACCTGTTTGGCGGGCTGGGCAAAGCCAGTTTGTATCGTTAATTGCGGGATGCCGTTCGGCGTAGCGGCGCGATTTATCGCGCGGTTTTTGAAAAGACGCGCAATGCATTGCGCCGCTACGACCCGTGCAATTGGGTTATTTGATCACACCCAGCCACTGCTCGGCGATGCGGGCATAATCTCCGGTGGCGGTACTGAGATGCAGCCACTGGTCGACATATTGTTTCCAGCTCATATCATCGCGCGGGATCATATACGCCTTCTCACCGTACTGCATCGGTTGCTCCGGGTTCAGCGCACACAGCTGTGGATAGTGCTTCTGCTGGAACAGCGCTTCCGATGCATCAGTAATCATCACATCCGCTTTTTTATCCACCAGCTGCTGGAAAATGGTGACGTTATCGTGGAACAACGTCAGCGAAGCATTGGGCAGATGGCTGTGAACAAAGGCTTCATTGGTGCCCCCCGCCGGTTCAATCACTCGCACCTGCGGCTGGTTAATTTGTTCGATGGTTTGATACTTCGCTTTGTCGGCACAGCGTACCAGCGGGATTTTGCCATCCACACCCAGCGGCTGCGCGAACCAGGCAATTTGCTGACGTTTCAGCGTGACCGACACACCACCCAGTGCGATGTCGCAATGTTGGGCGACAAAATCATCGCTCAGGGTTTTCCAGGTGGTTGGCACCCACTGCACTTTGGCACCGAGGCTCTCGGCCAGTGATTCTGCCATGCTGATGTCCAGCCCTTCATACTGCCCGTCGCTGCGCAGATAACTGTAAGGCTTGTAATCCCCGGTGGTGCAGACTTTCAGGGTTTTGCTAACGCGCACCTGATCAAGGTGGGATTGCGCCTGAACGACGCCGCTGACCAGAAGTAACGCACTGAATAACATGGTTTTCATTTTTCTTCTCTGTTGGTGTTTGCTTTCAGATTGTTCCACACGCTGACGCATTATTGCGTTAAAAGCAAAAGTCTTGTGATCCAAAACACATTTTTTCCCGTTGGGCGCGCGCGTAGAGTGAGCATCAATTTCTCACATGGAGCGCATCTGGCATGAGCAAAATTTTAATTATTGATGGTGGTAAAACCTTCGCCCATTCGAAAGGCGAGCTGAACCATACGCTAACCGAGGTGGCAGCCAGCCTGCTGCGCGATTTGGGCCATGACGTTAACGTCACCGTCGCGGATAGCGACTATGTGGTGGCCGACGAAGTACAAAAATATCTCGCCAGCGACGTGGTGATTTATCAGATGCCTGGCTGGTGGATGGGCGAGCCATGGACGGTGAAGAAATATATTGATGACGTATTTACTGAAGGCCATGGCGCACTCTATGCCAGCGATGGCCGTAGTCGTTCTGACGCCGGCAAAAAATACGGTTCCGGTGGCCTGATTCAGGGCAAAAAATATATGCTGTCACTGACCTGGAATGCACCACTGGAGGCCTTCACCGATCCTGATCAATTCTTTGAAGGTGTGGGTGTGGACGGCCTGTATTTGCATTTCCACAAAGCCAACCAATTCCTCGGTATGAGCGGGTTGCCGACCTTTATTTGTAATGATGTGATTAAACAACCGGACGTGCCCCGCGATATCGAACGTTATCGGACTCATCTCAGCCAAATTTTTGCTTAACTGTAAGCACAACGGTAAAAAAGGACATCTCATGCTGACTGTGGTTGCTGAAATCTGTATCAAACCGGGACGCCGTGCGGTGGTGCTGGAGGCGATTAACCGCCTGATCCCCACCGTGTTGCAGGAAGAAGGTTGCCATCAATACGATGCGCTGGTGGACCACCAGGCGCAGGTGCCGTGGAAACATAACTCCCCGGACTCGATTTTTATGCTGGAGCAATGGGAATCGCTGCGCCATCTGGAGCAGCATCAGCAGATGCCGCATATGGATGCGCACCGCGCCATCATTAAAGATGATGTGGTGGATGTGAAGATTCTGGTGCTGGAAGCGGCTAAATAATTGCGCGATAAATCGCGCCGCTACCGGACCACAACGCACCAGAACGTAGCGGCGCAATTTATTGCGCGCCCTTTGAGCCGGACATCGCGCCGCTGCGGGTGTTCAGAGCAGACCATTTACCTCGATTTTTTCCCGCAAAAAATCCAGAAAACAGCGAATGCGTGACGCCAGCGATTGATTGCGGTAATACACCGCGTGAATCGGCAAACGTAGCTCGCGGGTTTCTGCTTCCAGTACCTGTACCAGCCTGCCATTGGCGCGATCCTCGCGGCTGACAAAATCGGACAGACGCACAATGCCCTGACCCGCCAGCGCCAGCTGACGCAGGGTTTCGCCACTCGATGCCGCCAGCGTTGGCCTGACCCGCAAAAATACCCCCTCTTGCTGCCAGACCGGCCAGACGTTATGGGCATCCAGCTGACTAAACCCCAGCAGTTGATGATCCTGCAAATTGGCTACCGTCTCCGGCTCGCCATGCTTCGCCAGATAAGCCGGGCTGGCCAGCAGCCGGATGACGCTGCTGCCCAGCCCCCTGGCACGCAGCGAGGAATCACGCAGCTCACCCACGCGGATCGCAATGTCGGTTTGCTGCTCCAGCAGATCAATCACGATATCGTCGGTGTTCAGCTCCAGCTGGATTTGCGGGAAACGCTGCCGGAACTCGTCCACCAGCGGCACAATCACATGCAACATAAAGGGAGTCGCGGCGTTGACGCGTAAACGCCCGGCAGGAATGTCACGCCGCTGGGCAATCTGTTCTTCAGCCAGTTCCACTGATGCCAGAATCTGGCGGGCGTGTTCGAGGAAGATCTGCCCTTCCTCTGTCAGCGCCAGGCGACGTGTGGTGCGATGCAGCAGCGTGGTAGCGAGTTTGCTCTCAAGACGGGTGAGCGCCCTGCTGATGCCAGAACTGGTTTGTTCCAGCTGCTCGGCGGCGCTGGTGATCGAACCGGTATCCACCACCGTCACCCAGGCGCGTAACTCTTCCAGCGTGATCTTCACTGTTTGCTTCCTATAGCGGTGCCGATAAAAAAGGGCGCCGCAGCGCCCTGATTTCTTAAACTTCGATGTCGGCTAAATCGCCTTTTTCCTGCAACCAGTTACGGCGGTCTTCGGATCGTTTCTTCGCCAGCAACATATCCATCACGCGCAGCGTCTGCTCCACATCGTCATCACTGACGGTGAGCTGCACCAGGCGGCGGGTGTTGGGATCGAGTGTGGTTTCGCGCAGCTGTAACGGGTTCATTTCACCCAGACCTTTAAAGCGCTGCACGTTCGGCTTGCCTTTCTTACGCTTCAGCTGCTCCAGCACGCCCTCTTTCTCGTCTTCATCCAGTGCGTAGTATACTTCTTTGCCGAGATCGATACGATAAAGCGGCGGCATCGCCACATAAACATGGCCATTTTTCACCAGCGAACGGAAATGCTTCACAAACAACGCGCACAGCAGTGTGGCAATGTGCAGACCATCGGAGTCCGCATCCGCCAGGATACAGATCTTGCCGTAACGCAGCTGGCTGAGATCGTCGCTGTCAGGATCGATACCGATCGCGACCGAGATATCATGCACTTCCTGCGAGGCCAGCACTTCATCTGAGGAGACTTCCCAGGTATTCAGGATCTTGCCCTTCAGCGGCATGATCGCCTGATATTCACGATCGCGCGCCTGTTTGGCCGATCCGCCTGCGGAGTCACCCTCCACGAGGAACAACTCAGTTTTATTCAGATCCTGCGCGGTGCAATCGGCCAGTTTGCCCGGCAATGCCGGTCCGCTGGTGAGTTTTTTACGCACCACTTTTTTCGCGGCGCGCATACGACGCTGTGCGCTGGAGATCGCCAGCTCCGCCAGTTGTTCTGCGGCCTGCACGTTCTGGTTCAGCCACAGGCTGAAGGCATCTTTCACCACCGCCGAAACAAAGGCAGCGCACTGACGTGATGACAGACGCTCTTTGGTCTGCCCGGCGAATTGTGGATCCTGCATTTTCACCGACAGCACATACGCGCAACGATCCCAGATATCTTCCGCCGAGAGTTTCACTCCACGCGGCAGGATATTGCGGAATTCGCAGAATTCGCGCATCGCATCCAGCAGCCCCTGACGTAAGCCGTTAACGTGCGTACCGCCCTGCATCGTAGGGATCAGGTTGACGTAGCTTTCCGTCAGCAGTTCGCCGCCTTCCGGCAGCCACAGCAGCGCCCAGTCAACCGCTTCCACTTCACCGGCAAAGCTGCCAACAAAGGGTTTTTCCGGCAGCGTCGGCAGCCCGTTAACCGCTTCGCACAGATAGTCAGTCAGACCGTCCAGGTAACACCAGCTCTGCTCGGTATTGTTGACCTGGTCTTTAAAAACAATTTCCACCCCCGGACACAGCACCGCTTTGGCTTTCAGCAGGTGGCTCAGGCGGGAAACGGAGAAACGTGGACTGTCGAAGAAACTCTCATCCGGCCAGAAGTGGACGCTGGTACCGGTGTTGCGCTTCGCTACCGTACCGGTAACGTGCAGATCCTGCACCTTGTCGCCGTTCTCAAACGCGATGTTGTAAACCTCGCCATTACGGCGCACCGTGACTTCAACACGTTTCGACAGGGCGTTGACCACCGAGATGCCCACGCCGTGCAGGCCGCCGGAGAACTGGTAGTTTTTGTTCGAGAATTTACCGCCCGCGTGAAGACGGCAAAGGATCAGCTCAACCGCCGGCACCCCCTCTTCAGGGTGGATATCAACCGGCATGCCACGGCCGTCATCAATGACTTCCAGTGACTGGTCGGCGTGCAGAATCACTTCAACCCGTTTGGCGTGACCGGCCAGCGCTTCATCGACGCTGTTATCGATCACTTCCTGACCCAAATGGTTAGGACGTGTGGTGTCGGTGTACATGCCAGGACGACGACGTACAGGTTCAAGGCCGGTCAGGACCTCAATGGCATCGGCATTATAACTTGATTGGCTCATCGTAACTGTCTGATTAGCAATATGAAAATTGGCACACTACACAGTTGTCAGGGGTGGTTCAACCCGAGAAAATCAACAATCTGCGTAAAATGGCGTTCGAATCCGATAAAAGCATGATTGCCGCCCTCTTCGACCGTCTGACGACATGCGCTGTAATAATCCAGCGCCTGACGGTAGTCGAGAACTTCATCGCCAGTCTGTTGCAACAGCCAGATTAGATCGGGTGCTTCCAGGGGGTCAATCTGCATTACTTTCAGATCGTAAATGTGGCGTGACTCTAACACATATTGCTGACCGGTGTAGGGATTCTGGTTCTCACCGAGATAATCCACCAGCAGTTCAAAGGGCCGTACGGCGGGATTGACCACCACCGCAGGCAGCATAAAGCATTGTGACAGCCAGGTCGCGAGATAGCCGCCAAGCGACGATCCCACTAACCCCAGGGTTTCACCCGCATGCTGTAGCACCAGATCCTCCAGTACCATGGCCGCTTCGGCAGGAAACGGCGGCAGTTGCGGCACAATCACCTGGACTGCAGGATGCTGTTGCTGCATCCACTGTTGTAGCTGCATGGCTTTCGCCGATTGCGGTGAGCTGTTGAATCCGTGCAGATAAATCAGCGCCGCCATCGTTTAGTAACCCTCGGAGTCAAGATCAGGTCGGAATGCGTCAGTTTGCAGACGATTCACTTCAGTTTGCAGCATGCCGTCTGGCTTAAGCGTAAACCAGCGCCAGCCTGGCGCCACCGTATCAATGGTGAAGTTGGTGCAGTGCGGTTTGAACTGCACACAGGTTGATGGCGTCGCCAGCACGCGACGGCCATGCCAGTCGAGATCCAGTTCCTGATGGATATGACCACACACCAGATTGCGCGCCCGCGGGAAGTTTTGCAGCACCGCTTCCAGCTGATGCGGATTGCGCAGACTGTGCTGATCCAGCCAGGTACAACCGGACGCCAGCGGGTGGTGATGCAGTAACACCAGCGTGTGGCGCTCCGGAAATTTAGCCAGTGTCTTTTCCAGCCATTCCAGCTGATATTCGCTCAGCATCCCGTGCGGAACGCCAAAGACCTGGCTATCCAGCAGCACCAGCTGCCAGTGCTCTCCCAGCAGTACATGCTTATCTGCCGCGATACCCGCTTCGGCCAGCGTATTGACCATAGCGGGCTGAAAATCGTGGTTGCCGGGCAACCAGACGCAGGATTTAGGCAGGCGTGCAATACCGGTCACGAAATGCTGATACGCTTCGACAGAATGATCCTGTGCAAGATCACCCGTGGCGATAATCAGGTCGTAATCGCGCTGCTGCGCCTCAATGGCGTCCAGCACTGCATCAAAACTTGACCAGGTATTCACCCCAAGCAGCGATTGGTGTTTTCCTGCGAAAAGATGGGTATCCGTGATTTGTAAAATCCTGATATCGGCCCCACTCGCCGCAGGAAGAGTTAGCAGGCTATCCAAAGCGTTTCCTTAATCTCCACGCTATTGCGCGCATTATACGCTATCAGCAGACTGGCAATGCCACGGCACCGTGTGCCAGGCAATAGCGTAACCAATCCGCAAGGAACTGGTTTATCTGATGTTTTTCATCGCGCTGATGCAATTTTTTATTAGGATAATCATAGCGCGCTTTAAAACGATAGATCTGCTGTGTGGAACACACTTCAGCGACCATCGCATCATGGTAGAGCCGTACCGACATCGACGGCAGGCTCCAGTAGCTCACCGCGGGGGCTACCTGGCGGATTTCCACCAGCGTAGTGTAACGCGTTGATTCCTGAATGGTCAGCTGATAACTGGCGCCGTTCACCTGATAGGTCACCGAAGCACCTGCTTCGTCGCCCTTGGGCAGCAGGCGGCGTAACTGGGCGAAATTGGTCTCGCACAGGCGCATCATTTCGGGAAAGTCAGGGGTATAGCGCTGTCTCATGTTGGCTTCCACTCTTCTCTTAGTTTCTCATGGTGCAACGCCAGCCATTGCAAGGCGATGACAGACGCGGCGTTATCGATTATCCCCTCTTCCACCCAGCGATAAGCCTGTTCGCGGCTCACCACATGGACAAGAATATCCTCATTCTCTTCCTCCAGCCCGTGATTTCCCTCTGCCTGGCTGGCATCCACTTCCCCCACCAGAATTGACAGGCGCTCTGAGGTGCCGCCTGGACTGGCAAGGTAACTCACTATCGGTTTGGTGCGTCCAACCTTGAGGCCCGCTTCTTCCACCGCTTCACGACGCGCCACCTGTTCGATTGTCTCACCCGGCTCAATGATCCCGGCCACCATTTCCAGCAGCCAGGGCGTTGCACTGGAGTCGAGTGCCGGGATGCGGATCTGTTCGATCAGCACAACTTCATCACGCAGGGGATCATAGGGTAGCAGGACAGCAGCGTGGCCGCGCTCAAAAACTTCGCGCTGCACTTCACCGCTCATTTCACCATTAAATAGACGATGGCGAAAACGATAACGAACAATAGAAAAAAAACCGTCGTAAAGTGTTTCGCGTGCAATAATTTCTACATCGTTTTTTGTGAAAGTCACAGGGGATTTTTTTTCATCGGCCATCTTCTGGCTCCTTATGCAGATTGGGATGGAGCGAAGAAAAGCCAACCCTTGTGCTCCGTCCGAGTGGTTCTTTCTGAATTATTTACGTAAATTAGAGGAAGAAGGCACGTTCAGCCAACTTATCTGTCGCGCCGTCTCTGCTAGAATCGGCGATTATTTTTTGGCTTACCTGCAGCGCTACCAGTGCAATTTGCTGCAACAAAAGGAATGCAAATGAAAAAACTGCTCCCACTTTTTATTGGATTGAGCCTGGGCGGTTTCAGCCTTGCCAGCCAGGCAGAGAACCTGCTGCAGGTGTATCAACAGGCGCGTTTAAGCAACCCGACTTTACGCTCTGCTGCTGCCGACCGCGATGCTGCTTTTGAGAAAATTAACGAAGCGCGCAGTCCTTTACTGCCGCAGTTAGGCCTTGGCGCAGATTATACCTATAACAACGGCTACCGCGACAGCAGCGGCCTTCATTCCAACACGACCAGCGCATCACTGCAATTAACCCAAACGATTTTCGATATGTCGAAATGGCGTGCGCTGACGTTGCAGGAAAAAACTGCCGGTATTCAGGATGTCACCTATCAGGTTGCTCAGCAGGATCTGATCCTGAACACCGCCACCGCTTACTTCAATGTGCTGAATGCCATTGATACGCTTTCTTATACAGAAGCACAGAAACAGTCGATCTACCGCGAACTGGATCAAACCACACAGCGCTTCAACGTGGGCTTAGTGGCGATCACCGACGTGCAGAACGCCCGTGCTCAATACGACAGCGTGCTGGCCAGTGAAGTTACCGCGCGTAACAACCTCGACAACATGGTTGAAGCGCTGCGCCAAATCACCGGTATGGATTACCTGTCTCTGGCGGAACTGAATATTGATCGTTTCAAAACGACCCGCCCGGATGCCGTGAATACATTGCTGAAAGAAGCTGAAAGCCGCAACCTGAGCCTGTTGTCCGCACGTCTGAGCCAGGATCTGGCTCGCGAGCAGATTCGCTCCGCAGAATCTGGCCATATGCCGACGCTGGATTTAACCGCCTCAACCGGCCTGTCCAACAGCAAATATGGCGGCAGCCGTGCTAACCAGAGTTCCAGCACCTCCGACTCCATCACCGGTTCGAACCAGGTGGGTCTGAGCTTCTCACTGCCGTTGTACAGTGGTGGCTCAGTGACTTCACAGGTTAAACAAGCGCAGTACAGCTTTGTCAGCGCCAGTGAACAGTTAGAAGGCGCGCATCGCAGTGCGATTCAGACCGTGCGTTCCTCCTTTAATAACGTGAACGCGTCAATCAGCAGCATCGATGCTTACAAACAGGCTGTCGTGTCATCGCAAAGCTCGCTGGATGCGATGGAAGCCGGTTATCAGGTCGGTACCCGTACCATCGTTGATGTGCTGGATGCCACCACCACCCTGTATAACGCTAAACAGCAACTGGCTGATGCGCGTTATAACTACATGATTAACCAGCTCAACATCAAATATGCGCTGGGTACGCTGAATGAACAGGATCTGCAACTGTTGAATGCCCAGTTGGGTAAAGAGACCTCCACGTCTCCGGAAGCCGTCGCGCCGGAAAACACGCAGCAGGCATCGCGTGTGGATAACGGTCCGAAAGCGTCTTCAGCAGCGCCAGCCGCCGCAAAAGCGCGCCCGGCAGCAGCACGTACCAGCAGCAATCCTTTCAGTAATTAAGTGAATTCGGGGCCGTTTACGGCCCCTTTCTCATTCAAACGTATAGCTACGTAAAGATCCCCTCACCACCCGGCCTGCCGCTTTAATTTCAACCACTCACCCCTTATCCTAAGCGTTACCTTTGGGCACAGGATGAAATGAAATGAAACGGACTAAAAATATTCGTCATGCCGCTTTCCGTAAAAGCTGGCAGGCACGCCATTTAACGCCAGTGGCACTCGCGGTTACCGCAGTGTTTATGCTGGCTGGCTGCGAACAGAGTGATGAAACCGTCTCGCTTTATCAGAATGCAGACGACTGCGCTAAGGCCAATCCGAGCCAGAGCGCGCAATGCACCACCGCGTATAACAACGCGAAAAAAGAAGCGGAACGTACCGCACCGAAATACGCAACGCGTGAAGATTGTGTGGCGGAATTTGGTGAAAACCAATGCCAGCAGGCCCCTGCGCAGGCGGGCACCAATGCCGAAGCACAGCAGAGTGGCAGCTTCTGGATGCCGCTGATGGCCGGTTATATGATGGGCCGCATGATGGGCGGTGGCGCTGGCTTTGCGCAGCAGCCATTGTTCTCGCCCAAAACTCCCAACAGCCCGGCAAATGGCCAGTTTGTTGATGCGTCCGGTAAGAACTATGGGGCGGCAACCTCTGGCCGTACCATGAACGTGCCGAAAACCGCCATGGCACCGAAACCCGCGACCACCTCCACCATCACCCGTGGTGGTTTTGGGGAAACAGTCGCGAAGCAAAATACCATGCAGCGCAGCAGTGCCTCCGGCACCGGCTCACGCTCGCTGGGAGGCTAAGCAGCATCATGCAACGTATTGCCATCACCGAGCGCCCGGACTGGCGCGAAAAGGCCACCGAGTATGGTTTTCAGTTTCACACCATGCATGGCGAACCTTACTGGAGTGAAGAGGCGTATTACCAGTTCACGCTGGCGCAAATTGAGCAGCTGGAAGATACCACTGCGGAGCTGCATCAGATGTGCCTCCAGGTGGTGGATAAAGTGGTGAACAGTGAAGCACTGCTCACCCGCTTCTGCATTCCAAAGCACACCTGGGATTTTGTGCGTGACTCGTGGAAATCGCGTCAGCCCTCGCTCTATTCGCGTCTCGATTTGGCCTGGGACGGCAAGGGCGATATCAAACTGCTGGAGAATAATGCCGATACGCCAACTTCACTGTATGAAGCGGCATTTTTCCAATGGATTTGGCTGGAAGATCAACAGAATGCAGGCAACCTGCCGCAGGGCAGTGACCAGTTTAATAGCCTGCAGGAGAAGCTGATTGCCCGCTTCTCTGAGCTGCATCAGCAGCATGGCTTTAACTGGCTGCATTTCGCCTGTTGCCGCGATACTGAAGAAGATCGCGGCACGGTGCAATATTTGCAGGATTGCGCCACCGAGGCCGGGTTACCGAGCGAATTTCTGTACATCGACGAAATTGGGCTGGGTGAAAAAGGCCAGTTTACTGATCCCAACGATCAGATCATCAGTAATCTGTTCAAGCTTTACCCGTGGGAATTTATGCTGCGCGAGGTGTTCTCCACCAAGCTGGCGGATGCCGGGGTACGCTGGCTGGAACCCGCGTGGAAGAGCATCATTTCCAACAAAGCATTGCTGCCATTGCTGTGGGAGATGTTCCCTGACCATCCTAATCTGTTGCCGGCTTACTTTGCCGATGCAGCGAATGTGCCGCAGATGGATAAATACGTGGTGAAACCGCTGTTTTCGCGTGAAGGTGCCAATATCCGCATTATCGAACACGGCCAGGAGATTGCGCGTGTCGATGGGCCATATGGCGAAGAAGGGATGATTGTGCAGGAGTTCTATCCACTGCCAAAATTCGGCGATAGCTACACCCTGATTGGTAGCTGGCTGATTGATGATCAGCCTGCCGGGATCGGAATACGTGAAGATCGGGCGCTGATCACGCAGGATCTTTCCCGATTCTATCCACATACCTTTATCGGGTAATCAATTACCGCCCGCCATCATCGCGGGCGGCATCAACCTTAGCCTACCTGAACCGAAAGCATGCTGATGGCTCCCATCTCCATTCCTTCAACCGGAATGGATACTGGCTCATCTTCACTGCGTGCGCCCAGCACATACAGCAGCGGCAAATAATGGTCAGGGGTGGGGTTAGACAATTTCGCCCCTTCGTGTTGCAGGTAATTTACCAGCGGATTGCTCTCGATATCGCCCTGATAATTCAGGTTATCCAGCACATACTGGTTGAAGCTTTCCGCCCACGGATAGGCTTCGGTTGCTCCTTCCCAGCGCAGCATGCGCAGGTTATGCACCACGTTGCCGCTGGCAACAATCATCACGCCGCTATCGCGTAATGCCGCGAGTTTACGCCCCAGCTCAAAGTGCCATGCGGCGGGTTTGGTGCCATCAACACTCAGCTGCACCACCGGGATATCCGCATCAGGGTACATTTTTACCAGCACGCCCCATGAGCCGTGGTCAAATCCCCATTCCTGATCGAGATGCACCGCCACCGGTGCCAGCAAATCGGCGACTTCCTGGGCCAGCTCCGGTGAACCTGGGGCCGGATAACGCACATCAAACAACGCCTGCGGAAAACCGCCGAAGTCGTGGATGGTGCGTGGATTGTTCATCGCCGTCACCGCCGTGCCTCGCGTGTACCAGTGCGCCGAGACCGCCAGAATTGCACGTGGACGCGGCAGCGTTGCGCCCAGATGTTGCCAGGCCTGGGTATAGCGGTTGTCTTCCAGCACGTTCATCGGGCTACCGTGACCGAGAAACAGAGCGGGCATGCGGGTGTTGCTCATGATTAATCCTCTGACGAATTGTCGTTTTCTTAAGCTTAAGATACGCCGATTCGTTGCCGGATTAACGCTGATAACCATGATGATCTTTATCAGGGAATTTGAATAAGATCAGCGGTGAGAAAGGAGGATAAAAAAGGCCGGATAATGATCCGGCCTTCTGTGGTGCTATGTCGGCTCAGCTTGCCTGACGGGTTTCGCGCTGGCGGCGATAGGCCACCAGATCTTCAATCGTCACCACCGGCATATCGTGCTGCTTAGCAAACACAACCACTTCCGGAGCGTGCGCCATGCTGCCGTCATCATTAGTCAGTTCACACAGCACACCGGCGGGTTTGAACCCGGCCAGCGTAACCAGATCGATAGTGGCTTCAGTATGACCACCACGTGCCAGCACGCCGCCTTCACGGGCGCGCAGCGGGAACACATGACCTGGGCGGTTCAGATCGCTTGGTTTAGCACCATCAGCGACGGCGGTACGAATAGTGGTGAGACGGTCTTTGGCAGAAACGCCGGTGGTCACACCCTGTGCGGCTTCGATAGTCACGGTAAAACCGGTGCCGAAGGAGCTGGTATTATTCTCCACCATCATTGGCAGATCGAGCTGCTGACGGCGTTCTTCAGTCAGGCAAAGGCAAACAATGCCGCTGCCGTGGCGGATGGTCAGTGCCATCTGCTCAACGGTCATGGTTTCGGCGGCAAAGATCATATCGCCTTCGTTTTCACGATTTTCATCGTCGAGCACCATCACACCGCGACCATTACGCAGTGCATCAATGGCGCGTTCTACACGCTGTTCCGGCGTGCCAAATTCAGAAAGTAGCGTCTGATTCATGGTAAAAAACCTTTATTTAAAATATGAGTTACCAGAATCAGGGCGAGCTTAGGAGTGCGTAAAAAACACATGGCAATAACGTGACGCGGGCATAGCCCGTTTGATGTCGTTACCCTCTCCCATCCGGACTTTAACCGTCGGCCCCGGAATTACACCGGATCTGCTGACCTTCCCCTTTGCAGTGGAAGCGCTCGCGGGCTTTCAGCCGAAGCTGATTTACCGCCGGTGGGGAATTTCGCCCCGCCCTGAGAATAAGCAAAATCACTATAGCGCCAATCATCTGGTCGGGCAATCAACAAAAGCGCAAATGCTTTTGCATTTCCTGCGGTGCAGATTTCAGGTTTAACCTTTTCGTTTCTGGCATTACACTTAAGGCTTATAAAGACCGAACACGCGCTGTCATCGGCCCCGTAACCAGGAAATTATCATGATCGACACGAAAAAAATTGAACAACTGGCTCGCCAGGTGCACGAAGCCATGCCGAAAGGAATTCGCGAATTTGGCGACGATGTCGAAAAGAAAATTCGTCAGGTTTTGCAGGCGCAATTAACCCGTATGGACCTGGTTAACCGTGAAGAGTTTGATGTACAGACCCAGGTACTGCTGCGTACCCGTGAGAAACTGGCCGCGCTGGAACAGCGTCTGGCTCAGCTGGAAAGCCGCAGCGTGCCACCCGCCGCTGACGTAGTGAAGGCTGAAGAAACCAAATAACAACGCGAGCGAAGGCTCAAAAACACATTTTGTAGCGGCGCGATAAATCGCGCCGCTACAAATCAATGCGGGTAAGCTTTCAGCTTAATGGCTGCGAATGGTTTTGATGATATTGGTGGTAGAAATACCATCTTCAAAGTTGAGCACCCGCACGTCACCGCCGTTCGCCCACACCTCTTTGCTACCGGCAATATCTTCCGGTTTGTAGTCACCGCCTTTCACCAGCAGGTCCGGCAGCACTTCAGCAATCAGACGCTGTGGCGTGTCTTCTTCGAATGACACCACCCAATCCACTGCCTCCAGTGCACCCAGCACAATCATACGGTTTTCCAGCGGATTGACCGGACGTGTCTCACCTTTCAGGCGTTTGGTCGAAGCATCACTGTTCACCGCCACAATCAGACGATCGCCCAGCTTGCGCGCATTCGCCAGGTAGGAAACATGCCCCGCATGAAGGATGTCAAACACGCCATTGGTCATCACCACTTTTTCGCCACGCTGGCGAGCCATGGCCACCGCCGCTTTCAGCTGTTCCTCGTCCATGACGCCAAAACCGCTGTCCGGGCGGGCATGGATAGCATTTTCCAGTTCTACCGGGCTGACGGTAGACGTACCCAGTTTGCCAACCACCACACCAGCCGCCGCATTCGCGAGGAAACACGCTTCTTCAAGACTTTCACCAGCGGCCAGTACCGCAGCCAGCACGCCAATCACCGTGTCACCGGCACCCGTCACGTCGTACACTTCCTGCGCCTGAGTTGGCAGATGTAGCGGTGCTTTGCCTGGTTGCAGCAAGGTCATCCCATTCTCTGAACGGGTCACCAGCAACGCAGAAAGATCATAATCGGCCACCAGCTGCATGCCACGACTGACAAGCTCGTCTTCGTTTTTGCATTTACCCACCACCGCTTCAAACTCTGACAGGTTCGGCGTAAGTAGCGTCGCACCGCGATAGCGGGCGAAATCGGTGCCTTTCGGGTCGATCAACACGGGCACTTTGGCTTCACGCGCCAGCTGGATCATGGTCTGCACGCTATTCAGCGCCCCTTTCGCATAGTCAGACAGCACCAGCGCGCCCGCCTGGGCCAGCGACTGACGCAGACGCTGATGGATCGGCTCGGGATCGACCTGCTCAAACCCCTCTTCAAAATCGAGGCGAATCAGCTGCTGATTACGCGACAGTACGCGCAATTTGGTAATGGTCGGATGGCTTTTTACCGCCACGAAATCGCAGTCCACCTTCACCTGCTGCAATGTGCTGCTCAGCACACGCGCCGCATCATCTTCGCCGGTCAGGCCGATCAGACGTGAAGCCGCCCCCAGTGCTGCAATGTTCATCGCCACGTTGGCCGCGCCGCCAGGACGCTCCTCCACGGTATCCACTTTCACCACCGGCACCGGGGCTTCAGGAGAGATACGGCTGGTAGGGCCATACCAGTAGCGGTCTAACATCACATCACCGACAACCAGCACAGCGGCCTGGTTAAATGCGGGCAGTGTTACTTTCATTCCAGAGACTCCAGACTGCGATAAAAATAGTGCGCGGATAATAGCACAGAATGCTTAGTGTTCCGCGCTGTCAGATTCGGCCAGCCAGCGTTGCCAGCTGGCATTAACCGTGGCGCGTTCTGCCGCAAATGCTTCCGGCTCCACATGGCCAGGCAGCTCCTGCAAAGCCAGATGATGCAGCGCATCGCGCAGCGTGACATAAGCATGCGTCAACGCTCGCGCTTCCTCGTCCGGCATAATGTCATGCTGTGCCATCAGCTCGAAGATGCGTACATTATCGGACCAGCGCGTCAGAGCGGGCTGCCGGGCGGCGTAGCCTAAGACAAGATATTGCGCGATGAATTCAATATCGGTGATACCACCTTCATCGGTTTTGATTTCCCAGCGCCCTTTATGTTTGTTGCTAAGGTGCGCCCGCATTTTTTCCCGCATCTCACGCACGTCTTTGCGCAGCGTATCTTCATCCCGTGGCAGGCAGAGAATGCCGCGCCGGATCTGATTGAATTGATCACACAGCGCCGGGGCACCAAACACAATGCGCGCACGCACCAGCGCCTGATGTTCCCAGGTCCATGCTTCGTTACGCTGATAATCATCAAACGCGGCAAACGTGCTAACCAGCATCCCGGCTGCGCCGGACGGGCGCAGGCGTGCATCCACTTCATACAAAATGCCGGAAGAGGTGCGCGTGCTGAACAGATGCATCACACGCTGCGCCAGACGCAGATAGAACTGGCGACCATCAATGGAGCGTTCGCCATCGGTTACCGCTTCATTCGGGCAATCATGCAGGAAAACCAGGTCAAGGTCGGAGCTATAGCCCAGTTCCCAACCGCCGAGCTTGCCGTAGCCGACCACCGCAAAACCCCGTTCGCTGTCATTCGTCAGATGGGACGGTCGTCCATAACGCTGCACCATCATGTTCCACGCCTGTTGAACCACCGATTCGATAATCGCTTCGGCCAGCCAGGTTAAGTGATCACTCACTTTCATCACTGGCAACGTTTCGGCTATGTCGGCTGCCGCAATGCGCAAATGCTGTGCCTGCTTAAACTGGCGCAACGCTTCCAGCTGCTGCTCTTCATCATCCGTGGGAATGCGCATCAGATACTGGCGCAGTTCATCACGATAAGCATCCGTGGCGGTGGGTTGATAGAGCGTCGCCGGGTCGAGCAGTTCATCCAGCAGCAGGGGATAACGCGCCAGCTGGCTGGCAATCATCGGTGAGGCGGCGCACAGGCGGATCAGATGGCGTAGCGCACCATGGTATTCGGTTAACAGCTCCAGATAGGTGCTGCGCGTCAGGACACCCAGCAGCAGCGGGGTCAGGCGGCTGAGGATCATTGCGGCATCAGGGCGTGGGCAGACCTCACTCAGCAGACGCGGCATCAGTTGATCGAGCGCCTGACGACCGCGTGGCCCAATGGTGCGACGCCCCACATCCAGACGAAAAGCGTTAAGCGCCTCATACAACACACGTTGCTGTGCTTCATCCAGCTGCGGCACCAGCGCCGCCAGTTCGCTCTCTTCGAGCGTGTCCTGCCACAATACGGCGAATTCGGCCAGTTCGCGCTGGTCATCAATATCTGGCGTATCGTCGCCAATCAACTCATCGAAAATGGCACGCACACCCGCCATATGCTGTTCAAGGCTGGCAATCAGCGTTGACCAGTCAATCGCCCCCATACCCCAGGCCAGGCGCTGACGATCAAGTTCATTCTCCGGTAACGTCTGGGTTTGCTCGTCATTCAGGCTTTGCAGCAGGTTTTCCAGCCGACGCAAAAACAGATAGGCCTCGCGCAGATGTTCCACCTGCTGCTGCGTCAACAAACCCAGTTCACCGATGGCCGCAAGCGTTGGCAACAAGGAGCGCAGCTGAAGTGAACGCTCACGTCCGCCACGTATCAGCTGGAAGACCTGCACGATAAACTCGGTCTCGCGAATACCGCCTGCGCCCAGTTTGATGTTGTCTTTCAGGCCGCGGCGGCGCACTTCACGGGCAATCATGCCCTTCATGTTACGCAGCGATTGTATGACGCTAAAATCGATGTAGCGGCGATAAACAAAAGGCCGCAACATTTGCTGCAATTCCTGGCTCCAGCGTCCCTGGTCATCGCCCATCAGGCGCGCTTTGACCATGGCATAGCGTTCCCAGTCACGCCCCTGCTCCTGATAATAATCTTCCAGAGCGGCAAAACTCAGCACCAGCGGGCCACTATCGCCAAACGGACGCAGTCGCATATCCACCCGGTAGACAAAACCATCCACCGTCGGTTGATCGAGCACTTTTATCAGGCGCTGGCCCATGCGGGTAAAGAACTGGGCATTATCGAGTTCGCGTCGGCCACCGCGCGTCACGCCGTTTTCCGGCCAGGCAAAAATCAGGTCGATATCTGAGGAGAAGTTAAGCTCGTTGCCGCCCAGTTTGCCCATGCCAAGAATCAGCATCGGCTGAGCCTCACCGGCTTCATTACAGGGAGTGCCAAAATCGCGACAGCAATCCTGCCACACCCAGTCGCGCGCAGCAGCAATCAGGGTTTCTGCCAATACGCTAAGTTGCTGCAAACTGTGCATGGTGCTGGCCTGATGCAGGCACTGCATCCAGGCGATACGCACCAGCATATGGCGGCGGAACAGGCGCAGCTCACGCATCAGGCTGGCTTCGCCATCGACATTTTGTAGCGTTTGATTCAGCCAGCTGGCATACGACTGCCACTCATCAGGCTCAGGGGGATGTTGTTGCAGCTGTTGCCACCACTCAGGATGCTGCTGCAGGTTGTCGACAATAAAGTCACTGAAGGCGAGTGCACCAGCCTGCTCAGGCGTCAGTACGTCGGGCGACACATTTAGCTTTTCTGCCGCACTGGTCAGTTGCGCCTGCATCAGCGCCGATAACGGTAACAACATCTTCCCTCCCTGATTCTGTTTGGTGTGGCGTTAGCGTGGCGTCCCGCTGTTAAGCCAGAATGGTGCTTGCTTAACCGCCTGATTCACCAGCGTATTCAGGCCTCGCTCCTGCTGGATGGCAATGGCATGCTGCAATGTCTGCCAGCCTGACAGCCAGTTGTTCACCTCTTCAGCCGGATACGCGCCTGCCAGCAGATGCACCGCCAGCAGCTGGCGATTAAGACGAGTCGCTTTGTCCTGAAACTCATTAAACAGCTGCACATCAGCAAATGTGTCTTTCAAATCAGCGGTGATACGGCTCAGCATGATGTCGCTAAAGCGTTTGAAGGAGCCTTGCAGTTTGCTTTTGCTCTTCTCGTCCAGCCAGTTTTGCCATTGCGCCTCGACCAACCAGTGAGTAAGTGCTAACTGAGCATCGACAGAGATAAGTGAGAAACTGAGTGCCGCTGCATCCTGCGGGTTATCAGCCAGCAACTCTTCCATGCGAGTCAGCTTCTGACGCAAATCACTGCTGGCTTTGCGAGGCACCAGCGCACCAAATAGCGAGAATGCCTGGCGCAGAGTTTCTAAAGCTTCCAGCACCGAGTCTTGCGCTGCCGGATTACCGCGCAACCACACTTCTTCATGGTATTGCCAGTGACTCAGTCCCGCTGACAGAGCGTTGATCATGCCCTGCTCTACCGTCGCTTTTGCCGGGGTTTTCAGTAGCGGTAAAGTGCGCAATGGCCGTGGCATATTGCCTTGTGCCAGCTGATAACCCCGTGCAGCCTTGCTCAGGCTACCGAGGCGCAAGCCACCCATAGCAATAAGCTGTGCAGCAAATTGCAGCAGATCTTTACGCTGCCCCTGTTTCAGCTCCAGCTCCACCTCATATAAAGGTTCACTAAGCTCACCAGCGGCTACCGCTCCGCGATCAAACGCCACCTCGATTTCGCTGTCAGCAAACTGCACCAGCCACATCTCGCGCTGGAAATGGGTGCTGAAAAGTGGCTCCAGCCGCTGCTGTAACGCCGCCACATCTGTCCCTTGCGGCCAGATTTCGGCGGGGAGTAATGAGATGTCCAGATCCGGCGTCTTGATATCGACGTTATATTCCGGGCGTTGATGCAGACCACCCACGCTTTTTCCTGCCGCTTTGAGCGTCATTTCAAAACGCTTATCAACGCCACGAATGCGCAGCCCCATATCCCAGCGCCGTAGCTGGTTGTCATCCGTTTCAAAATAGATGTTGGTCAGCTCACGCGCCGATACATGTTGATGTGGCCATGCTGCAAGGGTTGTAGCCAGTTTTTCGGCCGCTTCCGGCGTGGCAATGAACTTTAATTCGATTTCGATGGTCATAATTTTTTATTGAATACGCTGCTGGCACTTAAGAAGTTAATCTGGCGAAGAGTAATGCACAGAATGCATGCTGTCTCGGCTTTCTTTTGCTTTTACGACCCTTTTCGCACCAGATTGAGACCAGGATAGTTCTCATTCAGATTTATGGGAAGCCTCTCCAGACTGTGCCGGTAATTTTACGCCATGACGAAAAATTGATATCGAATGAAAAAAATCACTCTTGCAGCTCTTTCATTGCTGGCTTTCAGCGCCATCACTCCAGCTCATGCAGACGAAAAGCGTTACATTTCCGATGAATTATCTACCTGGGTGCGCAGCGGCCCTGGCGATCAATTTCGCCTGGTTGGCAAGCTGAATGCCGGGGAAGAAGTACAGTTGTTGCAAACCAACAACGATACCCAGTACGGCCAGATTAAAGACTCGCAGGGCCGCACCACCTGGATTCCGCTCTCCCAGCTGAGTGCCGATCCCAGCCTGCGCACCCGCGTGCCGCAGCTGGAGCAGCAGGTGAAAGACCTCACCGATAAATTGCAGAACATCGACAACAGCTGGAACCAGCGAACGTCCGATATGCAGAACAAGGTAGCCAACAGCGACAGCACCATCAACGGCCTGAAAGACGAAAATCAGAAGCTGAAAAACGAACTGATTGTCGCGCAGAAAAAAGTCAGTGCCGCTAACGTCCAGCTGGATGACAAACAACGCACCATCATCATGCAATGGTTTATGTATGGCGGTGGCGTGCTGGGCGTGGGTCTGTTGCTGGGCCTGTTGTTGCCGCATATGGTGCCGCGTCGCAAAAAGAACGATCGCTGGATGAATTAAGCCGATCATCGTTCTTTTTTTCGAGGGGATCGTAAGATGCCCCTTTTGGCATGCCCGAATTTTGGCCAAACTGTGCAACAATTAGAGAGTGATGCGTGCCCGACACGCAAAGATAGATGACCTCTGGAGTAGTTGAGTGAAGACGTTTCTGGTCGGTGGCGCAGTGCGTGATGCGTTGTTGCGTTTACCGGTAAAAGATAAAGATTGGGTGGTAGTAGGTGCCACGCCTGATGCGATGCTGGCACAGGGCTTCCAGCAAGTTGGCCGGGATTTTCCGGTTTTTTTGCATCCACAAAGCCGTGAAGAGTATGCGCTGGCGCGTACTGAGCGCAAAAGCGGTAACGGATATACCGGGTTTGTGACCTGGTTTGCGCCGGATGTCACGCTGGAGCAGGATTTGCTGCGACGCGATCTGACCATCAATGCCATCGCGCAGACGGAGAGTGGTGAGTTAATCGATCCGTATTCCGGACAGCGCGATCTGGCCAACCGCACCCTGCGCCATGTTTCTGCCGCTTTCAATGAAGATCCACTGCGCGTCTTACGTGTGGCGCGTTTTGCTGCTCGTTTTGCCCACCTCAATTTCCGTATCGCCGATGAAACGCAGGCGTTGATGCGAGATATGGTCGCCAGTGGCGAGCTGGCGCATCTCACGCCCGAACGTGTCTGGAAAGAGACGGAAAAGGCGCTGCTGACGCGTAACCCACAGGTTTATTTCCAGGTACTGCGTGATTGCGGCGCGTTGCAGGTGCTGTTCCCGGAACTCGATAATCTGTTTGGTATCCCTGCCCCCATTAAATGGCACCCGGAGATTGATAGCGGTATCCATTCGCTGATGACCCTGACGATGGCGGCTGCGCTGTCCGACCAGCTGGATGTACGCTTTGCCACGCTGTTCCACGATGCCGGTAAAGCCCTCACGCCACCAGAGAAATGGCCAAGTCATCACGGTCATGGTCTGGCCGGTGTACCGATTGTGGCAACCCTGTGTGAGCGACTGCGCGTACCTAACTCGGTGCGCGATCTGGCGCTTATCGTCACCGAGTTTCACGATATGGTTCACACCATCGAACGCCAGCCAGCTGAAGCACTGGAGGCGCTGTTTGATCGCATTGATGCCTGGCGCAAGCCGCAGCGTGTGGAGCAAATGGCTCTGACCAGTGAAGCCGATGCACGCGGTCGTGCCGGGCTGGAGAGCCATGCCTATCCACAGGGCGATTATCTGCGTAAAGCATTTGCGCTGGCGCAGTCCGTTCCCACCAAAGCCGTGGTGGACGCAGGATTCAAAGGGGCTGAAGTACGGGAAGAGTTAACGCGGCGGCGAATTGAAGCACTGCAGGAAGGACTAATTAACGCGCGGCCAGCGTAACTGGCCGCGCATTGCATCACATGAACAGCATGTAAACCACGCCCGCGATGATAAAGCGGTAGATAGCGAATGAGACGAAGGAGATGCGTTTAATCAGTTCAAGGAAGGCTTTGATAGCAATCAGCGCCACCACGAAAGCGGTGACAAAGCCAACGGCAAACATCGGCAGATCCTGCATCGTCAGGAAGCCAATGCTTTTGTACAGATCAAGCACTGTCGCACCCATCATCATCGGTACTGCGAGGATGAAGGAGAACTCCGAGGCAGCATAGCGGCTCACGCCCATCAACATACCGCCAGAGATGGTGGCACCTGAACGCGAGAAGCCCGGCCACAGCGCCAGACACTGGAAGCAACCAATCATAAACGCCTGACGATAGGTGATATCGTCAATCCCCACCGCTTTCGGCTGCTTTGGTTTAAGGTATTCCGCCACCAGCAGCAGCACGCCACCCACCACCAACGCATACATCACGTTAATCGGGTTAAACAGCGCTTTAATTTTATCGTGCAGCAGCAGACCAATGACCACCGCTGGCACCATGCCCAGCAGAATGTGGATCAGAGTCAGATGGCCTTTGCCGGTACCTTCATGTTTCACTTCACCAAAATGAATACCGATTAAGCCAAAGAGTCGACGCCAGAACATCACCACAACAGCAAGAATAGAACCGAGCTGAATTACCACTTCAAAGGTATCGGCGGTATCCCCTTCGAAACCTAATAAGTGGCCAACAATAATCATGTGGCCAGTGGACGAGACCGGTAAGAACTCGGTCAGACCTTCCACTATCCCCAGGATTGCAGCTACCCACAGCTGATGAATATCTGCCATCAAATTTTCCTCTATCCGTTTTAAACAGTAAAAAGGCGGTCGCATCTGCCTACCGCCTTAAATTATGCCTGCGCCAGTCTGAAGGAAACCTTAAGGTTTTCGACAACTAAGCTGCCCTTAACGCAGCGGCCCTGGCTGAGGCACAACATAATTTGGGTTGGTTTCATTGTGATGGCAATCACGCCAGATTTATTTAGGAATAGTCCCGCGTTCAATTCGCACGCCAACCGTTGCTGCCTGCGCTACAGCCCCCGGTTTGCCTACGCGGATGCGCACGCCGGGCGTTTTGAAACGATTCATCAACAGATCCGCAATTTCTTCCGCTACCCGCTCAACCAGAGCAAAACGCTGGCCGTTGAGATGGTTTAAAATCGCTTCCGTGACATCGGCATAACTGAGGCAATCATCAACATCATCGCTGGCCGCTGCCTGGCGGTTGTCCCACGCCATTTCGACATCGAGCACCAGCTTCTGCTGCATGCCCTGTTCCCAGTCGTAAACGCCAATAGTGGTGAACACGGTGAGTTGCTCAATAAATACGATATCCATGATGTAGTCTCTGTTTTTGGCTAAGCCGGATACCACTTCCGGCGGATTATGCGTATTATCCACACTTACCGAGAACAAAACGACCCTACAGGAACGGTATGGAACTATGAGTGCTATCGCGCTTGGTATGATTATTTTCGCGTATCTATGCGGCTCCATTTCCAGCGCGATACTGGTGTGCAAACTCGCTGGTCTGCCGGATCCACGCACCCAGGGTTCAGGTAACCCCGGTGCGACCAACGTATTACGCATCGGCGGGAAAGCGCCCGCAGCGGCGGTACTGATCTTTGATATCGCCAAAGGGATGCTGCCGGTGTGGATCGCTTATCTGTTGCATGTTCCGCCGCTGTATCTTGGCCTGACGGCGATTGCCGCCTGCCTCGGCCACATCTATCCCGTTTTCTTTCGTTTTCGCGGCGGCAAAGGCGTGGCGACAGCGTTTGGTGCCATTGCGCCGATTGGCTGGGATCTGACCGGACTGATGACCGGCACCTGGCTGCTGACGGTACTCCTGAGTGGCTACTCATCGCTGGGTGCCATTGTCAGCGCCTTGATCGCGCCTTTTTATGTCTGGTGGTTCAAACCACAATTCACCTTTCCGGTGTCGATGCTTTCCTGCCTGATTTTGTTGCGTCATCACGACAACATTCAGCGCCTGTGGCGCGGCCAGGAAAATAAAATCTGGAAGCGGAAAAAAAAGCAGCAGAAATAAAAAAACCGGCGCGAAGGCCGGTTTTTTTATGTCAGATGGCAGGCAGCTCAGCCAGCGGCCAGCGAGGCCGGACACTGACGCCCAGTTCACCCCGTGTTCCGCCTTTCAGACGCACCATACCCGCATAAGCAATCATGGCACCGTTATCGGTACAGAATTCCGGGCGGGCGTAAAACACCTCACCACCGCGCGCACGCATCATCTCAGCCATGCGCTCACGCAGGGTGCGGTTGGCACTCACGCCCCCGGCGATCACCAGGCGTTTGAAACCCGTCTGCTCCAGAGCGCGCTTACATTTGATCATCAGCGTATCCACCACTGCATCTTCGAAGGCACGGGCAATATCAGCGCGTGCCTGTTCGTCATCCGCATGCTGGCGGATGGTATTAGCGGCGAAAGTTTTCAGGCCGGAAAAGCTAAAATCAAGGCCGGGACGGTCGGTCATCGGGCGCGGGAAAGTGAAACGACCGGGCGTGCCCTGCTGTGCCATGCGCGAGAGCATGGGGCCACCGGGATAGTCGAGACCCAGCAGTTTGGCGGTTTTATCAAAGGCTTCACCTGCGGCATCGTCAATGGACTCACCCAGCAGGGTGTATTCGCCAATGCCAGTGACGCTAATCAGCTGAGTGTGTCCGCCCGAAACCAGCAGCGCCACAAACGGGAATTCTGGCGGGTTTTCTTCCAGCATCGGTGCCAGCAGATGGCCTTCCATATGATGGACCGGCACCGCCGGAACATTCCAGGCGAACGCCAGTGCGCGACCAATGGTGGCACCAACCAGCAACGCGCCAACCAAACCTGGCCCGGCGGTATATGCCACGGCATCAATTTGCTGCGGCTGCAATCCAGCCTGTTTTAACGCCGCCTGAATCAACGGCACGGTTTTACGCACGTGATCGCGCGATGCCAGTTCTGGCACCACGCCGCCGTAATCGGCATGCAATTTTACCTGGCTATATAGTTGATTTGCCAGCAGACCGGACGCATCGTCATAAATCGCGATGCCGGTTTCATCGCAGGACGTTTCAATACCCAGAACTCGCATAGCTTTTCGTACCCTCTTCTTGCGGCGCGCAGTGTACCACAGGGAGATCGCCGGTCGGGCAACTTTGACCGCGAAAAAGTGTTTTTCCGTCGCACAAAGAGTGCGCTATACTCCACGGCCTGAAAAAACCGGCAGCCGCAAGGCACAAGCCCCTGTTGGTTTCAATTTGTTCCTGGTGCTTTACAAGCCAACCCCGGTTGGAGTAGAATTATGCACCATTTTGAAATGTGCTGGCGCCGCAGTCAGCAGCAAAAACCGAATTTTATCGAGGTGAGAGTTACATGCCGGTAATTAAAGTACGTGAAAACGAGCCGTTCGACGTAGCACTGCGTCGCTTCAAGCGTTCCTGCGAAAAAGCAGGCGTTCTGGCTGAAGTTCGTCGTCGTGAGTTCTATGAAAAACCGACTACCGAACGTAAGCGCGCTAAAGCGTCTGCAGTTAAGCGTCATGCCAAGAAACTGGCTCGCGAAAACGCACGCCGCACTCGTCTGTACTAATTTCTTTCGGAGGTTCGCCTCCGCCGCGTGATAAACGCAGACAGAGTCAAGTAAGAGGCCGTGCTTTCCGAAAGGAAGCGCGGCTTGTTGCCGTTTATGAGCTGAAAAATCGGGGCTTATGGCTGGACGAATTCCACGCGTATTTATCAATGATTTACTTGCCCGCACGGACATCGTGGATCTTATCGATGCCCGCGTTAAGCTGAAAAAGCAGGGTAAGAACTATCATGCGTGCTGCCCATTCCATAACGAGAAAACGCCCTCTTTCACCGTAAACGGTGATAAGCAGTTTTATCACTGCTTCGGCTGTGGTGCCCACGGCAATGCCATCGACTTCCTGATGAATTTCGACCGTCTTGAGTTTGTCGAAAGCATTGAAGAACTGGCCACACAGCACGGCCTTGAAGTGCCTTATGAAGCGGGCAACGGCCCCAGCCAGATGGAACGCCATCAGCGCCAAAGCCTTTATCAGCTGCTGGAAGGTCTGAACACCTTTTATCAGCAGAGTCTGCGACAACCGCAGGCTCAGCCCGCTCAGCAATACCTCGCCACGCGCGGCCTTAGCCAGCAAGTGATTGACCACTTTGCCATTGGCTATGCACCGCCCGGCTGGGATAACGCGCTGAAGCGTTTTGGTCAGCAGAAAGAAGATCGTGAGTCGCTGATGGAAGCGGGCATGCTGGTCAGCAATGACAAAGGCCGCACTTACGATCGCTTTCGCGACCGGGTGATGTTTCCGATTCGCGATAAACGCGGCCGGGTGATTGGTTTTGGCGGCCGTGTGCTGGGCAACGATACGCCGAAATACCTGAACTCGCCGGAAACACCGATTTTCCATAAAGGTCGTCAGTTATACGGCCTGTATGAAGCGCTGAAAAATTATCCGCAACCGGCTCGCCTGCTGGTGGTGGAAGGATATATGGATGTGGTGGCTCTGGCGCAGTTCGGCATCGATTATGCCGTTGCCTCGCTGGGAACAGCGACCACCGCAGAACATATCCAGCTGCTGTTTCGCTCGACGGAAAACGTGATTTGCTGTTACGACGGTGACCGTGCTGGCCGCGAAGCCGCCTGGCGTGCACTCGAAACCGCATTGCCTTACATGAATGACGGACGTCAGCTACGCTTTATGTTTTTGCCTGATGGCGAGGACCCGGACACGCTGGTGCGCAAAGAAGGCAAAGCCGCGTTTGAAGCGAGGATGGAGCAGGCCATGCCGCTCTCCACGTTTCTGTTCGACAGCCTGATGCCGCAGGTTGATCTGAGTACACGCGACGGTAAAGCACGCCTGAGTACGCTGGCGTTACCGTTGATTAGACAGATCCCCGGTGAAACCCTGCGCATTTATATGCGTCAGGAATTAGGTAATAAACTCGGCATTCTTGACGATAACCAGTTAGAGAAGTTATTGCCGAAGCAGGCTGAGAGTGGAGCCGCACCCACCGCGCCACCGCTGAAGCGCACCACCATGCGCGTACTGGTGGCATTACTGGTGCAGAATCCGCAATTCGCCGCCATGGTGCCTGCTCTCGAAGGCCTGGAGCAGTCAAAAATGGCAGGGTTGCCGCTGTTTGTGGAGTTAGTCAGCCGTTGTTGTGAGAATCCTGGCCTGACGACCGGACAGCTACTAGAGTTATATCGCGGGACAAATTTTAGTCAGACACTTGAAACACTGGCCACCTGGAACCACATGATAGTGGATGAAGAGGCGGAAACGGTGTTCCAGGACTCGCTGGCGAGCCTTTACGATTCCGCGCTGGAACAGCGTCTTGAAGCGCTCATCGCACGCGATCGCACCGAGGGGTTAAATGCCGCCGAACGTCGCGAATTCTGGGCGCTGAGCCAGGCACTGGCAAAGAAATAACCGTTTTAGACGCTCTGGTTGCCGATACCGTTAAAATGGCAGGGAACCGGGGCGATAAGCATTAGCGGAACCTGGCGAGAAGCCAGGCCCGAAAAAAGAATCCAAGCGGCTTAAGTGCCGAATACTCGAGGGCAAATGCCCTGGCCGCGACGAAGGCAGCGGCAAAAACACAACGCCTTCACTGTTATTGTTGGCTCGCTGCCGACCGACACCAATCTAATTAACAGAAGTGTGGATACCGTCTTATGGAGCAAAACCCGCAGTCACAGCTTAAGCTACTTGTCACCCGTGGTAAGGAGCAGGGCTATCTGACCTATGCTGAGGTCAATGACCATCTGCCGGAAGATATCGTCGACTCCGATCAGATCGAAGACATCATCCAGATGATTAACGATATGGGTATTCAGGTGGTGGAAGAAGCCCCTGATGCCGATGATCTGATGCTGAATGAAAACAGTGCCGATACTGACGAAGATGCTGCGGAAGCCGCCGCTCAGGTGTTATCCAGCGTTGAATCTGAAATTGGCCGTACCACCGACCCGGTGCGCATGTACATGCGCGAAATGGGTACTGTTGAACTGCTGACGCGCGAAGGCGAAATTGACATCGCTAAACGCATCGAAGACGGCATCAACCAGGTTCAGTGCTCCGTTGCAGAATATCCGGAAGCAATCACCTATCTGCTCGATCAGTACGATCGTGTTGAAGCAGGCGAATCACGTCTGTCCGACCTGATCACCGGTTTTGTCGATCCGAACGCTGAAGAAGATCTGGCACCGACCGCCACTCACGTTGGTTCTGAGCTGTCTGAAGAAGACCGCGATGATGACGAAGATGACGACGAAGAGAGCGATGACGACAGTTCTGATGACGATAACTCTATCGATCCGGAACTGGCGCGCGAGAAATTCGTTGAGCTGCGTACCCAGTACGAAACTACCCGTACTGTGATCAAGGCCAAAGGCCGTAGCCACGCTGACGCGGTTGCCGAGATTCAGAATCTTTCTGAAGTATTTAAACAGTTCCGCCTGGTACCGAAGCAGTTCGACTACCTGGTCAACAACATGCGTGAAATGATGGAGCGAGTGCGTACTCAGGAACGCATCATCATGAAATTTTGTGTTGAACTGTGCAAAATGCCGAAGAAAAACTTCATCACCCTGTTCACCGGTAATGAAACCAGTGAAAGCTGGTTCAAAGCCGCGCTGGCGATGAACAAGCCGTGGTCGGAAAAACTGCTGGAAGTGCAGGATGACGTCATGCGTTGTCTGCAGAAACTGTCGCAGATTGAAGAAGAAACCGGCCTGACCATCGAGCAGGTGAAGGATATCAACCGTCGTATGTCTATCGGCGAAGCCAAAGCGCGTCGTGCGAAGAAAGAGATGGTGGAAGCTAACCTGCGTCTGGTGATTTCAATCGCGAAGAAATACACCAACCGTGGTCTGCAATTCCTCGACCTGATCCAGGAAGGCAACATCGGTCTGATGAAAGCCGTTGATAAGTTCGAATATCGTCGTGGTTATAAGTTCTCAACTTATGCCACCTGGTGGATCCGTCAGGCAATCACCCGTTCTATCGCCGACCAGGCGCGTACCATCCGTATTCCGGTGCATATGATTGAGACCATCAACAAACTCAATCGTATTTCGCGCCAGATGTTGCAGGAGATGGGCCGCGAACCGACGCCGGAAGAACTGGCTGAGCGTATGCTGATGCCGGAAGATAAAATCCGCAAAGTGCTGAAAATTGCTAAAGAGCCAATCTCTATGGAGACGCCGATTGGTGATGATGAAGATTCACATCTGGGCGATTTTATCGAAGACACCACGCTGGAGCTGCCGCTGGACTCTGCAACGTCTGAGAGCCTGCGTTCTGCCACCCACGACGTGCTGGCTGGCCTGACGGCACGTGAAGCGAAAGTACTGCGTATGCGTTTTGGTATCGATATGAATACCGACCACACGCTGGAAGAGGTTGGTAAGCAGTTTGACGTAACGCGTGAGCGTATTCGTCAGATTGAAGCTAAGGCGCTGCGTAAACTGCGCCATCCAAGCCGTTCCGAAGTGCTGCGTAGCTTCCTTGACGACTAATCAGTCTGAAGCAAAAAAACCCCGGTTTACCGGGGTTTTTTATGCCTGCTCGTTTTTCTGCAACCATTCATACAGCTGTCGATAGGCGGATGCCATTGCTTCTACTGAGGCACGATTCAAACCACTTGGATTAGGTAACACCCACAACCGGGTATTGCCGAGAGTGTGTGGCTGCTCACCCCACTCCACTTTGCGCTGTCGAAATGCACGCTGGAACGCATCTTTGCCCAATACCGCCAACGCACGCGGCTGATAGTTCAGCACTTTCTCCTGCAATCGACTGCCGCCATCACGCAGCTCATCCCCCGCCAGTTCCGTTGCCTGCACAGTTGGTCTTTCCACCAGCATGGTAATACCGCAACCGGTCTCCAGCAGCCGCTGTTCCTGCTCCGGCTTCAGTTGCTCATGAGTGAATCCAGCCAGATGGATCACCTTCCAGAAGCGGTTACCCGGATGAGCAAAATGATAGCCGGTATGTGCCGAGGAATGGCCTGGATTGATGCCACAGAACAACACCTGTAAATGTGGTGCGATGATGTCACGAATGTTGTGTTCACTCATACCATCACCAGCCCGGCACGTTGTTTCACGGACAGACGACTGTCAGCCAGAATATGACTCGCCTCAGTGTCATCCGGGCAGGCGCGTGCCAGCGCCATGGCACCGACCATCTCAGCGAGGATGCTGGCGGCCAGCCTGTCCGCGTGAGGATTGCCGAGTTGCTGCAATGGCTGAGCCAGTCTCTGACGCACCACTTCGCGTCGTTGCGAAAACAGCGTGCGCGCCTCAAGTGGCAAATGCGCCATTTCGCTGGCAAGTGCGGGGAGAGGACACCCCTCACCTGGCGTGACACGGTGCACATCAGAGAGGTAATTGTCGATCAACTGATTCAACCGCTGCGCCGGATCTTCAATCTGCACAATCGCCGCTAACCGTTGCGCGGAATCTGCAAACATCTGTGCAATGACCGCTTCTACCAACACATCACGTGAGGCGAAATGAGCGTAGAAACCGCCATGCGTTAAACCAACACGCTTCATCAACGACGCAACACCAATGCTCTCCGTGCCGCATTCACGCATCACTTTAGCTGCCTCATCCAGTATGCGCTGACGCGTGCGCGCTTTGTGACTCAGCTTTTCCATCCTCTGCTCTCCGGTTCATCAGTTACGACAATCATAGTAATTATTACGACCATCATATTCCAGCTTGACGATAAATATTATGATCGTCATATTTAGCACATCAAATATGATAACCATCATTTAGAGGAATCGACCATGTCATCATCTCAACTGGCTTTAATCACCGGCGCATCCAGCGGTATTGGTGCAACTTATGCGAAACAGCTGGCTGCTCGCGGCTATAACCTGATTCTGGTGGCACGCGATGTCACCCGCCTCAATGCGCTGGCGCAGAGCTTACGTGAATCGGCTGGCGTGGAAGTCAGCGTCTTACCTGCGGATCTCACTAAAACGCAGGATTTGCAGCGTATCGAACAGGAACTACGTGAAAACCACCACATCACGTTGCTGCTGAATAACGCAGGTATGAGTGTCGAAGGGGAATTTATCGATGCTGACCTGGAACGCATTCAAACCATGCTGGCATTGAATATCGTGGCTCCGACGCAACTGGCTCATACTGCCGCGCAGGCGTTTCGCGCGCGTGGTCACGGCACCATCATCAATATCGCTTCCGTGCTGTCGCTGATACACGAACGCTTCAATGGAGCTTACAACGCGACAAAATCCTTTGTACTCACGCTGACGCGCGCCATGCAGCGCGAGCTGGTTGATAGCGGCGTACATGTACAGGCAGTTCTCCCCGGTGCTACCCGCACTGAAATTTTTGATCGTTCGGGCACCCCGATTACATCATTCCCGGCAGAGATGTTGATGGAGGTTGAGGATCTGGTCAGCGCTGCGCTGCGTGGGCTCGACGCTGGTGAGCTGGTAACCATCCCCTCACTGGAGAATACTGACCTGTGGCAAGACTTTGATAACGCACGTGTGGCGCTCCAGCCTTACCTGTCGAGCAATAAACCGGCGTCACGTTATCAGTAAGCATGATGGTAATGAGGGACAGGGCTTTCCCGCCCTGTCTCAGAATCATCTGCAGATTAGGTTATTTTTGCGACAACGGATGTGGGATCTGCGAATTTTCTCATTGATATCAAGGGGTCAGAGGCTGGTTTAATTTTCAGCAACCAGCTATCAATGGCTGGATCGCCCTGGCGAGATACTTTATAATCCCCGCTCCGCTGGCCCCTTAGCTCAGTGGTTAGAGCAGGCGACTCATAATCGCTTGGTCGCTGGTTCAAACCCAGCAGGGGCCACCAAATTTAGTGATATTAATCATGCATTTGAGCCGCTCTCCGAAGCGGTTTTTTTGTAGCCAAAAAATCGATTGGCAGCAAATTTTTTCTCACCCCCCTTCTGCTTGCTGACACCGCCTTTCGTGCAAAACGGCCAGCCCTGATTCACCAGGCTGCGAAGCTTCGCGCAGATGCTCTCGATGATGCCGCGGGTTCAGCGCGCCACCCACCGCCCATATCTGCGCTTCAGCCATCGTGTCCATGAGTACCTGGGCAGTGTGGGGAATCTCCGGTTAAGGGGTTTCGCTATGGTCGGCGCTCCGTAACGACGAGGCACGCATTGGCTGTTGTGTAATGGCTGGCACATGAGGAAAATGCCTTTCACGACAGTTAAATGATGCAAAAGCAATATTCTGATCCCGAAAAATGCATAAGGTGGTTTTTTACTCAATTTTCATCGTGTAGTATTCTGCAAGCTCACCTTTGCACAATGAATGTGCATAACAATGATTGATATATTAACCAGGAAGGTAACAGGGATGGCTTACAGTAATTATTACATTATTAACTGGATGGAAGCTGACAAAGAATTAGCAATCAGACTGGAGCATGCCCTTAAAGGTGTTAAAGATGAGGTATTGGAGAAAGGTCAGCAGCTCTCAGATGCTTTTACCCGCGCAACCTGGTATACATCATGCCTGACGGAAAACTATCAGGATGTTTGCAGTAAACTTAGCAATGAGGACGTCAGGTTTGCCAAGGGGTTAGTTGAACTCGTAAAAAGAAAAGATATTATATTTTTTCTTATCAGACTATATGTGGAGACCTATTTAAAGAGCGCGTCGGAAGATAAAATAACAAATATTTCCCGTGAGCTATCAAGGATGGGTTCGCATGCTGCCAACGGTGTTTTAACGAGTCGCGCCCTCACCTTCGCAGTCGCACAAGCTATTGCTCACTCATTTTCGCTAACATCCCATTTTGCGCGCAATAAAATCAGGAGTGGTGCACAATACGCCCTCTGGGGCTTAACCGTCTATAGCTTTGCAACTGAAGCGGCAAAAAAAGCAGAAGAACTACATAAGTACCAACCTGCGTATTATTCTGCTCTCTACAGCCTTAATCTCGAAATGATGTATTTTTAGTTGAACCTGTACTGTCACGCAACAATCACTTCCGTACTTTTGGTAAATCCGATAAAGAACTGGCCGAGGGCTTATACAGGTTAATGAAATGATAAGCAGACTCTTCAAGATAATATTTAAAGATCTTACCTGGTACTTTTCCGGGGCACTCCCCGCTATTCTGGTGGTTATTTTCTCCATGATTGCAGTAACTTACTGGGAAAAGTACGCGATCAGAAGCATAGGGATTTTCATCCTCTTTATGATTGTTACGTACATCTATATTGCAGTTAAATACAAAAAATAGTGTCGTTAAAAAATTCATAAGCTGCGAGATTTTTATCTTCCGTAGCCCTTATAACATGATGATACTGGCAGTTATTCCGGTTTCTGGGGCCAGCTGATATCCGGTGCTTTGCTGGTATTAATGGCCTGCACCGCCTGGATGTATTTCATCCATTCGGTAAGGCGGCTTTTATCATCGGCGTCACAGATAATGCCCAGCATCAGCTGTGTCTGTCATGCCTGCGTGGTGGTATTGGCACTGCTGATTAGCGTGGTTTTCTGTTTCTCAGCCTCTGCAACGTCGGCCTGCTTCTGTGCATCGGCATCCGTTACCCACGTTTCACAGTCCTATTGATCAAACCCGGTTGTACGTTTTCCCGGCAGGAGAATACGTGTTGAGAATGGAAAGTCTTCATTCAAGTGCCTGGCGACTAGATCAAAATCTTGGGCAAAGTCATCACTCGGACCGAGCTTTTTTAAGGTAGGTAATGGCAGTTAGTAAATGACCATCTGACAAATGGCAGGTGCAGATTTTCCCCAACGGACGCAACGGAAAGCGCATACGCCGCCAGTTTGCGACAAAAGGCGAAGCTCTGTCATATGAGAAATACGTAAAAGAACAGGCTCAAGATAAGCCCTGGCTGGGAGAGAAGACAGATAAACGGTGAGTAATTGAGCTAGTTGAATTGCGGTTCAACACGCATGGCATTACGTTGGCGGATGGGGAGAAGCGACGAACCACAATGGCATTCGCCTGCGAGGCGATGGGAAATCCACTCGCAACCGAGTTTAACGCGAAAATTTTCGCGTCCTATCGCGAGCATCGGTTAAGCGGGAAGATCACTCGCTCCAGTCGAGTTAAGACTGTTACGCCTCGCACGGTAAATTTAGAGCTAGCGTATTTCAGGGCGATGTTTAACGAACTGCGCCGATTGGATGAATGGACCGCACCCAATCCGTTAGAGAACGTGCGCGAGTTTAAGCTCAGTGAATCCGAGATGGCGTATCTCACCATCGAGGAAATTAGAATCCTTCTCACCGAGTGTGAGAACAGTCGCTCTAAAGATCTGACGACTATTGTGAAAGTCTGCCTGGCAACTGGTGTTCGATGGGGTGAGGCCGAAGGCTTGAAGGGAAGTCAAATCCGCGCCGGTCAGATCATCTACGTGAAAACTAAAGGCAAGAAAAACCGAGCGGTACCGATAACTGAAAAATTACAGGCTGAACTGCCACAAAGCAGGAAAGCGCAGTTGCCCTTTAAACCATGCTATTCAGCTTTTAGGAAATCCATACAACGCGCAGGCATTGAGACACCGCCAGGCCAGCTAGCACATGTTTTACGGCATACCTTCGCTTCTCATTTCATGATGAACGACGGTAATATACTTGTGCTTCAGCGAATACCAGGGCACACAGATATCAAGGTAACGATGCGGTACGTACATTTTTCTCCGGATCATCTGTCAGAAGAGATTTCATTTAATCCATTGAATCAGTTTGAAATATGAAAGAAATAGAACCTTCACTGCACAAAAATTCATGATGATCATTTTAAAATAGGTATTTAGTAACGGAGGCAACATGCCGACTATCGGGGAAAGGGTTAAGTACGCAATAGATCACATGGAGCGAGGTGAGATTTATGCGGCATTAGAACACGCCTGTAATGCTCTTGATGTGACATCCCAGCGTTACTATGAGCAAAAAAACAGTAGCCGAAGACACTTCAAAAACATCATAAAAAAATATTCTTGGTTGATTGAGTTTATGGCACTTGGTGGAATAAATCTCGATGAAACCATATTCGACAACTTCCCAATCACTGATGGAGTACGTGAACCAATACTAAAACCAGATTTTTCAGACTTAATGTATCATGTTGTAAGGTGTGGTCTGGTTCATAGTGATTCATTATCAGAGGGATTTTCTTTCCACAAAGAAGGAGCTGTACTTCTTGCAGAAAAAAATATCATATTCCCTGAAAAGGTAGTTTGGGGAATACTTTCCATTTCTATATTTTGTCCAATAAACAAAGATGAAATTACCGCACCTGATTATTGGATAGGATTCTTCCAAAATAGGTTGGTCATAAACGATTTCTGGGGCAATGAGAGCATAGCACAGCACCTTGCAAACAGATATCCTCTCCCAAGAGTGACCTTGACTAATTTGTGCAACCTCAAAAACGATCAATGAGTTGAAGGGAATGGCAGCAAAGTGGCAGCAGAGCGCAACGCTATGTGCCACTTTTCATCACTATTCGGCCTAAAGAAAATATAAAAATCAGTAAGTTACTGATTTAACTCACTTCAAATTAGGACTAATAATCGCTTGGTCGCTGGTTCAAACCCAGCAGGGGCCATCAAATTTCAAGATCTAAACCCGTCATTAGAAACGCCACAGCAGATGTCTTTATCTTTTTCACAGGAAGTTTATTTTTTATCTCGTTTTCGTCTATACAATCGTGTGATAAACATGCTTTTAACAACCGCAGTTCATAATTAATTTCTTCTTTTATAATATCGTCATTGTTATAAAATAATCATCAAGCCACCTCAGGATTAGACTATATCCTTACGGGTTAAAAGTCCTATTCAAAATGGCACTTACAAATCTTGTCTGTTATTTATTTGCGCAATCCCTTTATTGCTGACATTGCTCTATCCAATCAAGCGGTTATATTTTGTAGAAAATACGAACCCGAAGAATAGGAATATTCTTTCAGCAATGTTCTAAATAATGACATATGAAGAAATAGAAAAATCAACCCAACTCAAATTCACAGATATGATTAATGAGATAGCTGTTGAATAAAGCATCACACCTGGTTAATATTCCACCACACACAAAAACATGAAAAGGAATTCATATGCGCCATAATCGTAATTATACCCCACACCTCTTGTATTTATCCTCATCTGTCGATGTATTTGGAACCAATAATCCCGACGCGGTGAAAACAATTCAACGCCTGATAGATAACGCCGGATATCATGTAGCTACTGGCCGTACTCTTCAAGTCAATCGCCGCTGCGACACCGCGACTGTAGAAGCGATACGCTGGTATCAGCTGCTGTTAAACATGTCACCAAGCGGTTTAATTCAACCTACTTAAACCTGGTTCATTAAAGCGTTAAGTGAAGCAACTTCGCCTCACTGGCGGCCTCGTAACATTTCCGGGCCGTTAAAAGTTCAAGTCAGACTTTTTGAAATTGCCTACCAGGAAAAACGTGACTATGGAAAGAGGGTATATTCACGCAACTCCAGGCACGTCAGGGCAACAATACGGCCTCTAAAATGGTTGAGATTATGGCGTCTGGAAACAATCGTCATAACATCATCAAATACATTGAAGACAACTTAATGCCATTTGACCCAAGAAGAAATCAATCCAGAATCAGGTATCTGAAATGAAAATCTTTTTAGCAACACAGATTAGCATGCTGCTTCTCTACACGGGTTATGCTCCCGCTAATCAGCAACCGATTGATATTTCTTCCAATATTGATGTCAATATTTGCATTTCAAAATTCGGCGAAAATAATGATGAGTGTTTAGATAAAATTACTAAAAAATCAGATGAAACGTTAAATCAGGCTTACGAAAAAAAACTTAAAGAGATTAAATCCCTGGACTATACCCAATGGTGGATGGGAAATAAGGAACAAAAACGTGTGATGATCACTAAATTCAAATCCAGTCAAAATATCTGGATAAATTACAGAGAGACCTTTTGCCAGTCTGCCACTACCAGCGCTCAAAGCACACATAATTTAGGAAATGCAATAACAGCCTGCACTCTCAATATGAACGCCAGGCGTATTGAAGAAATCAGCCTCATCAATCCAGATATCGCCGACTGAACTTATGGAGGGGGGTAGGTATCAGCCCTCTTCACATCACCCAATCCGCTCCTCAGCAATGCCTAAACCACCACCTGGTACTCTTGATGCATAAAACACCGATCTTTCTTAAATTTGTGATCTGCCTCACGTTCCATTAAACTATACTAAGGTACAGTTAACCCAAGTATTTCCCTGGTGTTGGCCTAATTTGGCATCCCCTCTTCCGAGGGGATTTTTTTAACGTCACACATACCTAAAAGCAGAGCCTTCAGCCATATCTGCCCCAATTCAATCACCAATTCCGGCGTAAACCAGCCACGCTTTCCGATTTAATCCGACAGCGATTACCGATATAAACCGTTCATTTTCACAACGCCAGGTCATTGTTTCAAGCTGCTATTGATGGCAGAACCGCTTTGATATCGCATATAAAAAACAGTCCGATATATATGACTTACGAGCCTCACAGAAACAGAATAAGGTATCTTCAGTGAAAAAAGCCATCATCCTTATCATCACCTTGATTGTTCCTGTAGCAGCATATGCAGAACTTTCATCAGGGCCTGAACGTGATACCTGCTTCAGGCAAAATAGTAGTATCCCGGCTGCGTATAACTGCCTATCAACCCAAAAAGATGCCAGCAGCAAAAAATTGGATGAACTTATATCCGAAACGGTCAAACGGATAAAAGCCAATAATGTTGGGCCTTTTAACGGAAAAGAAGAGAACAATGAGACTTCGGGCGAAGTATATAGCCAGCGTTTTCTGGAGGCACAACAACAATGGAAAACCTACCGGAACGAACTTTGTCTCTCGGTTGCCACAGAACTGAATGAAGACTCTTATGATTATCAATCCTACATTGACCAGTGCCAGATAAACTTGAATAAGAATCACGCGAGTGAAATCAAACAGATGGGATTACCACCCACCACCTGAAGTTGAGGTATAGGGAGTCATAGCCTGACACAGTGATGAAAAAAACACCGATCTTTCTCAAATTTATGATCTACCTCACATTCCCGCAAACTATACCAAGGTATAGTTTATTCAAGTATTTCCCTGGTGTTGGCCTAATTTGGCATCCCCTCGTCCGAGGGGATTTTTTTAACTTCAGACAACCCAAAGACTCACACCCGCAATATCTCCGTATTGTCTTAACCATCCGCTTTACTGCATCCTGGATTGGCATATCTGTGTATCAGACAGGCTGAAATGCCTGCCTGCAAACCAATCATCATTTTTATGATCCACCTCACATCTCACCAAACTATACCAAGGTACAGTTTGTTCAAGTTTTTCCCTGGTGTTGGCCTGATTTGGCATCCCCTCGTCCGAGGGGATTTTTTTGGCGTTTCAGCCACCCACCTCACTCCCTGATGACATCAATTACCCGCTATGTCCGCTCCATCCGCCCCGTGGTATCTTACCCATTCGCTTTACCGCAATCGGACAAAAAACAATGGCAAAACAGCGCGTGGGAATCATTTTTGGTGGAAAGACGGCCGAACATGAAGTGTCATTACAATCAGCAAAAAACATTCTTGAGGCTATCGATAAAAGCAAATTCGAGGTGGTATTGCTGGGTATCGATAAGCAGGGTGAATGGCATCTGAACGATGCATCCGGGTTTCTGCTTAATGCGGAAAATCCCGCATTAATAGCGCTTAATCGCTCCGGTGAGAATGTGGCACTGGTTCCTGGCCAGGCATCGCAGCAGCTGATCACCCGCCACAACGCCCATCCCCTGTCGCAGGTCGACGTCATTTTCCCGATTGTGCATGGCACGCTGGGCGAGGATGGTTCGCTACAGGGCCTGCTGCGCATGGCTAACCTGCCATTTGTCGGTTCGGGTGTGCTGGGTTCAGCCGTGAGTATGGACAAAGATTTCACCAAGCGTCTGCTGCGCGATGCCGGACTGAATGTCGCGCCGTGGGTCAGCATCACCCAGGCACAGCGCGCCCAGCTTGATGTGCAGGCGCTGGTCAATCGTTTTGGTCTGCCGCTGTTTATCAAACCAGCGAATCAGGGTTCCTCGGTAGGTGTCAGTAAAGTCAGCCATATTGAGGAGTTAGCGGCTGCACTTGACCTTGCCTTTACCTTTGACCGCAAAGTCCTGATTGAGCAAGGCATTAAAGGTCGCGAGATCGAATGTGCGGTGCTGGGTAATGACGACCCCGTCGCCAGCCCCTGTGGTGAAGTGGTGGTGCACGATGAGTTTTACTCGTATGACACCAAATACATCAGCGAGAACGGTGCGCAGGTGGTCGTGCCCGCCGCGATCAGTGCTGAAGATAGCGAAGCGATCCGTGCCGTGGCGCTGAAAGCCTTTCAGGCGCTGGAATGCAGCGGTATGGCGCGAGTGGATGTGTTCCTCACGGAAGGCGGAGAGATCATCGTTAATGAAGTCAATACGTTGCCCGGCTTCACTAACATCAGCATGTATCCGAAGTTATGGCAGGCGGCAGGTCTGGGCTACAGCGCGCTGATTACCCGTCTGATTGAGCTGGCGCTGGAACGCCATCAGCAAAGCAGCGCACTGAAAAGCAGCGTGTAAATATCAGGCGACGTCATTCACCATCGGGCGAGGCTCAACGGCTGGCGAAGTTTGATTGCGGCCGTTGCGCTTTGAAAGGTAAAGGTTCTTATCTGCCGCCGAAATCAGGCGGTTAATGACCCCCTGCCACTCACGCTCGTTCACCGCACTGCCATGCGCCAGCCCAAGGCTGCCGGTGATCGTAACGGTGTTGCCTTGCAACCAGAACTTATCTTTGACCATCGACTGGCGAATCGCTTCGGCCAGTTGATATAGCTGGGTGTAGCTGTAGTCAAACACCACCACCACAAATTCTTCGCCGCCAAAACGGCAAACCAGCCCACGATTGTTCACCACATCCTGAATACGCCGGGCAATTTCTTCCAGCACGCCATCACCGGCATCATGACCAAAGTTGTCGTTAATTGCCTTGAAGTAGTCAACATCCAGCATCACGACTCCGGCTACACGATGCAGCGAGAAAGGCTCCTGGCGCAGATTTTCATACAAGCCAGAACGTGACAACAGCTGGGTGAGGAAATCAAAATTGGCGCGCAGTGACAGCCGTTGATTCAGCTGGCGAATGGCATCCATGCTGACGGCCACCAGCAACGGGCTGATAGTGATAGTCGCGACACCCAGTCGTACCGAGGTGAGATGGCTGATCGGCAGCAAGGCATCATCGCCCTGAATATTCATCACGCCGTGAGAAACCAGGATGATCTCGGTGATCCCGGTGAGCAAAAGGACCAGGCTGGTGATCGGAATCGGCAGCACAATCGCACACCAGATCAATGCCGGAACCGGGAAAGTCAGGCTACCCGCCCCGCCAATCATCGCGCCGATGGTCAGAGACAACACCACGCCAATCAGCGGCAGCAGCTTGCTGGGATGTAATAACGAACGCCAGGCGACAGTACGCAACGGGCGCGCCAGCAGCACCGGCAGCAGCATCAGCGACGTGGAGAATTGCTCGCTGAACCAATCCCCCCAGGCGGTAACAAAACGCGCGTTAAAATCCACCTCCTGCGCCCAGGCTCCCCAGGTCGCACAGGACAGCGCGGCCAGCAGACAGGCGGGGAAAATACGCATGGCATTGATCACCCGGCTATTGGCCGATGGGGGCAGAAGATGCTTAATCAGCATGCTTACCGCCACCAGAATAAACAGGATATTGGCTACATTGAGGGTCACGGCGGGCAACGCCCAGCCAGAGAACACCGTATCGTTAAACACCATCGCTACAAAACAGACGACGTAACTTGAGATACGATGCAAAAAAGGATTGCGCACCATCAGCCCGGCAATCAGCGCGTTGACTGGCCAGAACAGCGACAGCTCCTGCGGCACACGCAAATGGCTGCCAATAAAGCAGAAAAACAGCGTGATGAGGAACAGCGAGAGAGCATTCTTTTTAAAATTATTCTCTGCAAACAGCTTAACGCGCATACGTCGAACCCTGTAACCTGGAAAGTCGCTGCCATATGCCGGGGCATCAGCAGGCATTAAACCTGAAAAAAGGACATTCTGATTCGTTAATTAAGCCCGTGTTCATCATTCAACTCTGCGCCTGAAGGCGGAGCGCGTGCTGAGAGAAGCCAGGCATTTATGGAGAAAAGCGCGACAATTATGCCCTGTAAATAAAAAAATCGGATATCCGAGATATCCGATTTTTAACTAATAACACAAATTTCAGGCGCAGGAGGATTGCTATTTTACCGCGACTGGCCACTGACTCAGGCGAATGCCGCGTTTATCCGCATTTTCGCCAAAATCCTGCAGCACCGCTTTGACATCCGGATCGAGATACTCGGCGTTATCGTGGTCCACAATCACCACGCTGTTTTCCGGAATCTCTGCCAGCAACCCCTGCAATTTGGGGTTATGCATAAAGGTCAGATTTTGCTGGAAGCGCAGCACGTAATGATCGTCATAACGGGTCAACTGCAACGCATTGCGGTGGCTCTGATACAGGCTGAAAAGTATCTGAGTGACAATGCCGATTCCAATTCCGGCCAGCATACCAAACCCGATGATACCGCCGATGGTGGCAAGGAATGGCACATATTGCTGCGCCCCCATGCGCATTTGCTCGATCAGCAGACGTGGCGTTGCCAGTTTATATCCGGTGTACAACAACACGGCCGCGAGGCTGGCGAGTGGGATGGCATTCAGCAAATCACTAAACCACAGCCCGCAAATCAGCAGCAGCACGCCATGCAGCAGAATCGACATCTTGCTTTGCGCCCCTACGCTGACGTTTACCGAACTGCGCACAATCACCGCGGTGATCGGCATCGCCCCCAGCAAACCGGCGGTGAGGTTACCCACCCCCTG
The DNA here is from genome assembly GCF_011395035.1 of Pantoea cypripedii. Lineage (NCBI taxonomy): Bacteria > Pseudomonadati > Pseudomonadota > Gammaproteobacteria > Enterobacterales > Erwiniaceae > Pantoea > Pantoea cypripedii. Next base: position 3,759,382 of record NZ_CP024768.1, read on the forward strand.
GGCAAACATCTCTTTGTTTGGTGAGGGAGCCGGATGCTGTGGACGGAGTTTTTTCAGCGCCTCCTGGCTGAGTAACGTTTCCAGGCTCGCCACCAGCGCCAGCGTCAGCGCCACCACCCATACCGCAGGGTTTTGCCAGGCCAGCCAGTCCGGGGTTTCCAGTTCGGCCGCCAATGCCGCCATGCTGTCAAAGGCTGGCAGGGTGATGCGTGGCAAACCGCCCACACCCAGCACTGTCGCCAGACAACCCACCAGAACCGCGACCAGCGGGCCGGGGATCCAGCTCAGCATTTTAACTGATTTGATAAACGGCGTGGTCCAGAACCACAAAATCAGCAGCCCCGCACCCGCCACCAGCATCGCGGACGCTGAGAAAGCAAATTCACCCTTCACCAGTGACACCAGCTCCGCATCACCCGCCGCTCCCAGCGCGACGGGTATTTGCTGGATAATCAGCAAAATACCTATCGCCGCCAGCATACCCTTGATAACACTCCCCGGAACCAGGGCAATAAAACGCCCGGCGCGCAGCAAACCAAACAGGCACTGCAACAAGCCAGCGAGCATCAACGCGGTGAGAAAGGCAGAGAAGCTGCCGAGCGTCTCAATCGAAGCCACCACAATGGTGACCAGGCCCGCCGCCGGGCCGCTCACGGCAAAACGTGACGGACTGAGCGCCGTGACCAGCAATCCACCAATGACGCCGGTCAGCAGGCCGGCAAATGGCGGCAAACCGCTGGCCTGGGCAATCCCAAGACAAAGTGGCAGTGCCACCAGAAAAACCACCAGACCGGCCGGAATATCCTGGCGCAGGGTATTCAGATTCATGGTATCGATTCCTCTGCAGATTGCTGAATTAACTCTTTCAGATGGCCAGACTGCAGGTCATATACGCAGCCAAACACATCCAGTTGTTGTCCGGCCTGCCACGCCAGCCGTACCGGTTCAGTTGCCACTAACTGCGCAAACTGGGCAATCACGTTAGCTTCCACCAGACGATTAAGTTTGCTGCCCTCTGCTTCCTGCGCGCTGGCCGCACGATATTCCACCAGCCCCTGAGCTAAACCGCTGCGCAGGGCAGCAATACGCCGCGCCAGTGCCGAATCTTCCTGTGCCAGCGGGCTTTCCGGCAGCCCAAGCGCGGCCTGTACCCCGCCACAGCCGTAATGGCCGCATAACACCACGCGCTGAACGCCGAGATAGAAAATCGCGTACTGCAACACGCTCATCAGATTGTCGTCATCAGGCACCACCATATTGGCGATATTGCGATGCACAAATAACTCGCCCGGATGCGCGCCGGTTAATACCTCGGCCGGGACACGGCTATCGGAACAGCCAATCCAGAGCGAATGCGGTTTTTGCTGATGAAGATATTTTTCGAAATAGTGCGGATTACGCTGGCGGCGCTGTAATGCCCAACTGCGATTTTTCGCTAATAAGGGTTTGAGTGTCGTCACAATTATCTTCTCTTAATGTCCGGGAATACCGTATCCAGGCAAATTACGCCGTGAATAAGACAGGGCTCAGGGGAAAAAGCGGAGCTTCCTCACAAAAAATGGTTATAGACGCTTAAGAGTAGTAATGCACCCCTGTTATTTCCAGACCCTTCAACATGCAGCTAAATGTAAATTTAAATTCAACCTGTGTCAGGGGATGGTAAGGTTTTGCAAGGCGAAGGGAAAATGTTACGCAGAATGATACGTATTAATATCATATAGTTAAGTTGAAAATTAAATAATGCATAATCAATGCAATGACAAAAAAATACACACAATAAAATTATGGTTAATTTTCTTTTAACCTTGTGGGCCATTTAATACCAGGAAATTTCTTAATTATAAAATTTATGATTGGATGATTTCACTGCCCTTCTGGCAAATACGCCGAGCATTACGCTATTTGTAGCGCCCGGTTGCGGCAAGAGATCACGAAAATAATGAGATGAATAATAGTTGCGATGAAAAGTAAATATTTCCGGACCGGAAAGGAGATAAATAGCGCCCGACACAGCAGGCGCTTTTTATCCTGACGAATTATTTACCGTTCCACGCTCTCAGACGCGCTTCACGTACCTGCAACTGCTGTTCCGGCGTCAGCTTGTTGTAATTTTCCGCCATCCCACTTTCCCAGTCACCGTACAGCGGGTTGGGCAGCACGATAAACTGCGTGCCAAAGCGCTGATGATTGCTGCTGACAAACGCCTGACGCTGCTGATTGCCCTGGTGCCAGGTGGTACCACCAAAGTCATTCAGGTTGTCTCCGGCGTACAGCACCACGTTATAGCCTTCGGCTTTGATCGCATCAAAACGCGCCTGTTTGTTGGAACTGCCGGTGCTGAGTCGTACCGTTTTATCATTAACTCCGCTGAAACCCAGCTTCTTCAGGTTATCCACCGTGGCGGCGTAATCCTTTTGATCACGGTTGGAGACGTAAAACATAGTGCCGCCGTGGCTATTAACGTAGTTGGCAAATTCCACTGCACCCGGCACCGCTAAAGCCTGACGTGCCTGAGTCCAGGCTGACCAGGTTTTTCCGCTAAATGGCTGACCATTTTTTGCCTGCCACGCACTGTAGGCGCTGTTATCGATCATGGTTTCATCAAGGTCGACGATCACGGCCTTGGGTTTACCGGCCAGCGAGGGTGCCTGATCAAATGCCATACGCGCGGTGTTGAACGCCTGCCAGCTCAGGGCCTGATACTCGCCCGATTGCTGGAACCAGTTTACCGCCAGTACCGATTGCTGGCCGAGCTGCGCCTGTGCCTGCTGTTTCGAGGGCTGCGCACAGCCGGTGAGCGCCAGCGCCATCAGGCCGGAGGTGACCAGCCAGGTGGTTTTTTTCATCATTTCATCCTTAAGTGATTACGGTCAGTTTGTGTAAAGCTGTCAAAATGTAGCAGTTAACGTAAGCTGTTGGCAGCAGAAAGCGATCGACACGATAAAGGAGATACTTATGGCTCACCCCGAACATCAGGTAGCACGCTCAGCATTACTCGATGCACTGGGCTGGCTGGAGTATGCCTTTCAGCCTGCGGGCGTACCGGCCCCCAGTGACGCTGCTTATGGTCATCAGCGCCACAGCGCCAACGTGGTGATGGCGGGTGACAACCTGCCGCCAAAAAGCTGCGAATCCGATGGCGTGATTGGTGAGGGTACGCGCCCGGTTGCGATCTACACGGCCGATTGCCTGCCGGTGCTGTTCGCCGATACCCGCAAACATCAGGTTGCCGCGGTACATGCCGGGTTGAAAGGAACCTTATCCGGCGTACTGAATAGCGCCATTGACCGCCTGCTGGCGCTGGGCGCTCAGCCCGATACCCTGCATGTCGCCATCGGTCCGGCGATTGGGCCGTGCTGCTATGAACTGGGCGAGGATTTAGTGACGCAAATGCAGGCTCAGCCCAGCTTGCCCACGCTGAACTGGTCCGCCACCCAGCCGCAAAACCCGCAGGCCATCCGGCCTCAGGCACGCGCGCAGCAGCAGGGCATTTGGTTTGATTTGCCACATCTGGCACGGGGATTATTGCAGCAACGCGGCATTCCGGCCCAACAGATTGAAGTGGTGCCGGTATGTACCTATTGCATGGCCGAAGCCGGTTCCAGCTACCGCTACAACACCCATTTTGCCAGCGGTTATCAATCCCGCTTCTCATGGATTCGCTGTCGCGATTGAATGGTTTCGCCCATAAAGATCTGGTAGTTAAGATCGATGCTGTCGGCATTGAAGGCCGGATCGGCAATTTTCTTCAATAGCAGCTCCGCCGCCTGCAGGCCAATGGCGTAGCGCGGCGTGATCACACTGGCGAGGCTGGGATACATTTCCCGGCTGATATCAAGGCCGTGAAAGCCGGTAATGGCAATCTTATCCGGCACCGCAATCCCCCGTCGCTGGCACCACAGCAGCGCGCCCAGCGAAATATCGTCATTGGTACAGAAGACCGCGTCCAGCTCCGGATGCAGCCGCAGCGCCTGCTCCAGCATTGTCGCGCCGAGCCGCTGCGATGAAAGGGTACGCGGATTCATCCGCGCCGCACGTAGCCCCCGTTCCTGCATCGCTTTGCGGAATCCCTGGAAGCGAAACTCATCCCGACGATCGTCCAGCGAGCCAAGATAGACCACACAGCGCCGCCCCTGCTCCAGCAACGTGCGCGTCATATCATAACCTGCATTGAAGTTGTTAAAACCCACCTGCATATCGAGGCACGGCCCCTGGGTATCCATCACTTCGACGATGGGGATTTTTGCTGCACGCAGAGACTTTACCGTGCGCCGCGTATGCTGCTTTTCACACAGGATGATGCCATCAATATTCCACGACAGCAGATTGAGCACCTGCTCTTCTTCGCTCATCGCATCGTAGTTGTAGTGGGCAATCAGGGTCTGGTAGTGACCGGCGCGAGTGGCATGTTCGATGCCGCTCAGCAGGTCAGCAAAGATCTGGTTTTTAAACGAAGGAATCAGCACGCCCAGCGTGTTGCTTTTTGCGGGTGACGGCACCCCGGCCACAGGCTGGGGCACGTAGTTCAGCGCCTCCATCACCCGCGCAATGCGTTGACCGGTCTGGCTCGCCACCTTATCCGGCGTGCGCAGGTAGCGGCTGACGGTCATTTTGGTGACACCCGCCAGCTCGGCAATGTCCTGGAGTGAGATACGCTGCTCAGTCATGATGGCTCACCTCCCTGTGCAGCCACATCGGTTAGTGAATCAATGAATTGAGGATCAACACACCAGCCAGACCCAGCACCGAGATCAGCGTTTCCATTACCGTCCAGGTTTTCAGCGTCTCAACCACGCTGAGGTTGAAATAACCTTTGAACAGCCAGAACCCCGGATCGTTAACGTGTGAGGCGATCACACTGCCCGATCCCACGGCCAGCACCATCAGGGCCGGATCGGCGTGGGTCGCCGCGATAATCGGCGTCACAATCCCGGCGGTGGTGATGGCCGCCACCGTCGCCGAACCCAGCGCAACACGCAGCATCGCGGCCACGGTCCAGCACATCAGCAGCGGAGACAACGAGGAACCTTTCATCATATCGGCGATATAGTTGCCGACGCCGCTGTCCACCAGCACCTGTTTGAAGGCTCCGCCACCGGCGATGATAAAGACGATCATGGCGATGGCGGCGATAGACTCTCCGCACATGTCCATCACCTCACCCATCTTACGACCGTTGCGCAGACCCAGCGTCAACACCGCAATCACCACGGCGATAAACAACGCCACTGCCGGGTTACCGATAAATTCAAAGAACTGGCGCAGCGGGTTCTCTTTCGGCGTGGTCAGCTCAAACACCGCAGCAATCGCCATCAACACCACCGGGATGACGGCGGCGAAGATGCTGATACCAAAGCCGGGCATCTCTTCTTCAGTGAAGATCTTCGGGTTATACAGCCCTTCCGGCGGTGATTTTTCAAAGCTTTTGAGGAATTTTGAGAAGATTGGGCCTGCGACAATGACGGTTGGAATGGTGATGATCATGCCATACAGCAGCGTGGTGCCGAGGTTCGCACCGAAAATGGTGGCGATCGCCGTTGGCCCCGGATGCGGCGGCAGGAAGCAGTGGGTAACCGACAGCGCAGCCACCATCGGCACACCGACATACAACAACGGTAAACCGGCCGCCGCCACGATGGTGAACACCAGCGGCAGCAGCAGCACAAACCCCACTTCATAGAACATCGCCAGGCCCACAATCAGGCCAGTGACCACCAGCGCCCATTGCAGCCGTTCCTTACCGAAGGCGGCAATCAGCGTCGTGGCGACACGTTGCGCGGCCCCGGTGTCAGACACCAGCCGCCCGAGCATGGCACCAAAGCCCAGAATCATCGCCAGCCCGCCCAGCGTCGAACCGATCCCTTTCTGGATCGACGCCATGACATTCAGCGGCGTCATCCCTTCGGCGATTCCCACCACCGCAGAGACAAACACCAACGCGATAAAGCCGTTGATCTTAAATACAATCATCAACACCAGCAGGAGAACCACGCCCAAAACAATTATGGTTATTGGCATTTTTTATTATCCATAGAGAGACAAGAGGTGATTAAGGTTTAGGCGCACCCTGGTGAATGCGCCAATTGAATCACACCGCCACGCGCATACCACCATCGACAAACAACAGGTGACCATTAATAAAATCAGAGGCTTTGGAGGACAGGAACACGGCAGCACCGATCAGTTCCTCGGGTTTGCCCCAGCGCGCTGCCGGAGTACGTTTGGTGAGCCAGCCGGTAAAGGCGGGATCGTCCGCCAGTGCCTGAGTCATTTCAGTCACGAAATAACCGGGAGCAATGGCGTTGACCTGGATATTGTGGCGCGCCAGTTCCACGCACATGCCACGTGTCAGCATGGTCACCGCCCCTTTGGATGCGGCGTAAGGCGTGATGGTGTCGCGCCCCAGTTCGCTCTGCATCGAACCGATGTTGATGATTTTGCCCTGCTGACGATCCACCATTTTCTTCGCCACGGTTTGTGAGACGAGGAACACGGCCGTCTGGTTAACCGCAATGACGTCATTCCAGTCCTGTTCCGGGAATTCGAGGAACGGCCGACGGCGCTGAATCCCGGCGTTGTTCACCAGCACATCAATGGCACCCCACTCGGCTTCAATCTCGTCCACGGCCTGCTGAACCTGGGCTGACTGCGTCACATCAAATGCCTTCGCCTGGGCGCGCAGCCCCAGATCGCGCAGTTTGGCGGCGGCCTGTTCCGCACCGCCCAGGGTGGTGGCATTAACGATCACTTCCGCACCCGCCTCGGCCAGGCCACGCGCCAGCAGGAAACCAATGCCGCGCGCCGAACCGGTGATCAGGACGCGTTTACCTTCGAGGGAAAAAAGCTGACTCATAACCATCTCCTTAAAATGTTAACTGGACTTTTGCGGCACGGGTTTTGTCACCCGCAAACTGCAGCGCAGCATCAATGTCCTGCCAGCCATACTCGCCGCTGAACAACGGCAGTGGGTTGACAATGCCCTGAGCCAGCCACTCGACGGCGGTGTTGAATTCGTGGGTAAAACGGAAGGAACCGACCAGGTTAATCTCTTTGGCAATCAGCTGCATAATCGGGAACGCGGGGATGGCACCGCCCATACCCACCTGCACCAGCGTGCCTTTGGCGCACACCACATCAAGGCAACGTTGCAGCGATGACGGATGCCCGGAGGCTTCGAACGCCACATCAAAATAGCCTTTATCGGCCAGATACGGTGTGAAGTCGCCGCTGGCAGCATGAATCACGTCAGTGGCCCCCATCTGCTGCGCCATGGCCAGCGAACGCTCGCTGATATCGCTGCACACCACCGACGCCGCACCGCGTGCTTTAGCCGCGGCGGCAATCAGGCAACCGATCGGGCCAACCCCGGAGATAAATACATGCTTGCCACTGAGATCGCCTGCCTGATGGGTGGCGTGAATGCACACCGCCAGCGGCTCGGCAAATACCATCACACTTTCATCCGCATCCTGGGGAAAGGGTATGCACTGCGCGCTATCCACCACTTTGTACTGGGTGAAACCGCCGTCAACGTGTGGCACATACATGGCGCTGCCAAAGAAACGCATGGAGACGCACTGGTTCTCCTGCTCACGCTGGCAATATTTGCAGGTGCCGCAGGGCTTAGAAGGGTTTACTGCCACTTTCTGATCGGGCTTCAGTCGCGGATCGTCGCTTTCGACCACGAAACCTATCACCTCATGGCCAAGAATCATCGGCATTTTGACTTCAAAGCTGCCAACTTTTCCTTCCTGATAATAATGCAGATCCGAGCCGCAAATGCCGCCGCGCGTAATGCGCACCAGCGTGCCTTTGCCGTTCCACTCCACCTGCTGCTGTGCCACGCTGACTTGTTGTTTTCCGGTGATCACGCAGGATTGCGTTTCGATATTCATAACTTCCCCATTCAATGGTGTTGCAATGGGGGCCATAAAACCGGGTTACCGGGGTTAAAACTGTGACGAAGATCACTCAAAAACATGTTACGAAAAAGCTGTTACGCATAACGTGATACCGGATCGCCGCACCCGCAACTTACGAGAGAAATATCCAGGTTATCGCCAGACCGGTCCTGGTTACCCGCAGCCATCGACATGAGAGGATACGCCCATCCTCTATGGGGATAGCTGGATTGAGTCTCAGTAATTAATAACTACAGAGCTAAGCAATTAGCCATGACCTTAATGCCATTTCAGGGTGAGTAAGTCTTTCCCGTGCCTGGGTAAAGGATGTCCGATTCTTGCGCCCGTACTTACCACCCTGCTTTTTTTGATGTGACTCACAGGCTGAATACGTCCCACTTCCTTCCTGATAAATACCCATTAAAGTTAACTCATCCGACCACTTCGTTAGTGAGTGATTATGACTGAGTACCCTGCGCTGTTCACCCCGCTGGATTTAGGTTTTACCCAACTTAAAAATCGCTTTCTGATGGGCTCCATGCACACCGGTCTGGAAGAACATACCGACGGGGCTGAACGGCTGGCCGCCTTTTATGCCGAACGGGCGCGTGAAGGCGTGGCGCTGATTGTCACCGGCGGGATAGCCCCCAATCCACAAGGTGTGGTGGCACAGGGCGGCGCGATTCTTCATCAGGAGAGCCAGTGCGGCTGGCATCGTACCCTTACCGATGCGGTGCATGCTGCGGGGGGCAAAATTGCCCTGCAAATTCTGCACGCGGGACGCTACAGCTATCAACGCAATCTGGTGGCCCCTTCGCCGTTACAGGCACCGATCAATCCCTTTATGCCGCAAGCGCTGAGCGAAGCCGACATTCTACAAACCATCGCCGATTTCGCCCATTGCGCCCGGCTGGCGCAGCAGGCGGGTTATGATGGCGTGGAGATCATGGGGTCGGAAGGCTATCTGATTAACCAGTTTCTGGTGGCGCACACTAACCAGCGCGAGGATGACTGGGGCGGCGATATCGCGCGACGTCAGCGTTTTGCGCTGGCGGTCACCCGTGCGGTGCGCGCTGCGGTGGGCAACGACTTCATTATTATCTTTCGTATTTCCATGCTTGATTTGGTGCACAACGGCAGCACGCTGGCCGAAACGCTACAGCTGGCGTCAGGGCTGGAGCAGTGCGGCGTCACGTTGTTTAACAGCGGTATCGGCTGGCATGAAGCGCGGATTCCCACCATCGCCACCTGCGTACCACGCGCCGGATTTGCCTGGGTCACGAAGCACCTGCGTGACCATGTTTCCGTACCGGTGATTGCCACCAACCGCATCAACCACCCGGCGGTGGCCGACGAGATCGTGCGTGACGGCATCGCCGACATGGTGTCGATGGCGCGCCCTTTCCTTGCCGATGCGGCATTTGTCAGTAAAGCTCAGGCCGGCAATGCCGAGGCCATTAACACCTGCATCGCCTGTAATCAGGCCTGTCTCGATCAGATTTTTGTCGGCAAGGTGACGTCCTGCCTGGTGAATCCACGCGCCTGCCATGAAACGCTGATGCCGGTGACTGCCGCTGCATCGCCAAAACGGCTGGCCGTGGTCGGCGCGGGTCCGGCGGGGATGGCATTTGCGTTGCAGGCAGCGCAGCGCGGTCACCAGGTCACGCTGTATGAAGCCGGGGAGCAGATCGGCGGGCAATTTAATATTGCCCGGCAAATCCCCGGCAAAGAGGAATTCGGCGAAACGCTGCGTTACTTCCGCCATCAGCTACAGGCCGCTGGCGTGACCATCCATACCCACTGCCGCGTCACGGCTGAGCAACTGGATGACGCCGATGAAGTGATCGTTGCCACCGGCATTGCCCCACGCCAGCTGACGTTACCCGGCATCGATCACCCCAGCGTTTTAAGCTATCTCGACGTGCTGCGCGATAAACAGCCGGTGGGTCAACGTGTGGCGATTATTGGCGCGGGCGGCATTGGTTTCGATACCGCAGAATTTCTGTTGCATCAGGCCACCCATCAGGAAGATTTCTATCAAAGCTGGGGCATTGATCCTTCGTTGCAGGCGCGGGGAGGATTACTGCCGCCTGCGCCACTGCCTGCCGATCGTCAGATCTGGCTGCTGCAACGTAAATCCGGCAAACCCGGTGCCGGGTTGGCTAAAACCACTGGCTGGATCCACCGCGCCAGCTTGCAGGCACACGGCGTGAAAATGTGGGGCGATGTGGAGTATCTGAAGATTGATGATGAGGGGCTGCACCTGCGCCATCTGGGTGAGGACATCACCCTGGCGGTGGATAATGTGGTGATTTGTGCCGGTCAGGAACCCCTGCGCGAGCTGGCCGATCAGCTCAGGGCGCGCGGTAAACCGGTCCGGCTGATTGGCGGTGCGGACGTGGCGCAGGAGCTGGATGCCCGCCGCGCCATTGCACAAGCGACTGAACTGGCGCTCAGCCTGTAATCAACGCAGTTTAACGGAACGCAGCACCACAAACTTGGCCGTTGACGCCACCAGCGTGCAGTTGCCGAACAGCTTTTTCATCTTGTGGTGATAATCGAGGTGACGGTTGCCAACGATGCGCAACTCGCCGCCATATTGCAGACAACGTTTGGCATCACGCAGCATTTGCCAGGCCAGATGATCGGTAACGGCATGCTGCTGATGGAACGGTGGATTACACAGCACCGCGTGCAGACGATCGGAGGGAAATCCGTTCAGCGAGTTGTTCACGCGGAACTGGCAGCGCGCTAAATCCTGCGGGCGGTTCACTTCGACGTTAAGACGGCTCGACGCCACCGCCATATAGGATTCATCAAAGAACAGCACCTCCGCCTGTGGGTTTTGCTCCAGCGCCATCAGGCCAATCACCCCATTGCCACAGCCGAGGTCGAGAATCTCCCCCTCCACATCATGTGGCAGATGCTGCATAAAAAAGCGTGCACCAATATCCAGCGAGCTACGGGAAAACACGTTAGCGTGGTTGTGGATCTGATAGTTGGTGTCATCCAGTGGCCAGACGGTGGTCGGTGCCTGCGCAGCCAGCTTTGGTGCCGTGTAACGGCTATAGACCAGGCGCGCCTTTTTCCATGCCAGCGATGTTTTGCTTTCGCCAAGGATGCGTTCAAACAGTTGCAGGGTGGAACTATGGATGTCTTTGGCTTTCGCCCCGGCCAGAATCAGCGTCTCAGGCGTCACTACGTCACGCAGGGCGCGCAGCTGATGCTCCAGCAGTGCCAGGGTTTTGGGGATTTTGATCATCACCACCGCCGGAGCCGCGGGCAGCGCCTCCAAGCTATCGAGAAACTGCACCTGATCTTCGTCCAGCTCATTGAGGTGCAGGTTTTGCCGTGCCGCCTGCTGGCTGAGCCATGAATCGCTGACATGCCAGACCTGGCGATGACTCAACCCGCAGGTCAGCGCACCAAAGCTGTCATTAAATAACAGCACCGGACCGTCCGGCAGCGTCTGCTGCAACAGATATTCATCTGCCGCATCCCACGCCTGCAAAGGGCTTTCTTCACGCATCGGTGGAAAGCGGTGCAGCGTCAGGGTGCGATCGGTCAGTTCAAGTTGGCTCATGGAATCTCCGGCGTGGTACACTTTGCGCGATTTTCGCCCTAAAAAGGGGGCGCAGTATACTGTCTTTCGCCGGGAATCCCAATGTCATTAATCTATCTGCAGGGTTACCCTGAACATATCCTCAGCCAGGTACAGAAACTGATTGAGCAGCAACGTCTGGGCGCTTTTTTACAGCAGCGCTATCCGGACATGCATGATCTGGTGAGCGACAAAGCGCTGTACGATTACACCCAGGGCCTGAAAAACCGCTACATGCGCAGCGCGCCGCCTGTGAGCAAAGTGATTTGGGATAATAAAATCAAGGTGATGAAACACGCCCTTGGCCTGCACACCGCCATCTCCCGCGTGCAGGGTGGCAACCTGAAGTCCAAAGCAGAAATCCGTATCTCCACCTTTTTCCGTCTCGCGCCGGAAGCCTTTCTGCGCATGATCGTGGTGCACGAACTGGCGCATCTGAAAGAGAAAGATCACAGCAAAGCCTTCTATCAACTCTGCTGCCATATGGAGCCGGATTACCATCAGCTGGAATTCGACGCCCGGCTGTGGATGACCGAGCAGGCGCTGCGCGGTAACGCGGCTTAAAGAAACTCCTGCGCCTTCTGGATCAAACTGGTTTTCGTCAGCGCGCCAAGGAAATGGCGCTCCTGCGGATTATTCAGCACCGGCAGGCGCTCCAGCGTCACCCGGGCAAATGCCTCCCAGCCCTCACGCATGCTTTGGTTCTGATAAATACACGGGAAATTGCTATCCATCACCGTACTCACCGGTGACTGTAAGGTGATCTCCTCGGCCAGCACCTTGCGCGCAATATCGTGAATCGATACCACCCCGAGAAACTGGCCGCTGGCATTGATGACATAGACATAACGCTCGCGCTTGAGCGAACTCACCGCCAGCGCCTGCCCGACCGATTCATCCGGTTGCAGGGCCGCGCCGGGGATGATCAGCTGGTCAACGCGCATGTTATCGAAATCATATTTGGCTTCAGAACGGCTGAGATGCCCACTCACCACCGGATAAGTACTGGCGGATTGCAGGCGATAAACCAGCATTGACGCCAGCACTGAGGCAATCATCAGCGGGAACAACAGGCTGCTGTTGAGCGTCATCTCCAGCACCATCAACATCGCCATCAGCGGAGCCTGGCTGACCGCCGCCAGCACTGCCGCCATGCCGATAGCGGCATACAGCAGCGTATCGCCCACCGGCAAATGCAGCACGGCCCCCAGGCTGGCAAGCAACGCTCCCAGCAATGCACCAATTAATAAGGAAGGGGTGAACAATCCGCCTACCGCATTCGAGCCGACCGAAAGCGTGGTCGCCAGGGTTTTCAGGATCAACAATCCCAGCAGGCCCCCCAGCAAATAATGACCATCGATGATTTTAATGATCACTTCGTAACCGTTACCCAGAATATCGGTGGAGATCAGCGCCAGAAACCCCACAGCCAGACCACCGGCACCGAGACGCAACGGCAGCGAGCGCACGCGCCCAAACATCGCTTTGCTGCGCGCAATCAGTTTGATCAGCAACCATCCTGCCAGCCCGGACGCCAGCCCAATCACCACCGTCATCAGCAGGCTGGAGACATCCAGCTGGAAGCTGACGTCAGACAATGGGTACAGCGCATTGCGGAAACCCAGCGACCACATGGTCATCACCGCCACCGCAGAGGCGATAACCAGCGGGATCAGACGCTGCAAGGCAGAAATACCAAAGGCAATTTCAGCGACAAAGATCGCTGACGCCAGCGGCGCGTGATACACCGACGACAACCCGGCAGCAGCGGCCATCGCCACAATATCGCTATTACGCAGACCGAGTGATTTCGGCAACCAGCGGCCGATTAAACTGCCGCACAGTGCCGACAGCTGCACCATCGGCCCTTCTTTACCTATCGATGCGCCGCTGCCGATACTGGCAATTGACGACAGCGCGCGAAACAGCGAGGTTTTGGTCGGCACCGCATCCAGCCGGGCGTTGATCACTTCGAGGTAATCCGTTTTCACCGTTTCCTGCTGCTCAATGCTCACGGCATAACGCAAAAACCACCCCGCCAGCACGCCACCCGCGCCCACCAGCAGCGGCCAGAAAATCCACGGCCAGACATGCATCGCCACGGTGATTTCACTATCGCTATGAAACAACAGACGGTTAATCAGTTCGATAACCCCGCGAAAAGCGAGTGTTACCAGTGAGGCCGCGCAACCGACCGGGATGGCAATCAGCAATGTGGTCCAGTTCAGTGCATGTTTACTTCCACTCACCCGCGCGTCCTCTTCTGTCCGGGATAAAAATCATAGCAGCATCATCATATTGGAATGCGGATCTCAGGATCAAATTTCGCCGGTGTTTGCTAATTACGTCGCCGTGCCAGCGTGCTACTCTGCCGTTTTATCCTTGCCGGAGAAACCGCACGTGATTCGCTTCGCTATTGTGGGAACCAACTGGATCACCCGCCAGTTTATCGACGCCGCACATGAAAGTGGCAAAATGAAACTGAGCGCCGTTTATTCACGCCAGCAGCAGCAGGCTGAAGCCTTCGCCAACGATTATCCCTGCAAGCACCTCTTCACCTCACTTGAGGCGCTGGCCGCCAGCGATGCCATTGACGCGGTCTATATCGCCAGCCCGAACGCGCTGCACTGCGAGCAGGCGCTGCTGTTTATGTCACACGGCAAGCATGTCATTTGCGAGAAACCGCTGGCCTCTAACCTGCGTGAGGCCGAAGCCATGATCGCCTGCGCACGTGAAAACCAGGTGGTGCTGTTCGAAGCCTTTAAAACCGCCAGCCTGCCAACCTTTTTGCAGCTGCAAAAATCCCTGCCGCAGGTAGGAAAACTGCGCAAAGCGCTGCTGAATTACTGCCAGTACTCCTCCCGCTATCAACGTTATCTGGCAGGGGGGAACCCCAACACCTTTAATCCGCAATGGTCCAACGGTTCCATTATGGATATCGGATATTACTGCCTCGCGGCAGCTGTCACCCTATGGGGCGAACCCCGGCAGGTGACCGCCCAGGCCTCACTGCTGGAAAGCGGCGTGGATGCACATGGCGTGGTGGTGCTGGGCTATGGCGATTTCGATGTAACGATTTTGCATTCCAAGGTGAGTGATTCGCTGATACCGAGCGAAATTCAGGGCGAGGCAGGCTCGCTGGTGATTGAGAAAATATCTGAGTGCCAGCAGCTGCGCTTTATCCCGCGCGGCGGTGAAAGCCAGAATCTGACGCAGACCCAGCACATCAACACTATGCTGTATGAAGCCGAAACCTTTTCCCGGTTAGTGAATGCGGGTCAGGTGGAGCATCCCGGCCTGCAAACATCGCGTATTACCGCCGCGTTACTGACAGAAATTCGTCGCCAGACGGGTGTCGTTTTCCCGGCTGATAATCCATCGCCGGGTACGTAAATATTGCAAAATATTTCCGCCATCCCATTGCTTCCTGGCGTTGTGGCAAGTATGTTAGCCAACGCAAAGGGGAGTAACTTATAAGCTGATTGATCGTCATTACGATGCATTAAGCATCCGGTCATCAGGCAACCCGGAATCCATTCTGAGTTGTAAGTGAGACCTTGCCGGAAGGCGAGGTTTGCTTATAACAAAAAAGCGGCTGATGTCTTCTGACTTCGGCCTTTTTTATTTTCAGGACAGGATACGTTTATGCAAACTGTAGGCACGCCACTGCTGTGGGGCAGTTTTGCCGTTGTAGTGTTGATCATGCTGGCGATCGATCTCTTCCTCCAGGGACGTCGCGGCGCACAAACCATGTCATTCAAACAGGCCGCCATCTGGTCACTGATTTGGGTCTCGGTCTCTCTGCTGTTCAGCGCAGCGTTCTGGTGGTATCTCGACGGCAGTGCCGGACGTGAAGTGGCTACCGCCCAGACTCTCGCCTTCCTCACCGGTTACATTCTGGAAAAAGCGCTGGCGGTGGATAACGTCTTCGTCTGGCTGATGTTGTTTAGCTACTTTGCCATTCCGGCCCAGTTGCAGCGCCGTGTCCTGATCTACGGCGTACTGGGCGCGATCGTGCTGCGTACCATCATGATTTTCGGCGGCAGCTGGCTGGTCACGCAGTTTAGCTGGATTCTGTATATCTTCGGTGCCTTCCTGCTGTTCACCGGCCTGAAAATGGCACTGGCGAAAGAGGATGATGACAACGCGGTGGGCGATAAGCCGCTGGTGCGCTGGCTGCGTAAACACCTGCGTATGACCGAAAGCCTGGAAGGCGAAAAATTCTTCACGCGCAAAAACGGCGTGTTGTTCGCCACCCCGCTGCTGCTGGTGTTGATCATGGTGGAACTGAGCGACGTTATTTTCGCCGTTGACAGTATCCCGGCTATCTTTGCCGTCACCACTGACCCGTTTATCGTTCTGACTTCAAACCTGTTCGCTATCCTCGGTCTGCGTGCCATGTACTTCCTGCTGGCGAACGTGGCAGAACGCTTCTCGATGCTGAAATACGGCCTGGCCATCGTACTGGTGTTTATCGGTATTAAGATGCTTATCGTGGAGTTCTACCACATTCCGGTGGCCGTCTCGCTGGCGGTGGTGGGTGTGATTCTGGGGGGCACACTGCTGATTAATGCCTGGGTTAACCGCAGAAACGACCAGAAGAAGATCTCATCATAATCTGCTACAGGGGCGTTAATCGCCCCTGCTTTATTTTGCGATATAACGCTCCATCCTGCCGATATTCTGCAACCCCTTACTTCATCAGTAGATCAAAAACCCACCCATACCACAAAGCACAGAATTATCTCTTTCTTCATCGAATGTTTTCCTTATACTCCGCCAGCTACACTATCGCCGCGCGGTGATTCCGCGCAGTAAACTGATTACCGACATATAAAAAGATCGTGATATGCAAACAAACATCATTGGACGCCTGGGCGCGCTGTTCGCAGGCAGCCTGGTAAAACAAATTATGCTGGGTCTGATTGCCGGAGTGGCACTGGCCTGGTTTTCGCGCGATGCGGCACTGGCTGTTGGCCTGCTGGGGGAACTGTTCGTTCGCGCCCTGAAAGCCGTGGCGCCGTTGCTGGTACTGGTGCTGGTGATCTCGTCGATTGCCAATCACCAGCAGGGGCAAAAAACCAATATCCGCCCGATCATCATGCTGTATCTGCTGAGCACGTTTTTCGCGGCCATCGTCGCGGTGGTGTTCAGCCACCTGTTCCCACAGGTGCTGTCGATGAACGTCGGCAAGACCGAAATCACCCCACCCTCCGGTATTGCCGAGGTGCTACACGGCCTGCTGATGAGCATGGTGTCGAACCCGATTGAAGCACTGATGAACGCCAATTACATCGGCATTCTGGTGTGGGCGCTGGGGCTGGGTCTGGCGTTTCGTCATGCCAGTCCGAGCAGCAAAGCCTTTCTCAACGATGCCTCAAATGCGGCGACCTGGGTGGTTCGTTGCGTGATCCGCTGCGCACCGCTGGGGATTTTTGGCCTGGTGGCGTCGATTCTCGCCTCAACCGGTTTTGATGCATTGTGGGAATATGCCAGCCTGCTGTCATTGCTGATCGGTTGTATGCTGCTGATGGCGCTGGTGGTTAACCCGCTGCTGGTATTCAACAAAATCCGCCGTAATCCCTACCCGCTGGTCTTCACCTGCATACGTGAAAGCGGCGTCACCGCCTTCTTCACCCGCAGTTCTGCGGCGAATATTCCGGTGAATATGGCGCTGGCAAAACGGCTGGGCCTCGACGAAGACACCTATTCGGTGTCGATTCCGCTGGGAGCCACGATCAGTATGGCGGGAGCGTCAATCACCATCACCGTGCTGACGCTGGCGGCAGTGCATACGCTGGGGATTGCTGTCGATGTGCCCACCGCGATTCTGCTCAGCCTGGTGGCTTCGCTGTGCGCCTGCGGGGCCTCTGGTGTCGCCGGTGGCTCGCTGCTGCTGATCCCGGTCGCCTGCAATATGTTTGGTATTCCCAATGACCTGGCAATGCAGGTTGTTGCCGTCGGTTTTATTATTGGCGTGTTGCAGGACTCCGCCGAAACCGCGCTGAATTCCTCAACGGATATTCTGTTTACCGCAGCGGTGTGTCAGGCCGAAGCGGAGCGTTCAGCAGCATAAAACCAGGTCGCCATCAATGGCGACCCTACGTCCAATTTACAACGTCACACCGCTTTTAAAAATCGCTAACTCACGGAAATCATTGGTTTCATTACGGCTGGATTTACCGTTGGCAATGGCGACAATCATGTCGACAAAATCCGCCAGCATCGCCTCCATGCTCATGCCTTCAATCAGCCGTCCGGCATTAAAATCAATCCAGTGCGGTTTCTTCTCCGCCAGCTGCGTGTTGGTGGCAATTTTCACCGTCGGGACAAAGCCGCCATAAGGCGTACCGCGACCCGTCGTGAACAACACCATATGGCAGCCCGCCCCAGCCAGTGCGCTGGTGGCGACCGCATCATTGCCCGGAGCACTCAGCAGATTAAGACCCGGCGTTTTCAGCCGCTCACCATATTTCAGGACATCCACCACCTGGCTCTGTCCGGCTTTTTGCGTACAGCCCAGCGATTTTTCCTCCAGCGTCGTGATGCCCCCGGCTTTATTACCCGGAGAGGGGTTCTCGTAAATCGGCTGCTGATGATCAATAAAGTAGCGTTTGAAGTCGTTAATCATCGCCACGGTCTTATCAAAGGTGGATTCATCACGGCAGCGACTCATCAGGATACGCTCAGCACCAAACATCTCCGGTACTTCGGTCAGTACCGTGGTACCGCCATTGGCAATCATCTGATCGGAGAAACGCCCCAGCATCGGGTTGGCGGTGATGCCGGAAAAACCATCTGATCCCCCACACTCCAGCCCGAATTTTAGTTCGCTCAGCTTACCTGGCTGGCGCTGGTCATGACGCATCACGTTGTACAAGGCATGCAGCCGCTCCAGCCCCGCTTCAACTTCATCATCCTGCTGCTGACACACCATAAACTGCACACGATCGCTTTCGAAGCTGCCCAGCGTATCGCGGAACACATCCACCTGATTGTTCTCGCAGCCGAGGCCAATCACCAGCACCGCACCCGCATTGGGGTGCCGCACCATGTTCTGCAACATGGTACGGGTGTTTTCATGATCCTGGCCCAGCTGAGAGCAACCAAACGGATGGCTGAACAGATGTACACCGTCGATCCCTGCCGCATCATCCGTCTCTTTCAGAAAACGTTGCAGGATCTGGCGGGCAATGCCATTAACGCAGCCCACTGTCGGCAGGATCCACAGTTCATTGCGGATCCCCACCTCACCATTGGCGCGCCGATAAATTTGTACCTCGCGATCCCCGGCCTGCGGTGGTAACTCAATGAAATCAGGCTGGTAATCATATTCGTCCAGATCGCTCAGATTAGTACGGGCGTTCTGCGAATGGATGATTTCGCCCGCCGCGATCGGTGTCGTAGCATGGGCGATGGGTAATCCGTATTTGATCACCAGCGCATCGGTTGCCAGCGGTTGCAGGGCAAATTTATGCCCGCGCCCTACCGCCTGCTGCAACTCAACACATACGTTATTGATGTCAACCTGGGTATGGGCTTCCAAATCGCGCAACGCCACAGCGACGTTATCGCGTGAATGTATTCTTATCGCATCTTGCATAGCGTTATCTCAGTTGTGTCAGCGCCGTCCGCATCCCGTGAACGATGATGTTTTGCAGGTGATGGCTTACCGCAGCCACCAATCCTGGCTGCCGGGTTAAATCTTCACCCCAGTGGCTGGCGTCGCTCAGTACGGTGCGTACCAGTTGTTCCGGGGTTTGCTGATCCGCTTCCAGCGCAGGCCACAGCTCAGCATAGCGTTGCAGCCAGTGGGCATCGTCCTGTAGCGGCCAGCTTTTATCGCCCTGCTTGCCGCGATAAAACGCCAGCAATGCGGCAAAGGCGAAGGTCAGACGGGGCGGCCAGCTGTCCTGTTTCTGCTGTGCCAGCAACAGCTGCGGCAGAATCCGGGTGCGGAATTTGGTCATGCCATTCAGCGCAATCGACAGCAGCGCATGGCGAATAAACGGATTACGGAAGCGACGCTGTACCGCATCGGCAAAGGCGTGCAGTTCCACAGGCGGCAGATCAAGCGTCGGGATCACTTCTTCACGCAGCAACCCATCAACAAAGCTGGCGATCTGCGCATCCTCCATTGCTTCGCCCACGCTCTCCAGCCCCGCCTGAAACGCCACCGGGACCATCGCCGTGTGCGCGCCATTGAGGATCGCCACTTTCTGCGCTTTGTAAGGCGTGATGTCATCAACCAGCCGCACTTCCGGTGCCAGCGCCGCCAGTTGCAACTCCTGCGCCAGCGCATCCGGCCCCTGAATCACGAACTGGTAATAAACCTCGCCCGCCACCAGGAAACGGTCTTCGTAGCCCAGGTGCGCAGCGATTGCATCAGCGTCGGTCGGAAAGCCGGTGACGATGCGGTCCACCAGGGTGTTATAAAACGCGCAATGTTGCTGCACCCAGAGGGTGAACGCCTCTGGCAGCTGCCAGTGCCCGGCGTAGCGCAGCACCAGTTCGCGCAGCGTATCGCCGTTGTAATCAATCAATTCACAGGGAACGATCAACCAGCCTTTATCGGCGGCACCGGCGAAATGCAGGTAACGCGCCCACAGCAGCTGGGTCAGTTTGCCGGGAAAGGAGGAGGCTGGCGCATCGTCCAGTTGGTCCTGTTCAGCAAAAGCGATACCGGCTTCAGTGGTATTCGAAAACACAAAACGCATCTGTGGAGCGCGTGCCAGCGCCAGGAAATCGTCAAATTGCTGATAAGGCTGAATTTCACGGTTGAGGCTGCGAATCAGGCGGGTTTCACTGACCTGCTCACCCGCCGCATTCAGCCCGCGAATCAACGTGGTATACAGCCCATCCTGCTGATTCAGTGAATCTTTCACTTCCCTGTTGCGCGGCCGCACCACCACCACACCCGCATCGGTGCCCTGATGTTCATTCAGCCAGTCAAGCTGCCAGTCGATAAAGGCACGCAGGAAGTTACCTTCCCCGAACTGAATGACGCGATCGGTATAGTGAGCGCCGGGAAAATCGTGACGGTTAAGCCGCTGCATCATCAGGCTCCTAACTCTATGCCGAAGTAATCACGCGCATTGTTGAAACAGATGTTTTGTACCATCTGTCCCAGCAGCGCTTCGTCTGCGGGTGCTTCACCGCGTTCTACCCAGTTGCCAATCATCTGGCACAGCAGGCGGCGGAAATATTCGTGACGGGTGTAAGACAGGAAGCTGCGGCTGTCAGTCAGCATGCCGACAAAACGGCTGAGCAAACCAATCTGCGCCAGCTGGGTCATCTGACGTTGCATGCCATCCAGCTGATCGTTAAACCACCACGCGGAACCAAATTGCATTTTGCCCGGCTCGCCTTCGCCCTGGAAATTCCCGGCCATGGTTGCCAGCACTTCGTTATCACGCGGATTCAGGCAATACAGGATGGTTTTCGGCAGACCGTTCTGGCGGTTTTGCGCATCCAGCAGACGTGCCAGCGGGATGGCCAGCGGCGCATCATTGATGGAATCGAAGCCAGTGTCCGGTCCCAGCAATTCGAAGTGATGGCGGTTGGCGTTACGCAGCGCGCCGATGTGATACTGCTGCGCCC
This sequence comes from Pantoea cypripedii, assembly GCF_011395035.1. Taxonomy (NCBI): domain Bacteria; kingdom Pseudomonadati; phylum Pseudomonadota; class Gammaproteobacteria; order Enterobacterales; family Erwiniaceae; genus Pantoea; species Pantoea cypripedii. The sequence goes on from NZ_CP024768.1 coordinate 3,780,484, forward strand.
AGCCACGGCGGGCATATTCGCTACCCAGCCATACCAGCACCGCCGTTCTGAATTGCGCAGTTTCCTCTGCCGACGGCGCACTCCCCTGTAAACGACGCGCCAGAATGCTATCAAGGGTGGCCTCATCCGCTTCGGCATACACCACCACATCCAGCGCGTGGTCAGAAACCTTGCAACCGTGAGCGGCGAAATGGTCGAGACGTTTGCTTAAGGCGCGACGCAGATCGTCGAAGCGCTGCACGCTGACATCCGCCACCTGTTCCAGACGCTGGATCCACGGCAGGAAAGTGTCCAGCTCGATATTAAAGGCTTTGTCCGGACGCCAGCTCGGCAGCACTTTGACGTTAAAACTCGCGTCCTGCGCCAGCGCGTGATGATGGCGCAGATCGTCGAGGGGGTCGTCAGTAGTACCGACCATTTTGACGTTCATCTGCTGCATGATGCCGCGAGCACTGAACGCATCCTGTGCCAGCAATGCGTTACAGCTGTCCCAGATGCGGTCTGCCGTTTGCTCAGACAGCAGAACATCGGTGATACCGAACGGACGGCGCAGTTCGAGGTGCGTCCAGTGATAGAGCGGATTACCAATGGTGTGCGGCACGGTACGCGCCCAGGCGTTAAATTTTTCGCGATCGCTGGCGTTACCGGTACACAGGGCTTCTGGTACGCCATTGGCACGCATCGCTCGCCACTTATAGTGGTCACCTTTCAACCAGATGTCATAGAGGTTGGTAAAGCGGTAGTTTTCGGCAATCTGCTGCGGGGGCAAATGGCAGTGATAATCGAAAATCGGCTGGTCTTTGGCGTAGTCATGATAGAGACGACGCGCAAATTCGCTTTCCAGTAAAAAATCCTCACTCATAAAACGCGGCATACCTGCTTCCTCATTTTTGTAGCCTGTCGGCTAATGACACAAAGTTATCATACCAATTTTATTAAACGGCAAAATTCTTTGCGATACACCTCACATTAATGACAGCTTTTTAGTGTGGATATGGACAAAAAAGCCGCACTAACGCAGCTAAATGGCTGTTATTACGGTGTATGACAGTATCACACACAGCTTTAAGGGTTTTTGTGATAGCTCTCAACTTTTAAAGTTGTATAACAAGTTAATCTCTCGCTCCATTGATGCCAGACCGATGGCACAGGCAAGGAAATAAGGCGGCAGTTTGTGCGCCAGCGGGCGTGAAGAGAGCTGTATCACGTGCAGTCCCGCTCCAGATAACAACAGCGGCAGCGCCGCAACGACAAACTGGAAGAGGTTAATGATGCGTAAGATCAAAGGGCTACGCTGGTACATGATTGGGCTGGTGACAATGGGCACCGTACTGGGTTACCTGACGCGTAACACCATTGCCGTAGCAGCACCCACACTGGCCACTCAGCTGCACATCACCACACAGCAATATTCATATATCGTCGCCGCCTACTCTGCCTGTTATACGGTGATGCAGCCGGTAGCCGGTTATGTACTGGACATGCTGGGTACTAAAGTGGGTTATGCGGTATTTGCCGTGTTATGGGCAATCTTCTGTGCCGCTACCGCATTGGCGGGCAGTTGGGGCGGTTTTGCTCTGGCACGTGGTGCCGTGGGTGCCGCCGAAGCCGCGATGATCCCGGCGGGATTAAAAGCCAGCAGCGAGTGGTTCCCGGCCAAAGAACGCTCCGTTGCAGTGGGCTATTTCAACGTCGGTTCATCGATTGGTGCCATGCTGGCACCGCCGCTGGTGGTGTGGGCCATCGTGGCGCATAGCTGGGAGATGGCGTTTATCATCACCGGTGTGCTAAGCATGATCTGGGCGCTGTGCTGGCTGGTGTTTTATAAGCATCCGAAGCAACAGGACAAACTGAGTGACGAGGAACGCCACTACATTATTGCCGGCCAGGAAGTACAACATCAAACCGGCAACAGCAGCAAAATGTCAGTGGGTCAGATTCTGCGTAACCGCCAGTTCTGGGGTATTGCCCTGCCACGCTTCCTCGCCGAACCGGCCTGGGGGACCTTCAATGCCTGGATTCCCCTGTTTATGTTCAAGGTGTACGGCTTTAATTTGAAGGAAATTGCGCTGTTTGCCTGGATGCCGATGCTGTTCGCCGATTTCGGCTGCATTCTCGGCGGTTATCTGCCTCCGTTTTTTCAGCGCGTGTTCGGCGTCAATCTGATCGTCTCACGTAAGCTGGTGGTGACCATGGGTGCAGTGCTGATGATCGGCCCGGGCACCATCGGCCTGTTTACCAGCCCTTACGTGGCGATTGGTTTGCTGTGTATCGGTGGTTTTGCGCATCAGGCGTTGTCCGGTGCTCTGATCACCCTGTCGTCCGATGTATTTGGCCGTAATGAAGTTGCCACCGCCAACGGTTTGACGGGTATGGCCGCATGGACTGCCAGCACCCTGTTCGCTCTGGTTGTGGGTGCACTGGCCGATACGCTGGGCTTCAGCCCGCTGTTCGCCGCACTGGCGGTATTTGACCTGATCGGTGCTGTGGTGATCTGGACCGTGCTGAAAAATAAACCGGTTTCCGAGCTGGAAAGCTCAGTTCCGGCACATACAGCCGCCGCCCGCAGTTAATCTCCCAGGGCTGGTGTGAGCCAGCCCATTTCTTCCGTCCGGCTGAAGTGGTATAACAACTCAACTTTTTGTCGTAACACGGAACCGTGCCATGGACCTGACCGAATCCCGTCGCCTTTATCAGCAACTGGCCAGCGAGCTGAAACGCCGCATCGAAGCCGGTGAATATCCGGTGGGCGAAAAACTCCCAGCCGAGCGATTGATCGCCGAAGAGATGCAGGTAAGCCGCACGGTGGTGCGCGAAGCCATCATCATGCTGGAAGTGGAAGGCTACGTGGAGGTGCGCAAAGGTTCCGGTATTCATGTCATTGCCAGCCAGCAGCAGAACCGGATTGTCACCTCCAGCCAGCTGGAGTTTGCCAGTTTTGGCCCGTTTGAACTGCTCCAGGCACGTCAGCTGATTGAGAGCAATGTGGCAGAATTTGCCGCTACCCAGGTGACACGCCAGGACATCATTGCGCTGATGGCGATTCAGGAAAAAGCACGTCAGGAAGACCATTTCCGCGATTCCGAATGGGACATGCAGTTCCATGTCCGTATTGCCCAATCAACACAAAACAGCGCCTTAGCGGCGATCGTCGAGAAAATGTGGCTGCATCGCCTGCATAACCCCTACTGGCTGAAGCTGCATGAGCATATTGATCAACGCAACATCCTCAGCTGGTGTGACGATCACGATCAGATCCTGAAAGCACTAATCCGCAAAGATCCCGCCGCCAGTAAGCTGGCTATGTGGCAGCATCTGGAAAATACTAAACAGATGCTGTTCAACGCTACCGCAGACGATTTTGAGTTTAATGTGGACCGTTACATGTTTGCTGAAAATCCGGTCATCCTGCCGGAAGGTACTGACAATTCTCGTTGATTCTGCTGGATTTCCAGGCGGTTAAGTCAGTTAATCTGCAATAATGTCAGCTCATGTAAAGCTCCTTTGGACCAGCTGCGTCAAAAGGTAAAACTCCCTATCAATGGGTACTTTCTACTGTCTCAGATTTATGATTTTTGTTACAGTTATCGCCCTTTTCTTACCCTTTGCGACAGGGCATTAAAAAGTTGCTGATTTAACAATCAATTCTGGAAGGATCCGGAAAATCCGGCTCAGCTGTGCTCCTAAAACGCATAACCAAATTGCCAGCTTGTGCTCCAGCCCGATGGGCTCGTTTAACAATGATGTTCAGGACCGATTGATGGATATTTTGCAGGCATTGCTGCATGCCTTATGGCAGCAGGATTATGAAACCCTTTCCGACCCGACGCTGGTATGGGCCATTTATGGCGTGCTGTTCATGATTTTATTCCTGGAGAATGGCCTGCTGCCCGCTGCATTTTTGCCCGGTGATAGTCTGCTGATTCTGGTTGGCGTACTGATTTCAAAAGGCACCATGAGCTTCCCTCTCACCCTGCTGGTACTGACCACCGGTGCCAGTCTCGGCTGCTGGGTCAGTTATATCCAGGGACGCTGGCTGGGCAATACGCCCACGGTACAAAAATGGCTCTCACATCTGCCCGCGCAATATCATCAGCGCGCGCATAGCCTGTTCCACCGTCATGGACTTTCCGCGCTGCTGATTGGTCGCTTTATTGCGTTTGTTCGCACCCTGCTGCCCACCATCGCCGGGTTATCCGGTCTCAGCAATGCGCGTTTTCAGTTCTTCAACTGGGTGAGCGGCCTGCTGTGGGTACTGATTCTTACTGTGCTGGGGTTTGCGCTCGGCAAAACACCAATTTTCCGTCGTTACGAAGATGAACTGATGTTCTGCCTGATGCTGCTGCCTCTGGTTCTGCTGGTGATCGGCCTGGTAGGTTCACTGGTGATGTTGTGGCGTAAACGTCAGTCTGATCAAAACGGGAAATCTCAGTAATGAAAAATCTGATTCCCAAACGCCTGCTGCCTTGGCTGCTGGGCGGTGCACTGGCACTGCTGGCGTTAACCCTCGCTCCGGCACTGCTGAACCACGACACCGTGGTAAAAATCCGTGTCGCACATAACGGCACCGCGCTGCCGGATGGCTTCTATCTCTATCAGCAGCTTTCTGCCCAGGGCGTGCGCATCAAAAGCATCACGCCGTCTGGCGATGCGCTGGTGATTCACTTCGAAAACGAAGAGCAGAGTCTGGCGGCGCAAAAAGTGTTGCGCCGTCTGCTGCCACAAGGTTTTGTCGTGGCTGCGGGCCATCAGGCCTCACAGCAAAATCAGGATGCCAACCGTCCGACTTATAGCTAAGCAATGTCGCTTGTTTACACCTCAGGCGACCACTTCATCCTCGCTATCCCCGCGTCTTCTTTGAATTTTTTCATCCGCTGTCTATTCTTAAAGGTAGCGTGAGCACAAGACAAGCTGGGATGCCTCTCCTGCCCGGTTTGCGGCAGGTCATTCACAATGGAAGGTATTAACCTGATGAAACGTCATTTACTCCTGGGTGCTGTTCTCTTCTCCCTCTCCGGCTCACTGCTGGCAGCTGAGTCACTGTGCCAGCAAAAGGAGCAGGATATTCAGCGTGAAATCGGTATGGCAAAGCAACATGATAACCAGCGCCGCGTTAACGGGCTGGAACGTGCGTTGACCGAAGTCCGCGCCAGCTGCACCGATGAAAAACTGAAGGCGGCGCATCACGAACGTATTGAAGCGCAGAAGCACGATGTGGCTGAACGAGAGCGTGAACTGAAAGAAGAGCGTCAGAAAGGTAATGACAAAGAGAAGATTGCGAAACGCGAGCGTAAGCTGGAAGAGGCGCAGCATGAGCTGAAACAGCTCGAAGCTGAGCGCTACTAATCGGACATAACTTTATGATGTAAATGGAGATTATTATGGCTAAAGAAACAACTTCAGAACATTTGCGTGCGGAACTGAAAAACCTGGCAGATACCCTGGAAGAAGTTCTGAGCAACACCGGTGAAAAATCGAAAACCGAGCTGGATAAGCTGCGTCAGAAAGCGCGTGAAGCGCTGGATAATTCGCGTGAACGCCTGGGTGAATCGAGTGAGCGTCTGGCGCAATCGACCCGCGAAGCGGCACACAAAGCGGATGACTACGTGCGCGAAAACCCGTGGCATGGCGTGGGTATCGGTGCGGCGGTGGGTGTAATCATCGGCATTCTGATTTCACGGCGTTAATGATGAGTGACAGTCAGCAAAGCCACGGCCCAGGCAAAGGGGTCATCAACATTGGTCAACGTATTGTTACCACGCTGGTCAGTATTGTTGAGACACGCATCCGGCTTGCAGTGGTGGAACTGGAAGAGGAAAAAGCCAACCTGATTCAGATGCTGATGATGGTGGGCTTGACCATGCTGTTTACCGCCTTTGGCTTGATGAGCCTGATGGTGCTGATCATCTGGGCGGTCGATGCGCAATATCGGCTGATGGCGATAGCCATTACCACTGCCGTCCTGTTTCTGCTGGCGTTGATTTTTGGTCTCTGGACGCTACGTAAATCACGCCAGTCCACGTTGCTGCGCCATACACGCAAAGAGCTGGAAACCGATCGCCAACTGCTGGAGGAGCATCGCTCATGAGCCGTCGCGAGCGCGAAGCACGTATTCACGCCTTGCTTAACCAGGTACAACAGCAGCGCCTGGATCTGAGCGCTGCGCGTCGTGACTGGCTGGAAGGCACGGCACACTATGATCGTGGCTGGCTCACTTTCCTCAGCCTGCGACGCTATCTGGCGATTGGCAGCAGCGCGCTGGCGATCTGGTCGATCCGCAGCCCCAATCGTTTATTGCGCTGGGCAAAACGCGGATTTGGCCTGTGGAGTACCTGGCGGATGCTCAAATCCGCCCTGCCACCACGCTGAATCCCCCCTGCCATTATCGGACCTTTTTCAGGTCCGTTTTCTTCTTTTTCAGAATTCCTGAATAACATCGACAGTTTATCTCGCTTACAACCTTTCCACACCGCGATTATCATCTTCAGCCATCAGCCCAATGAATTGCCACATGCGGTTCGGCGGGAATAAGTCCATGCAGGCCAACAACCTGCAACAAAATCCTTGTTGGAGTAGATGATGAAAAAATTCGAAGATTCAGGCCTGTTGCTGGCACGCGTACTGATGACCATTCTGTTTATCACCGCAGGCTGGGGTAAACTTACTGGTTATGCGGGCACTGCACAGTACATGCAATCGATGGGCGTGCCGGGCTTCCTGCTGCCGCTGGTTATTCTGCTCGAACTGGGTGGTGGTCTGGCCATTCTGTTTGGTTTCCTGACCCGTTTCACCGCGCTGTTTACTGCGGGCTTCACCATTCTGACGGCGTTTCTGTTCCACAGCAACTTCGCGGAAGGCGTTAACCAGCTGATGTTTATGAAAAACCTGTCAATCGCAGGTGGCTTCCTGGTGCTGGGCCTGGTCGGTCCGGGTGCTTACAGCATCGACCGCGTGATCCGTCAGCGTTTCCTGCCAGCGACCGCACGCTAAGCACGCAAGCTGAACGCAGCATATACTGAAAAGGGGCGAGGATATTCCTCGCCCCATTTTTTTATGGAGGGCTTATGGGTCAACTGATTGACGGTGTCTGGCATGACACCTGGTACGATACGAAGTCAACCGGTGGCCGCTTCAAACGCACAGAAGCGGTTTGGCGTAACTGGGTCACCGCCGATGGCAGCGCAGGCCCTACAGGCAACGCTGGTTTTGCCGCTGAACGTGACCGTTATCATTTATATGTCTCACTCGCCTGCCCGTGGGCGCATCGCACCCTGCTGATGCGGAAACTCAAGGGACTGGAAGAGATGATTTCCGTGTCGGTGGTGCACCCGCTGATGCTGGAAAACGGCTGGACCTTTGACGACGATTTCCCCGACGCCACGGGTGATTCGTTGTACCAGAACGAATATCTGTATCAACTCTATCTGCATGCCGATCCGCACTACAGCGGACGCGTCACCGTACCGGTGCTGTGGGATAAGCAGCAGCACACCATTGTGAGCAACGAATCCGCCGATATCATCCGCATGCTGAATAGCGCCTTTGATGCGCAGGGCGCGCGTGCCGGAGATTACTATCCAGAAGCGTTGCGGCCACAAATTGATGAGCTGAATGGCTGGATTTACGACACGGTAAACAACGGCGTGTATAAGTCTGGTTTCGCCACCTCACAGGCGGCTTACGATGAGTCGGTCACCGCGCTGTTTCATTCCCTGGCGCGCCTGGAGCAGATTCTTGGTCAACATCGCTATCTCACCGGTAACCAACTGACCGAGGCTGACCTGCGACTGTGGACCACGCTGGTGCGTTTTGACCCGGTCTATGTGACCCACTTCAAATGCGACCGCCATCGTATTAGTGATTACCGCAACCTCAACGGCTTCCTGCGTGATATCTATCAGATGCCGGGTATTGCTGAGACGGTGAACCTGCCGCATATTCGCCATCATTATTATTGCAGCCATAAAACCATTAACCCGAGTGGCGTGATTTCACTGGGACCGGCGTTTAACTGGGATGAACCGCACGGGCGGGGATAGCTGTCTTGCCTGGTCGGCATAAATGCCGACCCTACATTTTCCTGTAGGATGCGCATTCATGCGCACAAAAGCAAAAACCCCGCCGAGGCGGGGTTTTTACATTGAAAAGTCGAAACTGACCGATAAGCCGGGTTCTGTCTTGGACAGTCATTCATCTAGGCCAGCAATCGCTCACTGGCTCAAGCAGCCTACCCGGGTTCAGTACGGGCCGTACCTTGTGAACCCCTATTTGGCCTTGCTCCGGGTGGAGTTTACCGTGCCACGAACTGTTGCCAGCCGCGCGGTGCGCTCTTACCGCACCCTTTCACCCTTACCTGATCCCATTACTGGGCCATCGGCGGTTTGCTCTCTGTTGCACTGGTCGTAGGCTTGCGCCCCCCAGGCGTTACCTGGCACCCTGCCCTATGGAGCCCGGACTTTCCTCCCCTCTGCCCGTCTCCCTCCGAAGAAGGACGACGACAAAGCGGCGACTGTCTGGTCAGCTTCGGCGCGGGATAATAGGCGATCCTTCGTCGTTTGTCACGCCTCTTGCTGATCGAGTGCGTAGCGATACAGTGCATTCTTTTTCACACCGTGGATTTCCGCCGTCAGCGCGGCCGCTTTCTTCAATGGCAATTCCTGCTGTAGCAGCGCCAGGGTACGCAGGGCTTCGGCAGGTAACGCTTCTTCATCTGCCTTATGTCCCTCAACCACCAGCACCATCTCACCTTTGCGACGGTTTTCATCTTCCAGCACCCACGCCAGCAGCTCTGCCACCGGCGCACCGTGCAGCGATTCCCAGGTTTTGGTGATTTCACGCGCCAGCACCACATAGCGTTCCGGCCCCAGCTCACTCACCATATCCTGTAAGCTATCGATCAAGCGATGAGTGGATTCGTAGAAAATCAGCGTGCGCGGTTCCTGGGCCAACGCCCGCAGAGCATCGCAGCGCGCCTTGGTTTTGGCGGGCAGAAATCCTTCGTAACAGAAACGATCGGACGGTAATCCCGCTGCGCTTAATGCTGTAATCGCCGCGCAGGCACCCGGCAACGGCACCACGCGGACCCCTGCTTCACGGCAGCGACGCACCAGATGATAGCCCGGATCGTTAATTAATGGCGTTCCCGCATCGGAGACCAGCGCAATGCTCTGGCCTTCCTGCAATTTGGCCAGCAGCACCTCAGCTTTCTGCTGTTCGTTGTGGTCGTGAAGTGCGAACAGTCGCGCATTGATGGCGAAATGTTGTAGCAACAGCCCGGTATGACGTGTATCTTCCGCAGCGACCAGATCGACGCTCGCAAGCACCGTTAACGCTCGCTGCGTAATATCACCCAGGTTACCGATCGGGGTAGGAACGATATAGAGCGTGCTGGCAGAAATGTCTGCCCGATCGAGTTGTTTCATTGTTTCATCCGAATTGCCGATTTAATATTGAGCATCTTGAAAAAAACATCACTGGATACAGTATGCTTCCTTCAAAAGTCGTACGTCATAAAGCAGGACGCCTGGTACCTGTTCTTCTTGCTGGATTGATTCTAGCCGCCTGTAGCGGCCAGGGACCGCAGCAAACATCTAACGTCAATATTCAGGGTCCAGCGACGGGCCGCTCTGACTATTATCTGCAGCAGGTGCAGCAAAGCAGCGATGATAGCAAGACCGACTGGCAATTACTTGCCATCCGTGCCCTGCTGAAGGAAGGAAAGTATCCACAGGCTGGCGATCAGATCAAACAATTGCCGCAGCAACTCTCGGATACGCAGCAACAGGAACTCCAGTTACTGCGCGCACAGATGCTGATTGGTCAGCAGGATTTTAATGGCGCACAGCAGCTACTGGGCCAGTTGAAAACCGCAGGTATGTCACAGGATCAGCTGGCGCGCTTCTACGGTCTGCAAATCGCTGCCGCTCAGAATCGTCCGTCGCTGGCACTGCTACGCGCCTATATTGCTCAGGAACCGCTGCTGCAAGGTGCCGACCACCAGAGCAATATCGACGCCACCTGGCAGGCGCTGACGCAAATGACCAAAGATCAGCTCAGCAACCTGGTGATCAACGCCGATGAGAATACCCTGCAAGGCTGGCTGGACCTGCTGAATACCTGGCATACCAACAGCCAGGATCCGGAGATGCTAAAAGCTGCCATCAAAGACTGGCAAACGCGTTACCCGGTTAACCCGGCAGCCAAAACGCTGCCAACCGCGTTGAGCCAGGTACAGAACTTCAGCAAAGCCTCGACCAGCACCATTGCGCTGCTGCTGCCGCTGAATGGTCAGGCGCAGATCTTTGCCAATGCCATCCAGAAAGGTTTTAACGATGCGAAAAACGGCGTGTTAACCGCCACACCCGCACCGCAGCCGCAAACCGCAGCAACACCGGCCACTGGCGATGCCAGCGCCCAGCAACCGTCCGCAGCGACGCCTGCGGCCACCGCCGACAATAATGCCGTGGTCAGCCCCGCTGCTGCTGCCGTCACGCCGGATCAAAACGCGCAGCCGCAAACCGCTGCCGCTGCCCCAGCCCCTGCAACACCTGCCCCGGCAGCCAGCGCTGGCGACAGTAACGCCCAGGTTAAGGTGTACGACACCAGCAGCCAGCCCATTCAGCAGGTGATGCAGCAGGCACAGCAGGATGGCGCGACCATCGTGGTCGGTCCGCTGCTGAAAAGCGACGTAGAAACCGTGGCGAACAGCAATTCACCGCTTAACGTATTGGCGCTGAACGAGCCAGAACAGATCCAGAACCATCCGAATATTTGTTACTTTGCGCTTTCTCCTGAAGACGAAGCGCGTGATGCCGCCCACCATATGTGGGACCAGGGCAAACGCCAGCCGTTGCTGCTGTTGCCGCGTAACAGTTACGGCGATCGCGTCGGCAAAGCCTTTGCCCAGGAGTGGCAGACGCTGGGCGGTTCCACCGTGCTGCAACAGCGCTTTGGTTCGGTGGGTGAGCTGAAACAGGGCATCAACAGCGGCGCCGGGATTAACCTGAGTGGTACGCCGCTTATCGTGGAACCGGCACAGTCACAGGGCGTGTCGATTGCCGGGCTAACCATTCCGGCACCACAGACCAGCGCTCCGGCCGCCGATGCCAGCGGTGGCAGCATTGATTCGGTCTATATCGTTGCCAGCCAGGATGAACTGCAGCTGATCAAACCGATGATTGCGATGCGTACCAGCAGCCGCAACAATATCGCGCTGTATGCCAGCTCACGTAGTTTCCAGGCGGGTGCTGGCCCGGACTTCCGTCTGGAGATGGATGGTCTGCAATTCAGCGATATCCCGCTGCTGTCCGGTACTAATCCGGCACTGATGCAGCAGGCGGCGAAGTCGTTTAACAACGATTACTCGCTGGTACGCCTGTATGCGATGGGCATTGATGCCTGGACGCTGGCGAACCACTTTAACCAGATGCGTCAGGTGCCGGGCTTCGCCATTGATGGCAATACCGGTAAGCTGAGCGCCACCCCGGATTGCGTGATCAACAGGAAGTTGGCATGGAACCAGTATCGTCAGGGACAGATCGTTCCGGTACAGTAAACCGCCAGCGCATTGGCGCTGAGCAGGAGCAGCAGGCGCGTCGCTATCTGGAGCGCGCCGGGCTGCGCTGGGTTGCCAGCAACGTCCGTTACCGCATTGGTGAGCTTGATCTCATCATGCAGGATGGCGATTGCTGGGTATTTGTCGAAGTGCGCTATCGGCGCGATGCGCGTTTTGGCGGTGCTGCCGCCAGCGTGACGCGTCAGAAACAACAAAAGCTACTCCGTGCAGCCGCACTATGGTTGCTGGGACGTAACGGCAGTTTTGCTACGGTGAATTGCCGTTTTGACATCATTGCCATCACCGGCCACGAGCTGGAGTGGCTACCCGATGCCTTTCATGCGGATGTGTAGAACCAGGTGGTCTTGTGCAGGACAGAATTAAAGCGTGTTTTACCGAAAGTATTCAGACTCAAATCGCTGCCGCTGAGGCGCTGCCGGACGCTATTTCCCGTGCGGCCATGGCGCTGGTGCAGTCGCTGCTGAGTGGTAACAAAATCCTGAGCTGTGGCAATGGTGCGTCAGCGGCCAATGCCCAGCATTTTGCTGCCAGCATGATTAATCGATTTGAGACCGAGCGCCCCAGCCTGCCCGCGCTGGCGCTGAGCGCCGACAACGTGATGTTGACGGCGATTGGCAACGATCGGTTGCACGATGAAATTTATGCCAAGCAGGTGCGAGCGCTTGGTCAGGCCGGTGATGTACTGCTGGCCATTTCCACCCGTGGCAACACCCGCGACATTATTAAAGCGGTGGAAGCTGCGGTTACACGCGATATGACCATCGTGGCGCTGACCGGCTACGACGGCGGTGAGCTGGCCGGGTTACTCGGCCCGCACGATGTGGAAATTCGCATTCCGTCTCATCGCAGTGCGCGCATTCAGGAGATGCATATGCTGACTCTGAATTGCCTGTGCGATTTGATCGATAACACCTTGTTCCCCCACCAGGAATGACTGAAGGAGCTAAGATGAAAGCATTGAACGCTGTCGCCATTCTTTTAACCGCCATGATGTTGCAGGGCTGCGTTGCCGTCGTCGCTGGCGGTGCCGCCGTGGCGACCAAAACCGCCACTGACCCACGTACCGTGGGCACCCAGGTTGATGACGGTACGCTGGAACTGCGTGTGACCAACGCGCTGGCGAAAGATGCACAAATCAAAAGCCAGGCGCGCGTGGTGGTGACGGCCTATCAGGGCAAAGTGCTGCTGACCGGCCAGTCACCGTCGGCAGACCTGTCGAATCGCGCTAAACAGATCGCCATGGGCGTTGATGGTGCCACCGAGGTTTATAACGAAATCCGTACTGGCCAGAAAGTCAGCCTGGGGACGTCCTCAAGCGATACCTGGATCACCACCAAAATCCGCTCTCAGCTGCTGGGCAGCGATCAGGTGAAATCCTCGAACGTGAAAGTGACTACCGAAAACGGCGAAGTGTTTTTGTTAGGATTGGTGACACAGCAGGAAGCCACAGCGGCGGCAGATCTTGCCAGCCGGGTGAGCGGCGTGAAGCACGTCACCACCGCGTTTACCATTCTGAAATAACTTTTCAAGGGCGGCATCAGCCGCCCTTTTTTCACACCGGAATATCAATCACCAGCGCACGCAACGGCGTTTTTGCCTGCAGCGTAATCTGTTGCTCTTCCGCCAGAAACGCCCCGTCACCGCAGCTGAGTTTTTCCTGATGGTCGTTGCTGGCCAGCACATCAAGCGAACCGTGGATCGATTGCAGATAAGCGCGCGGTCCGTGCAGCTTCACGCTGTGCTGCTCGCCGGGTGCCAGCGTAACCTGATGTACCCACACCTGCTGACGCAGTTGCAGGCTGCCTTCTGCGCCGTCTGGCGAGGCCAGCAGGAAAGCGGTTTGCTCTGGCAACGCCATTTTCTGCAACAGCGGATTCTCCCGCTCCGGACAGGCTGACAGCCACAGCTGCATCCTGGTCAGTGGCTGATCTTTGCTGAGGTTGATTTCGCTATAGCTCACGCCCTGGCGCGCCGACAGCAGCAGCGCTTCACCGGCACGGGCGATGATATGGTTACCGTCACTGTCGCGGTACTCGGCCTCACCCTGTAGCACCAGGTTGAGTACATCAACCAGCGGATAAGTCCGTGGCTGGAAGGCCGCACCGGGTGCCAGCACTTCCTGATTGAGCACCCGCAACGAAGCATAGCCCATCAGTTTCGGGTCAAAATAGTGGCCAAATGAGAAGCTGTATCGCGCCTGCAACCAACCGAAATCGGCCTGGCCACATGCTGACGCGCAGCGGGTTGTCATCATGATTTACCTCCGACGCTCTGCGGGATGATACGACCGCAGGTTTATATGATTATGGTAAAAGGCTGGACGCCGGATTGTTAGCCAGTTAATCTGCCTGGCATGTTCAAATTTCCTGACAGAGAATCGGCATGGCAAAAGAGCGCGCGTTAACCCTTGAAGCTTTACGTGTGATGGATGCTATTGACCGACGCGGCAGCTTTGCCGCAGCGGCCGACGAGCTGGGACGCGTACCTTCCGCACTGAGCTACACCATGCAGAAACTGGAAGAGGAGCTGGATGTGGTGTTGTTTGACCGTTCCGGCCACCGCACCAAATTCACCAATGTCGGCCGCATGTTGCTGGAACGTGGCCGGGTGTTGCTCGAAGCCGCCGATAAACTCACCACCGATGCCGAAGCACTGGCGCGCGGCTGGGAAACCCACCTCACCATCGTCACCGAGGCACTGGTACCGACTGAACACCTGTTCCCGCTGGTGACCCGGCTGGCGGACAAAGCCAATACCCAGATTTCACTGGTCACCGAAGTGCTGGCCGGTGCCTGGGAGCGGCTGGAACAGGGTCGCGCCGATATCGTGATTGCGCCGGATATGCATTTCCGCGCCTCAACCGAAATCAACACCCGCAAGTTGTACAGCATGATGAGCGTGTATGTGGCAAGCCCCGATCATCCGATCCATCAGGAAGCCGAGCCGCAGTCTGAAGTGACGCGCGTCAAATATCGCGGCATTGCCGTGGCCGACACCGCCCGTGAACGCCCGGTACTGACTGTGCAGCTGCTGGATAAACAACAGCGTCTGACGGTAAGCAGCATGGATGACAAACGCCGCGCGCTGCTGGCCGGACTGGGTGTGGCGACCATGCCCTATTCACTGGTGGAGCAGGATATTGCGGAAGGACGTTTGCGCGTGGTGAGTGCGGAATATACCCGTGAAGTGGATATCATCATGGCATGGCGACGCGACAGTATGGGCGAAGCCAAAGCCTGGTGCCTGCGCGAAATCCCGCGCCTGCTGGCGAAAAAGGGTTAATCCACGGTTATTGGCCTGGTCGGCATCAATGCCGACCCTACAGGCGTAGGGTGCGGATTCATCCGCACCTGGGATTTTACAGGCGGCTCAGACAATCCATAGCCACCGCCTTAAAGCTGGCGAAATCGCCACAGTCGCGCAGCCGCGCCATCGCCCGTTCGCGCAGAAACGTGACGAACAAATCGTATATCGCCATCGCCTCTTCATATTCGCTTTTGCTGATCGCCAGCAGGAAAATCACCGAGGCGGTTTCATCGCCCCAGCTAATCCCCTGGGGGGCCAGCACGGTGTAGACCACGGTTTTTTTCGCCAGCAGGCCCAGCGAGTGCGGCAACGCAATCCCCTCCCCCAGCATGGTGCTGACAATCGCTTCGCGCTCCTCAACCGACGGATAAAAATCGTCGTCAACATAGCCTTCCTGTTGCAGCTGGTCACACAGCTGGCGAAACAACGCCGATTGCGTCATCGGCTGATCCACCACCAGAAAATGTTGGGCGTCGAAGTATTTCTCCAGCATGTAAGGGCGGGTGCGATCCACCAGCACCAGCTTGCCCAGCTGCTCCAGCTGGAATTCGGTGGGAAAGGGTGACATCACCACCACCGGGCTATTTTTCTCGCTCAGCCGCGCGGTGGAGATAACGAAATCTTCTTCAATAAAATCGAGCGCCTCATATTCACGTTGCGACAGGCGCGCCGTCACCTGCAATTGCGGATACTTACGCAGCAGCAGCGCCTCAATCATCCTTAGCGTGGAATTACCGCTATCGCATACCAGCAGCACCTGCGGATGGCGCTGATAGCCCACGTCATAATGGCGCTCCAGCCCCACGCCGATGTGCAGCACCAGAAAACCGATTTCGTTTTCGCTGATGGTGTACGGCGTATATTTGCCCCAACTGGTGACCGCTGCCAGCGTCATGTCATAGGCCATCGGGTAATGCTGCTTGATGTTGTTCAGTAACGGATTGGGGATATGGATCTGGTAACGCACCCGGGTGATCATGGTTTTAATATGGGTGAGCAAATCGGCGCGCAGCTGCTCATCCTGTTGCAGCCGGTAGTTGTAGTGGGTGTTGATGTAACTCAGCAGATAATCCACCAGCGCATCGGCATCGTCGGCGTTGATGGTACTGGGTGCCAGCGCCTGAATCTGGCGTGCGGCGATATTGACGCGCAGCCAGTTCTCTTCCGCCTGTGAAATGGGTTTGCCGACCAGCGGCAGCATCAGGTTAACCAGCTGGTGTGCCGCTTCACGCACCTCTTCCCCCACAT
This sequence comes from Pantoea cypripedii, assembly GCF_011395035.1. Classification (NCBI taxonomy): domain Bacteria; kingdom Pseudomonadati; phylum Pseudomonadota; class Gammaproteobacteria; order Enterobacterales; family Erwiniaceae; genus Pantoea; species Pantoea cypripedii. The sequence goes on from NZ_CP024768.1 coordinate 3,796,613, forward strand.
CCTCGGCTCCGGGATCGTTCAGCGGAAAGCCCTCGCTGATACGCCGCACCGCCACCGCACAATAGATTTGCAGATAGCGCTCGCCTTCATCGCTCAGACGAATGGCGTGATGGGTAAAGCATTGCTGCAACAGCGGTTGCAGCTGCTCCAGCATTCCGCTGTGCAGGGCTTCCACCGTCAGCAGCGGGCTATCCGGCGTTTCCTGATCGATCTGCCACAGCAGGTCGGTCAGGCAGGTGCGAATCGCCGCTTCGCTGCCAAACAGCTTCATGCCGTAGCGTGGCTTGGTTTCGATATTCAGGTGATAGCGCCCCAGCCATTCACGCACCTCAGCCATATCGCTTTGCAGCGTGGCCCGGCTGACAAACCACTCTTCCGACAGATCTTCCAGTTTGAGCGAATAAGCCGCCGTCAGGAAGCGGCTGAGCAGATAGCGCACGCGATCCGGCGAAGTGCGCGGCACCCGCAGCGGTGCGGCGGTTTGTGCCTGCAACTGACCAAAACGCCGTGCATCTTCCACTTTCAGCTGATATCCCGCGCCACGCGCCAGCACAAACTGCGCGCCATGCTGCGCCAGCAGTGCATTCAACGCCGTAATGTCGGTACGCACCGTGCGCGTAGAGACGGAGAAACGCCGCGCCAGCTCATCCTGCGGCAGCGTTTCATTTTGCAGAGCAGCGAAAAGTTGGGCCAGACGCTGGTTAGGGAATCTCAAGGGGCTTCACCTGTGACTTATGTGTTACAACAACTTCTTGCACGTTGCCAGCAGCTGACGGACATCGTCAATGCGCGTGTCGCCAGTGGCGCTATCGATAATTGAACTATAGACATGCGGAATCACTTTACTGACACCCGCTTCCAGCGCAATGCGAACAATTTCCTCAAAGTTGCTGAGATCGATGCCGCCGGTCGGTTCCAGCCAGAAGTCGTGACGCGCACAGGCTTCTGCCACGGCACGGTATTCGTCCACCGCTTTCAGTCCACCCATCGGGAAATACTTCACCGAGCTGCCCCCCATATCCTGCAGCAGCGCGATGGCGCTAGCGATCGGCACGATGGCATCTGGCCCCTGCGCACTGCGCGGTCCGGTAGAGATTTTTACCAGGCCAGGCGTGCCAGTGGGGGAAATCAGCCCGTTGACCACGGTTTCATTCTGCCCGAGCAGCGCACGGCTGGTGGCAACGCCGGTAAACACCTGATTGACATGCTGCGGCTGAATCGCGGCGGCAATCGCGCTCACCATCGCCGACTGATGCGGATCCCCGGCACCCAGCCCAACGGAAATGGCGTTATCAATCAGTGCAGCGTACTCGCGCATATCGGCGATGGCCGCCTCGGTGGTGGCGTAGTTTTTTGATAATACGCCCACCAGCACATGGCCTTCGGCTGCCTGCCAGATGTCGCGCGCATTTTGCTTTGAACCCGCCAGTACATTGAGGCACAAACGGCCCTGATAAAAATTCGGTGTCAGAGTCATGCCTGTTTCTCCCCGTTGAGCAACGCCTGGATGGCGGTAAAAATGGTATGCAGCTGATCGGCGCTGACGCTGCGTACATCAGCTTCAATAATGCCTTCGTTGGCTTTGTAGCCGCGGAAGTAGATGGCGATAACGCCGGTTTTCAGCGCCTGTACCAGCTCGCCGGTGCCCCAGCCTGTCTGCGCTTCGTCAAATTTAATCTCGGCGCGTGCAATGTCACGTCCGGCGGCATCCCATACCACCCGTGCAGTCACGCCCTTCAGGGTGTTGAGGTTGGCGATAAACGGCGTCATTTTTTCCACCATTTGCGCACCGGTGGTTTTTTCCTGCACCAGATAGTTTTCAATCGCCTGGGTCAGACCAAGGATGCCCTCTTTGCCCACCTTCATGGCGCGACCAATGCCGTTGCTCTGACGTTTCACCCACTCAACATATTGCGTGCGGCCAATCACCAGCCCACTGGTCGGCCCTTCAATCGCTTTCGCGCCGCTGTAGATCACCAGGTCAGCACCCATCTGGTAATAGCACTGCAAATCTTCTTCTGCGGCGGCATCGACAATCAACGGAATACCGTGTTTACGTGCCACCACTGCCGCTTGTTCGACACTGAGATGGCTTTTCTGCACGCAATGATGTGATTTGATGTAGAGCAGCGCGGCCGTAGTCGGCGTAATCGCGGCTGCCAGCTGCTCTGGCGAGCATTCGTTGCTGTAGCCTGCTTCCACCAGCCGTCCGCCGCCTAACGCCACCATGCTCCCCACAGGGGCGCCAAAATTGACGTTATGCCCCTTCGGCACCACGATATCGTGCGGCACGCTCAACGGTGCGGCATGCAGGTTCTCCAGCAGCCAGGCGTTATCTTTGACGATCACCGCCGCCACGCTCTGCGCAATCCCCGCCGAGGCGCAGGACACCACCACCGCATTCTCCACCTGCAACAGCTGCGCGATATACGCACCGGTTTTATCAACCAGATCTTTCATCTCAAAGTAGTGGTTGAGGCCGTATTTCACGGTATCCACCACATCCGCTGCCGGTGTGGATACGCCGAGAATGGTCATCCGACCGGAGGCATTAATGACCTGTTTCAGGCCATATTTTTCATAAATCGAAGACATGATTGGTTTTCCCTTCATCAGTCAGATACCACTGGCCCGCCACTACGGCAGCCAGCGGCAACACATGTTGTTCACCCAGCACCTGTTCGCCTTCAGCATCGACGAACGGGCGAGCTTCTTCTTTGACGGTAAAAATGGTCAGGTCGGCGTCATAGCCCACGGCCAGCCGCCCTTTGTGCATCAGACGCAGCCCCTCAGCGGCTTTCCAGGTGACGCAGTCGATCACCTGAGCCAGCGTCATACCGATGCTGAAAAATTTCGACATCACATGCGCCAGGCTATGCACCGGTCCGTTGATACGGTTGCGGCAGTAAATATCCGAGCTGATGGTGTCAGGCAGAATGCCCTGGGCAATCGCCTGGCGGGCCACCTCAAAGCTGAAGCTGGCGCTGCCGTGACCGATATCCAGCCGCACACCGCGCGCGATGGCGTTTTTCACCGCCGCTTTCAGTTCGCCCTGCGGCGTGAGGATGCGGTTAGGTTTGCCGTTGTAGCAATGCGTGATGATGTCGCCGGAGGTCAGCAGGTCGGCGATCTCTTCCAGCACGGGCGGGTTATTACCGATATGCACCATCAGCGGCAGATTACCGGCAGCCTGCTGAATGGCTTTGGCACGGATTAACGGCTGGATGCCGTTTTCGCCCACCACGCTGCTGCTCATCCGCGCCTTCAGGCCGACAATAAAATCCGGACGACGCTGCACCGCCTGCACCACCGCTTCGCCGTCAATCTGCGCCATATCGGCCAGTTCGTTCTGCGTGACAATGCCGGTGCGGGCAATATTGATTAGCGCACGCACGTCCGTGGTGACCTGGCGCGTAAGCTGATAAAAATCGTCAATGTCATCCGCTCCGGTGCTGCCCGCATCGACCACCGTGGTGACACCCTGCGCCACACCAATGGCATCGGCGTCATCATGGTAAATCGGTGATTTCGGGTAACAGTGCACATGGCTGTCGATCCAGCCGGCGCTGACGTAGTAACGCCCGGCCAGATCGCGTTCCTGTGCTGCCGGGCCGGACACCGTACCCACGGCGGCAATTTTGCCGTCCTGCCACGCGATATCGACCAATTGTTCGTCGCACAAACGCGCACGGCGCAGAATCACATCAAACATATCAACTCCTTAAGCGCGACCCGTTACCAGGCCGCGCACAACATCAGAGAGAAACCGGGAAGATCGCGCCCAGCACCATGGCACCGAGGATCGCGCCACCGGTAATCGGCTTATTCCACAGGTAGAACAGCAGCGCGCCCACCAGCGAGCCGAGTCCGATCGGAATCGACGCCGCCATCGCTGACAGGATGATCAACGGCCCAAGGAATCGGCCAGAGGCGTTACCGGCCCCCATCATCACGTCGGCACCGTAGGTGGAGTCGCTCTGATTAATGGTGAACTTACGCGCCAGGATGATGATGTAGCCAACCGCCAGGCCCAGCACCAGGCCGGTCGCCAGCGAGGCAGCAAAGTTCGCCACCGGGAAGACAATTCCCGCGCCCAGCAACAAGGCCGGAACACCAAGGCCGATACCGGTCTGAATCGCCCCGCCGATGTCGAGAATCCCCACCAGCGATCCTTCAATAATGCGGGCGAACAGGAAGCTGGCACCAAAGGCCGCGACCGCACCGTAGACGCCGGTTTCCATGCCGGAACGCAGCATCGAGACAAACGCCACCTCGTTAAAGGCACCGATGCCGTACAGGTAGTACATATGCGTACCGGCAAATACCCCGGCGGAGAGCAGGCCAACAAAGATCGGGAATGACCAGTCGGCGTACCAGAACCCTTTGTTTTCGTTCATGCTGATGGCTCCTTATTTGCCGCTGAGGCCGTTGTGGATCATGTCCAGCCAGCCAGGAATACCAAGCTGGAAGGATTGCAGCAGTTTCATGTCGAAGCCGCGGAAGAAGCCACTCAGCACAAACAGCAGCACGATGGCAGTCATCATCACTTTGGTGACTTTGTTCCAGCCGCTCTCCTCGACGCCTTTACCGATCAGGATACCCAGCACCAGGCCAGGTACGGCGTTGCCCATGATCAACTGCGCCAGACCGCCAAAAATGGTGGCCCAGAAGCCCGATTTCTTACCGGCATCAATCGCTGCCAGCCAGAAAATCACCGGCATCACGGTGTTCACCAGCAAGTTAGCCGCAGGGACCAGCACCTTAACGGCGGTGACCTGCAAAGCCGCCGGGACGGCAGAAGCAGTGCTGTTGAGGAAAGCCACCACGATCATGCCGATGATGCCGCAGGCAATGGCCATTTTTTTCGGGTTGTGTAGTGTTTCAGCTACGTTGCGGTTTTTCACCATCAGTGCCGCCGCGCCCCAGTTGGGCAGGATGCGATGGTCAACGTCCTGAGTGAATGAACCCGCCGCCACGGATGAAGCCCAGGCGTTAAAGAAAAAGCCGAGACCAAAGGAGAAGTGCGATGCTGGATCGCCTTCACAGGAGTTAAGCTCGCCCAGCGTACGGAACGCGCCCATGCCCTGCGTGGTAGGGGCGTGAAACATGCGTGCGGCACCTGCTCCGACGCCAACCCCTACCAACCCGCCAATGATTAACGACTTAAACAAAATAATTAAAAACATGCGCTTACCTTTGTTTTTCGTCTGTTGTTAAGGTGTCGCCGTGAATTCCACCTGTTCGGTATCGATCACGGTGACGCTGACGGTTATCTCCAGCTCGACGCTGTAGTTCCGTCGCTCACGCGCGAGGAAAAAGAACAAAAATTTCTCCGTCTTGACGCGTTCCTGCGCGCGCAGCACCCGAACATCCTGAGGTTCAATGCGCAGCAGAATCTTTTGCGTGGTGCGCAGCACTTGCTGCTGCACCCGGCTCAGGGCATCGGCAAAGGCTTTGGCTTTGGTGTCGCCAGCGCCCTGTACCGTCACCTGAGTCACGTATTGTTGTTTCATGCTTAGCTGCCGTGTTTTTTCGTCCAGGCCTGCACCAGCCGTTCACCCAGCTCTTCTTTGTCCATAAAGCCGAAGCCAAGCACCGTCGCGCCTTCGTTGATCGCGGTAACACCTTCATCAATCGAACGCATGCCATGTTTCGCTTTGTAGCCATATTTGTTCTGTGCGGTGATGGCACCTGCGCCGCCGCTGCCGCAGAAGGAGATGCCAAAGTCGGCGTTTTCGGCTTTCATCACGTCGCCAAGCTTCATATCCGCCGCCACACCCGGCACCACCACCGCACGGCCACCGGCTTTCTCGACGCCCGCTGCCACTTTTTGTCCTTTACCCAGACGATCGCCAATCACTACTGTTACCATGTTCAATTCCTCTTAAAATTTCTGACTAATTCGACCTTGCCACTTCAATGTGAACCGACAATAACCACGCCTCTTCGCGTGGCAGGTTGCCGAACAGATCCACCACCTGCTGTGCCAGCGCCATCGTCTCGGGTGAGATATCCTCAAATAGCTCCGCTTCCACTTCCGGTAAGGCTTCCCCGGTGAGGGAGCGCGAGGCCATGGCCCGCACGTGTGAGGTCAGCATTAGCTGCTGCACCGCATTGGGTTCGATGTGGTGTGCCGCATACAGCGCGGCAATCTGCGTCATCACGTTATCCGCCAGAGCCTGAATCGCTTCCGGCGTGCTCTGTTTCAGCGGAACTGCTTCACTACTCACCTGGCTCACTCCTGTTTACAGCGGACAATGACCGTTAATTCGCGTTAAAAATAAATTATCCTGTCCACCGGACGGTGTGGAGACGCATCTTTTCCACCTCAAAGTGGAAATCATGCGGGCGACTGTGCGCCAGATCGCAGGATGCACGAAGAATGCAAAATACATCACATTTCGCACAGAATGATGGGGATATGGGGCAGAATCGGGCGGGTTATGCCTGGGAATAAGGCCAGCCAGATGGCTGGCCTGGCTGTCAGCGGAATTTCTTATGGTTGGCGTTGCGAATATCTTCCAGTTTCTTCGCTTCGGTTTTGGCCTCGTCCAGTTTGTTGGCCTGAGCCAGCTGATCAACCACATCAATCTGGGCGATCAGCGAATCCAGTCCGGCGTGGAAATCCTTGATCTGAGCGCTATCAGCAGGCTGACCTTCCAGCTTTTCCGGCGTGGATTTTTTCGCATCCTCCGCCGCCTGGCGCATCTTGCCGAGCGCGGTGTGCATTTCCTGGGCATCGGAGGTTTTTTTCACCGTTTTCAGCCCATCATTCAAAGTATGCATATCCTGCTCCAGATCAGCCGCATACAGGCTGGCACTGGAGAACAACAGCGACAGAGACAACATTGCAATCACATGCTTACGCATCGTTCATTCCTTTATTATTGTGGAGATAAAAAAGGCAGCCTTGCGGGCTGCCTTCAGGAAGCGATGTCATTACTGCCCGGCGATCTTCATCTCCGGAAGCAGCACCGATCCACACTGGATGTTGCTGCGGGTTTCAATATCGTTGCCGACGGTGACCATATTGCGCCACATGTCCTTCAGATTTCCGGCAATGGTGATTTCACTGACCGGATACTGGATTTCACCGTTCTCAACCCAGTAACCTGCCGCACCACGCGAATAGTCGCCGGTGATGGCACTCACGCCCTGGCCCATCAGCTCCGTCACCACCAGACCACGGCCCATCTGCTTCAGCAAATCGTCAAAGCTATGGCCCTGACCGGCAATGCGCCAGTTGTGAATACCGCCTGCATGGCCGGTGCTTTGCAGGCCGAGCTTACGCGCGGAATAGCTGGTCAGCAGCCAGTTTTGCAGCACACCATTTTTGATAATGTCACGCGCCTCGGTACGTACCCCTTCGCTATCAAATGGCGTCGAGGCCAGCCCCTTCAGCAGGTGCGGCTTCTCTTCGATAGTCAGCCATTCCGGCAGGATCTGGGTGCCCAGCGCATCGAGCAGGAAAGTCGATTTGCGATAGACGCTGCTGCCGCTGATGGCTCCCACCAGATGACCAAACAAGCCCGTTGCCACTTCCGGCGCGAAAATCACCGGTGCTTTCATGGTGGAAAGCTTGCGCGGAGCCAGGCGTGACAGCACGCGACGGGCGCATTCGGCGCCCACCCACTCAGCACTTTGCAGATCGTGAATATCACGGCCAATGGTGTAGGCGTAATCACGTTCCATCTCACCGTTTTGTTCCGCAATCACGCAGCTGGACAGTGAATGGCGGCTGGAGCAGTAGCTCTGCAACATGCCGTGGCTGTTGCCGAACACTTTGATGCCCACATGGCTGTTGAAGCTGCCGCCTTCGGTGTTGGTAATACGTTTGTCTGCCTGTAACGCGGCTTGTTCTGCCTGCGCAGCCAGTTCAATCGCACGATCGGCGTCGATCTCCCACGGATGGTAGAGATCGAGATCCGGGGCGTCGAACGCCAGCAGGTCGCGATCCGCCGGACCCGCATACGGATCAGCTGAGGTGTAGCGGGCAATATCGATCGCCGCCTGAACGGTTCGCTTGATGGCGTCCGGGCTGAGGTCGGTGGAGGAAGCACTGCCTTTACGATTCTGGTGATAAACGGTGATGCCGAGCGCGCCATCGCTATTGAATTCGACGTTTTCCACTTCGCCGTAGCGGGTACTGACGCCGATGCCGGTGGTTTTCGTGACCGCCACTTCTGCGCCATCGGTGCTGGCTTTCGCCAGTTCCAGCGCCTGTGCGACAGCCTGTTCCAACACTTTACGTTGTTCTGCAACCTGAGTAGATACGTTCATCGACCTGCCGTCTAATCTTATGTATGAATATTTTGAGTCTATCAGACTCAGAGAACAATTTCGCAGTCCCCCGATAAACTGGTAGGATTAGCCTCTTTTTTTTAGGGAGCCAAGAGATGACCAAGCAACCCGAAGACTGGCTCGATGATGTGCCGGATAATCAGGAAGAAGAAGACGAAGAGATTATCTGGGTCAGCAAAAGCGAAATAAAACGCGATGCCGAGGAGCTGAAACGCCTGGGTGCCGAGTTAGTTGAACTGGGGAAAAATTCCCTCGACAAAATTCCACTCGACGAAGATTTACGTGCCGCCATTGAACTGGCGCAGCGTATCAAGAAAGAAGGCCGTCGCCGCCAGTTGCAGCTGATCGGTAAGATGCTGCGCGCCCGTGATGAAGAGCCGATTCGTCTGGCGCTGGATAAACTGAAAAACCGCCACAACCAGCAGGTCGCGTTGTTCCATAAACTGGAGAATTTGCGCGATCGTTTGATTGAGCAAGGTGATGATGTGATGGCCGAGGTGGTGAACCTCTATCCGCAGGCCGATCGTCAGCAGCTGCGCAGCATGATCCGCAATGCGCAGAAAGAAAAAGCGGCGAACAAGCCACCCAAGGCAGCACGCCAGATTTTCCAGTATCTGCGCGAACTGGCAGAGGCTTAACGCATTGTAGCGGCGCGATTTATCGCGCGTGTCTGTGCCATGGCACATTAAAAGACGCGCGATTAATCGCGCCGCTACACATTAACGCCCCAGGCGCTCCAGCAGTTTCTGATGAATCCCGCCAAAGCCGCCGTTGCTCATCACCAGAATCGAATCCCCTGGCTGCGCGACTTTCGCCACCATTTCTACCAGCGTATCGATATCGGCACTCCAGTGAGCAGGCTGGATGCAGGCATCCGCCACATCGGCAACCTGCCACGGAATATGGTGCGGCTGGAACAGGAACACTTCATCGGCACGTCCCAGTGACGGTGCCAGCTCATTCTTGCTGACGCCCATTTTCATGGTGTTCGAACGCGGTTCCAGCACCGCCAGAATACGTGCCGTGCCGCCCACTTTGCTGCGCAGCGCGGCCAGGGTGGCGAGGATCGCCGTTGGATGATGGGCAAAATCGTCATAAACCTTGATGCCGTTGACGTCGCCACGCAGCTCCAGGCGGCGGCGTGCATTGATAAAGCGTCCCAGCGCTTCACCGGCATCGTCCGGCTTGACCCCCACATGACGTGCTGCGGCCATCGCCATCAGGCCGTTATGCATGTTGTGCTCGCCCACCAGACCCCAGTTCACTTCCGCCACTTTCTCGCCATCAAGCCAGGCTTCCCAGCGAGAGGCATCCGGCGTCAGTTTTTTCGCCTGCCAGTGGCCGTTGTCACCCACCGTTTCCTGCTCACTCCAGCAACCCATGGCCATCACCTGCTTCAGGTTATGATCGTGTTCCGGCAGCAGGATCTTGCCCTGGCCCGGTACGATGCGGATCAGATGATGGAACTGTTTCTGGATGGCACGCAGATCGTCAAAGATATCCGCATGATCGAATTCCAGATTGTTGAGGATCAGTGTGCGCGGGCAGTAATGCACAAACTTGGAACGCTTATCGAAAAAGGCGCTGTCGTACTCATCCGCCTCAATAACGAAGAACGGGCTTTTTCCTAATTTTGCCGAAACATCGAAATTTCCTGGTACACCACCAATAATAAAGCCCGGTTCAAGGCCACAAGCCTCAAGAATCCACGCTGCCATGCCGGCTGTGGTGGTTTTACCGTGGGTTCCGGCCACGGCCAGCACCCAGCGATCGCGCAGCACGAAATCGTGCAGCCATTGCGGGCCGGAGAGGTAAGGAATGTTGCGTTCCAGCACTGCTTCCACACAGGGATTACCGCGCGTCATCGCGTTGCCGATGATCACCAGATCCGGTGCTGGGTCCAGTTGGCTGGCATCATAACCTTCCGTTAATTCAATGCCTTGCTGCTCCAGCAAGGTACTCATTGGCGGATAGACATTGGCGTCAGAGCCGGTCACTTCGTGGCCAAGTGAGCGCGCCAGCATCGCCAGACCGCCCATAAAAGTGCCACAAATCCCAAGGATGTGAATGCGCATAAAGAGATCCATTACTCAAAAGTTCGGCGCACAGTGTAACGCCGAGTGCAGGTGGAAGAAACGGATTAGGACTATGGTTTTTAAAGTTCAATCGGCTAAACTGCGTACCCATACGTTGGCAGTTTGTTAGAGCTGCTGCCACTCCATCGTAGATTCAGGGAATGTGTTATGAAAACGTTAGGCGAATTTATCGTCGAGAAGCAACACGACTTTCCTCACGCCACAGGTGAACTGACGGCGCTGATTTCAGCCATCAAGCTGGGTGCGAAAATTATCCACCGCGATATCAACAAAGCGGGTCTGGTGGATATTCTCGGTGCCAGTGGCGTGGAAAACGTACAGGGTGAGCAGCAGATGAAGCTGGACCTGTTCGCCAACGAAAAGCTGAAAGCAGCACTGAAAGCGCGTGGCATTGTGGCGGGTATCGCTTCCGAAGAGGAAGATGAGTTCGTCATCTTCGAAGGAGTGGAGCACGGCAAATACGTGGTGTTAATGGACCCGCTGGACGGTTCTTCCAACATCGACGTTAACGTTTCCGTTGGCACGATTTTCTCGATCTACCATCGTATATCTGCGCCGGGTACCCCGGTGACCGAAGCTGATTTTATGCAGCCAGGTAGCAAGCAGGTTGCCGCAGGTTACGTGGTGTATGGTTCCTCCACCATGATGGTGTACACCACCGGTGTAGGCGTGCACGCCTTTACCTACGATCCTTCACTGGGGGTGTTCTGCCTGAGCCACGAACGTATGACCTTCCCAGAGAAGGGCTACACCTACTCCATCAACGAAGGTAACTACATTCGCTTCCCGCAGGGTGTGAAAAAATACCTGAAGTTCTGTCAGGAAGAGGATATCGCCACTCACCGTCCTTACACCTCACGCTACATCGGTTCCCTGGTGGCAGACTTCCACCGTAACCTACTGAAAGGCGGCATTTATCTCTACCCAAGCACCGCCAGCCATCCGAAAGGTAAGCTGCGTCTGCTGTATGAATGCAACCCGATGGCCTTCCTGGCAGAGCAGGCGGGCGGTAAAGCCAGCGACGGTAAAAACCGTATCCTGGATATCCAGCCAGAAACCCTGCACCAGCGCTGCCCGTTCTTCTGCGGCAACGACGCCATGGTGGATGACGTCGAGCGTTTCCTGCGTGAGTTCCCGGACGATCATCAGGGCTGATTGGTATCACTTACGGAAGCCCGCGTGATGCGGGCTTTTTGTTGCTGGTAAAAATCGTCAATTTCTTTCTCAGCTTTCCTGCGCCCCCATTTCCCGACCGGGAAATGCCCCAGGCCCAGTACGTAAAACAGCACACCTACCACCAGGAAAAGTAATCCGGGTGCCGTGGCGTGGGTGCCAACAAAAATAGCAAAGAATATAATAATCACACCCAAACCTACGAAAGTCGCCGCCTCTAAATATCGTTCCGTGATTTTTTTAGGATTAATAAAAACCTCACCAGCATCATTCATACTGAGATAATGTCGGTGCATGGAAAAGTATTTATTACTCTTTATTTCGCTGGAGTGGTCGATAATTTTAATCACTTCATCCTGAATATGACGATTCTCAATGCCATACATTCTTTGATTGACCAACTGCGTGTATTGGCGAGAGAGTCGGTGGCGTTCCTCATTGCTCAGGAATTCGTTATCCAGCTGGCTGACAATGAACTTTATTCTGTTATTCAAGGTATTTTTGAGAATATGCTCAAGCTTAATCTGTGAAAAAACACTTTTCAGCACACCAAGGATGAGGAAGAAAACTAAAACTAAAACGGTATTAACAGGATCATTCTTGATGGCATTTAACAAGGTAGCAATATTCTCGACCACGGTAGAAATCATTATCGTCTCCCTGATATATATTTCTGATTAACATAGCAGAATATTATCAGTGATGTGGCGATTAATGTGTAATGGCGCGATAGATCGCGCCGTTACAAAACATGCCTTAATTTACACCGTCGTTATGCGGAACTGCGCCATAGACGCCTGCAACTGCTGCGACTGCGCTTCCAGCGATTGTGTCGCGGCGCTGGCTTCCTCCACCAGGGCGGCGTTTTGCTGCGCCACTTCATCCATCTGCGTCACCGCCTGATTCACCTGCTCAATACCGCGGCTTTGCTCCTCAGATGCAACCGAAATCTCCTTCATCAGCGCCGTGACACGCATCACTTCACTGGAGATTTCATCCATGGTTTCACCCGCCTGCGTGGCCATGTCAGTGCCCTCTTTGACCCGGACCTGCGATTCGCTAATCAACTCACGAATCTCCTTCGCGGCGGTGGCGCTGCGGCCTGCCAGGGTACGAACCTCATTCGCCACCACGGCAAAACCCCGTCCCTGCTCACCGGCACGCGCCGCTTCCACGGACGCATTCAGCGCGAGAATATTGGTCTGGAACGCGATGCCATCAATCACGCCGAGAATATCGGCGATACGGTCGGAACTATGGGTAATTTCCCGCATCTTCTCCATCACATAACACACCACTTCGGCACCGCGATCGGCAGTATCCGAAACGCTGTTCGCCAGCTGGTGCGCCTGATGGGCGTTACTGGCGTTGAGGCGCACCGTTGCGGTGAGCTGCTCCATGCTGGCGGCAGTTTGCTCCAGCGAGGCCGCCGATTCTTCAGTGCGCTGCGACAAATGCACCGTCCCTGCCGCCAGTTCACGGCTGCCAACATCAATTTGCAGGCTGGCTTCGCGTACCTGACTGACCGAATCACTCAAGGCCAGCTGCATGGCAGCCAGCGCCTGATTGAGTCGACCCAGTTCATTATTGGCGGTTGCCGGCAGTGCCTGCGATAAATCCCCCTCTGCGACTTGTTGCAGATGCCCAATCGCCCCCTCCAGTGGACGCAGTAACAAACGACGCAGCAACTGCCATGCCAGCACAATCATCAGCAGTGTCATCAGCACTGCGACGCCAATCAGGACTTTCATCTGTATTTCGTTGCGCGCGGCCTGGGCCAGTCGATCGGCTGACACCTGATCGGCATAGCGGCTGAAATCCTGCACCGCTTTGGCGTAATTGGCGGCCAGCGTCGAGAGATTGCCCTCCAGCACCGTGTAATATTCATCGGTATATTGCTTCTGCAACGCATCCATCATCGGTGAGATGCCCTGTTGCAGATAGGCAGCAAAGCTGGCGGCCACTGCATCCGCCAGCGCTTTACCCTGTGCCGTCACCGTGCCAGCATCGACAAAATCCTTCAGGTGCTGCTGCGAAGTGGCGACATCAGCCTGCGCAAGTTTGGTCACTGCGGCCCCCTCATCCAGCAGGCCGATTTCGATCTTACGCACCGCCAGAGCGCCACTGGCGCGGGCGCGCATCAGATCTGCGTTGCTCTGGTACAGGCTGTTGAGTTCAACGCCCTGGATGCGATTGATAACATCCAGCGACTGGTTACCTGCGTTGATGGCGTAAATGCCCAGGGTGCTGACCGCCAGCAGCAGCAGCGTCATAAAAGCGAGTAAAGTGAGTAGACCGGTCCGTATTGATAAATTTTTGATCATGATAGTACCCGTGTGTATGAAAAAAGGCAGAAATCCAGCAGCCCTAAAACGGATAAGTTATCGGCAGTCACTTTGCTAAACTTTAACCACTGTTGATGGTCAATGGGCTGATGATCACCCGACCTTCAGAATGGCTAAAGTCACTTTCATCCCGAATAAGGAATATCACGATGTATAAAAGGTTGCTGGTTGCCTGTCTGTTACTGAGTGGTTATGCGGCTGCGCAGGAAAATACTATCGACCAGCAGTTACAGCAGTGCCTGAATAAGGAATCCAGCACTGTCGCGCTAACGCAATGTTACGACAGTGCAAATAAAGCATGGGATCAGGAGATGAATCAGCAATACGAGCAGGCAATGAAAAAATTAACCGGTGAACCTAAAGCCAAATTGCGTAGCGCCCAACGTGCCTGGCTGGCTTACCGCAACAGCTGGCTGGATGCCAGCAAGAGCTATTTCTTTGCCAACCAGGGCACGATGGCGTCGCTCTCGGTGGGGGCACAGGGCGTCAGCCTGGTGCGCAATCAGGCCCTGATGCTGCAATCAATTAACAAAGGCAGTTGCGCCAATCCCGATGATTGTTGATAAATGGGGGCGGTAAAAAAAACCGCTTCGCGCTGGTCGTTGCCAGTGCCCCTTCAATCCTCTGGGAGAAATCATGGCTGCTTATGCCTCCACCATTATTCTGGTTTGCCTCGCTGTGCTCAGTTATTTCGTTCATAACAACGCTGTCACCATCTCGATTCTGATTCTGCTGGTGATCAAAATTACCCCGCTGGCACAATTCTTCCCCTATGTGGAAAAACAGGGAATTCAGCTCGGCATCATTATTCTTACCGTGGCGGTGATGGCCCCACTGGCCAGCGGCTCACTGCCCGCGTCCTCGCTGATTAAGTCGTTCGCAAACTGGCAATCGATTGTGGCAATTCTGGTAGGTGTGTTTGTGGCCTGGCTTGGTGGCCGTGGCGTGCATTTTATGAGCGCACAACCTTCGGTGATTGGCGGCTTGCTGATTGGGACGGTGATTGGTGTGGCCTTCTTCCGCGGCGTTCCAGTCGGACCCTTGATTGCCGCAGGTATCGTCTCGTTGTTTGTCGCGGCGAAGTAAGCGGCTGGACCATTCCGAAACGCCAAAAAGGGGGCATACTTTCAGAGTCAGTTGGCTATAATAGCCGACACTCAACTTACGACTAATGAAGGAAAGCCAGATGAGTTTGAACCAGGTGCCCGCAGGTAAAGATCTGCCAGAAGATATCTATGTCATCATCGAGATCCCGGCCAATGCCGATCCGATCAAATATGAAGTAGACAAAGAGTCTGGCGCCCTGTTTGTAGACCGTTTCATGTCTACCGCCATGTTCTATCCGTGCAACTACGGTTACATCAACCACACCCTGTCTCTGGATGGTGACCCGGTTGACGTACTGGTGCCGACCCCGTATCCGCTGGAGCCGGGTTCTGTGATCCGTTGCCGTCCGGTTGGCGTGCTGAAAATGACCGACGAATCCGGTGAAGATGCCAAACTGGTGGCCGTACCGCACACCAAGCTGAGCAAAGAATACGATCACATCAAAGATGTGAACGATCTGCCGGAACTGCTGCGTGCACAGATCACCCATTTCTTTGAACACTACAAAGATCTGGAAAAAGGCAAATGGGTTAAAGTTGACGGCTGGGATAACGCCGAAGCGGCCAAAGCCGAGATCATCTCTTCCTACGAGCGCGCGCAGAAGAAATAATTCTGCTGCCTCCCGCGCATAAAAAAACACCGTCCAACTGGACGGTGTTTTTATTTATGCATCTGATTCGTCGTCACGCTGCAACCAGTCACCACTGATGATGCGCGTGCGACCGGTAACCGGACGCTGGTAAACGTACAGCCAGGCGCTGCCGAAGGGCGTCTGGATTAACTGGCGTTTGTATTCGCCATTTTTGGTGCGCAGGGCATCCAATTCGCCAAGGGTGATAGCGTCGATGCGATACACCTCGCAAAAGACATTACCCTCACCCTCAACCACGCCGGGGTAGTGACCGAGATTGTAGAGTTCGTACCCTTCAATCTGGTGGTCACCAAGCCATTGCGCATTCGTCATCCAGTGACTGTTTCCCTGTTTGCGCCGTAAACTGCCGTAGACAATTATTCGCATTGCTAAAACTCAAACTGATAGAGCAAATCCAGTGCCTGATCAACACCAGACACGGCTTCCAAATAAAGTTTGGGCATCAGGCGATAACGCAAGGTTAAGGTCGCCAGTGAATCAAATATGCCAACACCGTATTTTACTTGCAGACCCGGTAGCACATAACCGCTCACCTGCACCTGTTGGCTATCGCCAACGCCGGTGGTATCAAGCGCAAGGTTACTGACGCCGAACGTCTCACCGATTTTACCCATAACCTGCCCACTTTGTGCAACCCCCAGGCCAATTAACGCTGAAGTTAGTGCATTACTGTCACCATTAGCATCAAGTCCCTGACCACGTAACAGATAAGACAGCGCCTCCTGCTGCGACATCGTCGGGTCGGAGAAGATTTCGACTTTTGGCTCATCAGCTAACCCGGTGACACGGATACCTGCGGTGACGTCATCCTCAGTAGAATCCGGGTTACGAATAGCTTCCAGGTTCAGATAGGGCTGATCCGGCGGTCCGGCAAATTGCAGCTCACCTTTGCGCACAATCAGATCCTGACCATAAGCGTGGAAGCGACCATCCGGGATATTAATCTGGCCGTTTAAGCCGAGCCCGGTTCTATCCTGCACCAGCTTCAGATCACCGTTCAGCTTCGCTTTCAGGCCAAAGGCAGACAGGCGGACATCGTTACCCACATGGATGACCAGATTGCTGTTAATCGGGATCGCCGTGGTTTTTGGCTGAATCGGCTTCAGGTTCTGGTCCAGCATGACCTCATCCGACGACACGCCGGTCGCACTTTCCGGTACTTCCTGCACTGTGATGCGCGCCCACGGAATATCGACCCGGCCATCAAGATTGAAGGCGGCGGGTGTCGCTTCAAATACCAGGTCTGGCGACACGTCCATACGCACCATCGGTGGCACGGTGACGCGCACCCGGCTGCCCTGCGCAGCAATACGCGCTCGCCAGTTATTCAGCTGGCTCCAGTCAGCGTTACCGTTGAGATTGATGTTGCCCTGCGCGGTCTGAATCAACCCATTAAGGGTAGAACTCATGCCGTTAAACACCATGTTGAGATTGGCGGCAGTGAGGGCAACCGGCATAAAGCTGGCTTCTACGTTTACGCCGCTTAAGCCCAGCTGACCAAACACCTGCGGCTGTTGCAGAGTGCCGCCAAGGCGCAGGGCGCTGTTGAGGCTGCCTTTGATTTTCTCACCCTGCATCAATGCCGGGTTGAACATCGCCAGCGAAATATTGTTGATATTAACGTTACCCGACAGCTGGCGACGCTTCTGCGGATCGGCAATTTGTACGTCACCACTCAACTGACCATTGTTGGCGATACGAATCAGCCAGTCGAGTTGGGCACGGCCATTGCGCAGTGCGGCGTTCAGGTTCAAGGTATCGAAAGCGATCGGCAAGGTGTTGCCCTGCACATCCTGCTCCACTTTAACGCCATTACCCTTCAGCGAGACAGTGCCGGTTGGCAACGCGCCGTCGGCAGTCCAGTTAACCCGTGCATCACCGCTGAACACCCCTGCCAGTTTGGTTTCATCCGTCAGGAACGGTTTAAGCATCGCCAAATCAAAGCGGCTGAGCACCACGTGCGCATGACCATTGGCTCCTGCTTCAATCGGTTCCGGCACGCAGAGTTGCGCGTTCGGATTCTGCCAGCAGTGTGGCCCAATGGTGGCAGTCTGCTTGCTGTTGAGATAATCAATTGCCATGGCACGCGTCAGACGCCACTCGCCCACCGGGGTATCGAAGCGGGTGTTATTCAGCGAGCCCTGCCAGTGCTGGGTTTTGCGATCAAAGCTGCCATTCAGCGCCAGCTGGCCGGAGACCGGTTCACCCTGCACCTCAAGTTTTAGCTGATGCTGCTTCTCGTTGCCGTCGGCATTGAGCGTCAGCAATTTAATCGCCAGCGCATCCTGTTTTAGCTGCTCCACCCGCAACTGCAATTTACCCGCTACCTGGTCACTGGATTTCACATCCCCCTGCAGCATCACGCGCGCAATTTGCAGCTGCTGCCAGCGCAGGCCAGTGGCGGTGAGATCGGCCAGCAGCTGCGGAGCCTGTAGCGTCCCGCGAGCCTTGATGGTGCCTTTCGCCACCCCGCCGAGGCCCGGTAACGCGTTGTCGAGATGCGGTGCATCAATATTGGCGTCCAGATTCAACGCATCACCCAGTTCGCCTTTGACGTCCACATGGTTACGTCCCAGCACCAGGTTTATACCCGGGATTTTCCACTGGTTGTAGCTATTGCCGGTCAGAGAGCCGTCAGCACTCACCGCGTTCTGTTTTACGTTACCTTTCAGCTGCAACTGCGGCACGCTCAGCTGCCAGCTGCCGCCGTACAGGCTACCGCGCGTGGCGATTTTACCATCCAGCTTCGCCGGCCAGTCCGGGTATTGTTTTGCCGTGTTGATACCCGACAGCGTCAGTTCACTGCGCCAGCTAATCGCTTTGCTCCAGTCCACCAGCGCGGTCAGGTCAATATTGCCCTGCAACGCCGCCACGCGCAGTTTGTCGAGGCTGAACTGCTGCACATTCCCTTTGCCATCAAGAGAAATATCCGCAGGCGGCACGCCTTCACCCTTCACAGCAGTACGCAATGACATCACATAATCGGTGGCTTTGCCCCTGAACTGATAATCCAGATTATCGGCCTGATATTGCACCGGACCGGTCAGCGGCCAGCGCAGTTGCGGGCTGGCAAGTTTGAGCGATAACGGCAACCCAGCTACGGCAGGCTGTGCCGCAGCATCCAGCTGCGCCTGTACCGGGCCGGACAAATTGAGCGCCAGTTTCAGCTCATCACGCAGCGCACCGCTGAGATTCATTTTAATCTTCTCGCCCTTAATCGGGTCGAGATTCACCGCACCGTTAAGGGCAAAGTTTACCGGCCAGTTATCCGCCAGAGTGGCATCGCCGCTGGCGTTGAGTTGCCCCTGAGTCGAATCCACCGCGAAGGTTTCCAGTTGCAGATGACGATCGGCAGTCCGGGCCTTCAGCAACAGGCTGTTAATGGTGACATCGGTATCGCCAGTAATACGCAGCTGTTTGCCCGTCAGCTCCTGCACGGTGATATCCAGCGGCAGCTGAAAGTCCGGCAGGGCAGGCAGCAGCGGTTGCGCGAACATCGCCTGCAACGTCTCACCCAGCGGTTTTTCATCCGGCTTAGGCTGCTGCACTTTCGGCTGCACCACTTGCTCATCCGCCACTTTGGCTGCTTTCGGCAGTGCAATCAGCAAACTTTCGATATGGGTAGGCAAAAGTTGAAGGTCACGATTCTGCCAGTGCATGCCGGTGGTGAAATCGAGCAGCGAAATCGCCGTGTCATCCACTTTGACATTGATGTTGTGCAGCCCGACTTTACTCAGCGTGATGGGATAAGGCGTGCTGAGGTTGGTGCTGCCGCTCTCCTGCTCCGGCGGGGTGGCGCTGGCCGGTGCCATTTGTTTGCTATCCACCACCACGCTGACATCCTGCAACGCGATGTCGTTAACGCATACCGACGAGTGCAGCAGGCAGTTGAGATTGAGCGCCAGATGGAAGCGCCCGGCATCGACGCTGACCCCCGGCATGGTGTACTTCACTCCGCTCAGCGTCAGATCGCGCCAGCCACCTTCAACCTTGTTGATCGACAAACCCGGCACCCAGCGATCGGCCCCCTTCAGGAGCAGATGCAAACCCGGAGTGGTGCCAATCAGGAAAGCCACGCTGCCAAAGATCAGCAGCAGAAAAATACCAAAACCAATCAGGACCTTTTTCCACAGCTTCATAGTTCAGGCCCCAGTCCGATATAAAATTGCACTCCGTGCTCCTCACTATCACCAATCGGCCGGGCGATATCGAGTTTGATCGGCCCGACCGGAGAGGCCCAGCGCACACCGAAGCCCGCACCGGTTTTGAAGTTGCTTTGTTTGATATCGTTAACCGCTTCACCGGAGTCGATAAACACCGCTCCCCACCATTTGCCGCTCACGTTGTATTGATATTCGAGCGAACCGGTCGCCAGTTTGGATGCACCGGTCAGCTTGCCATTGTCATCACGTGGCGAGATGCCCTGATATTTGTAGCCGCGAATACTGCGGTCACCCCCGGCGAAGAAGCGCAGGTCAGGTGGCACTTTGTCGAAGTCGTTGGTTTCGATCCAACCGAGATTGCCGCGTATCACAAAACGATTTTTCTCACCCAGGGTACGGATCCAGACGTTTTGCGCCTGCAGGATCAGGAAATCGACATCCGATCCCCAGGTGGTATCCGACACATCGGCGGAATAGCGCTGCGAGTCACCCCAGGTGGGCATCAACCCCCCGCGTGAACGCGTGCGGCTCAGGCTGACACCTGGATAAATCAGCATGGTGGTGTTGGTGACGCTGCCCTGGGTAAAGTGATCGAGGCTCCAGCGCAGGTTGACCGCGCGCTGCCAGCCACTGCTGCTGTCCCAGTTACGTGATACGCCGAGCGTATTGGTATCGGCTTTGGTATCGTTCAGATCGGTGCGTTTCACCCCGGCGGAGAAGGTATAGTACTGTTCCAGCGGGCTTTTCAGCAGCGGGACTTTGTAGCTCAGATCGATCTGCTGTTCCGGAGCAGAAATATAGGCACTGGTGGTCAGGCTGTGGCCGCTGTCGTTGATCCAGGGCTTTTTCCAGGTGCCTTTCAGACGCGGGCCAACATCGGTGGAATAGCCAATACCGGTTTCCAGCGTATTTTCTACCCGTGGGGAGACCACTGCATTGAGTGGCAGTACCTTCGTCTCACGCCCTTTGGCAAACTCCGGGGCCACCACCACCGAATTGAACCAGCCGGTGGCGGAGAGGCGACGGTTCAGCTCAGCCAGATCGCGTGAGCTGTACGGATCACCCTTTTTGAACGGCACCAGATTGCGCAGGTAGGCTTCCTGAATCTGCGAGCCCTGGAAAGTGACATCGCCAAAGCGATAGCGCGGACCACTGTCGTAGTCGATATCCCAGAAAGCCTCGCGACGTTCGACTGATACACCAAGCTGGCTTTGCTTAAAGTCACCATCAAAATAACCATTACGCAGTGCCAGGCTGGAAAAACCGCTTTTAAATCTGTCGTAATCACCGTGGTTAAGCTGTGTGCCCACTTTGGGCGTGCCCTGCTTAACCCAGGCCTGGTAATCGGGATCGTTTTTCGCCGCACCTTCCACCACGATGGTGCTGCCACCAATCTTTACCGGCTCTCCTGCCGTGACGCGCGCGATCAATACCGGACGTCCACCCTGTGGCGGTGCCGGACGCGATTCAAAATCAATTTGCGTTTCATAGTAACCGAGCGCGCGCAGGCCTTCTTTAACCGCCACGGAAACGCGTGCGCGGAAACGGCCATCGTTAGAAACTTCGTCGCTACCAATGGTGGAGAGACGTGCCCTGACGTTTTTCTCTAAATCCCCGGATAAACCTTCCAGCTGCAATCGCACCTTCGCCGCCTGAAGGGCGGGTGCAACCAGCAGCAGGCTGGCTATGCAATAAACATGAAATCGTGGCACGCTTACTCCTGTTAATAATGCCTGCCCCTATTCCGCAGGGCATGTATCTGTTTCGTGGGTAAAATCCAGTGCAGGCATACCCATCAGCATAGCCGCTCTTTTCCCCGAACAGCTGTGTAAACGCGGCAATTAAGCCAAATCGTCACTATTGTCGGCAAATGACGGGATCGATACAACAACGAAGCGGTGCTTCTGCGGTTTGTCGGCACGCACTCAGACTAATCTTAAGCCGCCTGACGTCTCCGCTAGCGGCATCATAAGCGCTGCTGCTATAATCAGCGTCCTGCAGGCAACACCTGCATTCATTTCTGCCCCGACGCTTAACTGCCTTGTCGAATTGGCGCAGACATTTTTGGCACGGATAGCCCTGTTTGATTGGTGAGTACCGGACGTACACCCATTCCCATGCTGCCCAGGCCAAAAATGACAAGTGATTAACCCAACGGATCTTTTATGCTCGATAGCTTACTTGTCATTCTTTTACTGATTATTATCAGTGCGTTTTTCTCCCTCTCGGAGATCTCGCTGGCTGCTGCCCGCAAGATCAAGCTGAAACTGCTGGCCGACGAAGGCAATATCAACGCACAGCGTGTCCTGAAGATGCAGGAGACGCCCGGTATGTTCTTCACCGTGGTGCAGATCGGCCTTAACGCCGTGGCCATCCTCGGCGGTATCGTCGGCGATGCCGCGTTTTCACCGGCTTTCAGTTCGCTGTTCAATCGTTTTATGTCACCGGAGCTGGCCGATCAACTGAGCTTCATCTGCTCCTTCACTATCGTCACCAGCCTGTTCATCCTGTTTGCCGATTTAACCCCGAAGCGGGTGGGCATGATCGCGCCGGAAACCATTGCGCTGCGCATTATCAATCCGATGCGTTTCTGCCTGTTGGTCTTCCGTCCGCTGGTGTGGCTGTTTAACGGCCTCGCAAACGTCTTCTTCCGCATTTTTAAACTGCCAATGGTGCGTAAAGATGACATCACCTCCGATGATATCTACGCGGTGGTGGAAGCAGGAGCGCTGGCCGGGGTGCTGCGTAAGCAGGAACATGAGCTGATTGAAAACGTGTTTGAGCTGGAGTCGCGCACCGTACCGTCTTCAATGACGTCACGCGAAAATATCATCTGGTTTGATCTGCATGAAGACGAGAGCAGCCTCAAAACGAAAATCGCCGAACATCCTCACTCGAAATTCCTCGTCTGCGATGGCGATATCGACCATATCGTCGGCTATGTCGATTCCAAAGAGCTGCTGCTGCGCGTGCTGGGCAACCAGAGCATGGCGCTGAATAGCGGTGTGCAGATTCGCTCCGCGCTGATTGTGCCGGATACGCTGACGCTGTCTGAAGCGCTGGAAAGTTTCAAAACGGCGGGTGAAGACTTCGCGGTGATCATGAACGAATACGCGCTGGTGGTCGGCATTATTACCCTGAATGATGTGATGACCACGCTGATGGGTGACCTGGTGGGCCAGGGTCTGGAAGAACAGATTGTGGCGCGTGATGAAAATTCATGGCTGGTGGAAGGCGGTACGCCTATTGATGACGTGATGCGCGTGCTGCATATCGATGAGTTTCCGCAGTCGGGTAACTATGAAACCATCGGCGGCTTTATGATGTATATGCTGCGTAAGATCCCGAAACGAACCGATTTTGTGAAGTTTGCCGGCTTTAAGTTTGAAGTGGTGGATATTGACAGCTATCGCATCGACCAGCTGCTGGTCACACGTATCGATGAGCGCCCGCCGGTGCTGAATGTCGCTAAAAATGCGGGGACTGATGCAGATGACAGCTCCTCTGTGGAAAACGCGCGATGAATCGCGCCGCGACAAAAATTCAGGGCGCCATCGGCGCCCTTTCTTTTGCTTAGTTGTACTCAGCTTGTAGTCGCAGTACCTGGCGGTTGATTTCAGACATCACGCTCAGATGCTGTATGTCTTTGACGCGAGGGATAAGCACCTTCCCTTTATCGAATTCGAATGCGCCTACGTCCTTGATATACAACCTTCCTTTAAATAGCGTTTTTACGTATTTCGCAATTTGCAGCGGATTATAACGCTGGAAGATCTTCATGTTGTTCTAACTCCTGTACAGAAATAAAACGCTTCTTCGTTGCCAAAATCGGTACGAGCCCATGAAGCGCAAATGAGGCCTAAACTATAGAACATCCTGCGCTGCGGATGTTCCGAAAAAATGAATTTTTTACTGAATTGACACATCATTACAGAACACTCTGTTATCGAGCTCACAGAATCCAGTATAAACCTTCAGTGATTAAGGAATTGTGGCGTCGGTTACAAAGCTGTTAACTCGTCGCGACAGGGCGCATCATCCACGCTTAATATTGCAGGAACATGACCAACTGGTCGGATCACCAAGGAGCCACATTTATGCGATTGCCACACATGGTGTTAGCACTGGCACTACTTCTGCCCAATCTCGCTGCGGCACATCTGTTCAAACAAGGCGAGCGTGTCCCTGCGGTCGGCGTCAATGACAAAGGGGAACTGATCTACCTTCAGGACAAGTTCAGCTATCGTCCGTGGAATAGCGCGCAGCTGGTAGGCAAAGTGCGCGTCATCATGCATATCGCCGGGCGTTCTTCAGCGAAAGAAATGAATGCAGCATTGATTGAAGCCATTAAAGCCGCCAAATTGCCACACGACCGCTACCAGACCACCACCGTGGTCAATACTGACGATGCCATCCCCGGCACCGGCATGTTTGTGCGCAGCAGTATCGAAAGCAATAAACAGCAGTATCCGTGGTCGCAATTCATTGTCGATAGCAATGGCAACGCGCGCAAAGCCTGGCAGCTGGAGGAAGGAGGCTCCGCAATTGTGGTGCTGGATAAGAATGGACGGGTGCAATACGCCAAAGATGGCGCACTGACGCAGCAGGAAGTTCAGCAGGTGATCACGTTACTGCATAAGCTGCTGTCGTAACGACGCGATAAATCGCGCCGCTACGGGATCGGCTAAAACAGGGAGACGCGGAAACCCGGGTTAAGGAAGGATTCTCGCGGTGCATAGTCGAGGGTCTTACCCTGCCAGTCATGCACATGCGCACCTGCGGCAATTGCCACTGCGTGTCCGGCACCGGTATCCCAGATGTTGGTCGGCCCAAAGCGTGGATAGAGCTGGGCTTTGCCTTCTGCCACCAGGCAGAATTTCAATGAGGAGCCGATGGCCGTTGTCTGGTGCTCGCCCAGCTGCTGCAGATACTCCTGCAGTTCTGCATCTTTGTCGAAATGTGAACGGCTCACCACCACCAACGGCGGACGCGCATCGCGGACATGAATTTGGGTTTTGTGTCCGCCCTCTTCTTTCCAGGCTTTGCCTTCAGCAGCAGAATAAAGCACGCCAATAGCCGGTGCGTAAACTACACCCAGCACCGGCTTTCCTTTTTCAATCAGCGCGATATTCACCGTGAACTCACCGTTGCGCTTGATAAACTCTTTGGTGCCATCGAGCGGATCGACCAGCCAGTAGCGCTGCCATTGCTGACGGATTTCCCAGGCTGGAGGATCTTCTTCGGACAGCACCGGGACTTCGGGCGTCAGGGCCTGTAGCCCACTCAGAATCACCTGATGTGCAGCGAGGTCGGCTGCCGTAACCGGCGAATCATCTGCCTTACGTTCGATGTCCATCGGCTGCGCGCCATCATAGACCTGCATAATCGCATCACCTGCGGCACGCGCCAGCTGGCAAATTTGCTCTAACATTCTTCACCTCTTTTCTGCTGAATCTGCTTGCTCGCTGCAAACAGCAAACCTGTAACTATTTTAGCAGGCGACCTGTTTATTCCGAGGTTCACGCCAGTCGCGGGAGCAATCTATTTTAATATCAATATCATAGTTCATTGTCTGCCACCACGTCTGAAACGCCAGAATTATCGACCTGCACTCAGACTTTTTCAGAAAATCACCGTCTCCGACCATCAGGAGCAGCCACAAAAGTTAAAAATGGGTTAAATCGTCTTCATTCTTCCCCGGATTATGATCTGGAATTGCAACAATCAGCAGGGAAAAGGCCGTGTTGATGAGATGAAGGAAACAGTGAAGGGTTATACGCTGAAAATGCGTACAAAAAGTGCTGAAATAATCATCACCTTGCTGGCGGGTGAATTTACAGCAGAAAGAAGAAATGAAGGGCGGCAGCCGCCGCCCTGACTGCGTCTTACAGAATTTCCAGCAGCTCGACTTCGAAGATCAGCGTGCTGAATGGTGGGATCGATGCGCCAGCACCGCGCTCACCGTAGGCAATGTTGTGTGGGATCACCAGTTCCCATTTGGAGCCGACCGGCATCAGGGTCAGGGCTTCAATCCAGCCAGCGATGACGCCGCTAACCGGGAATTCTGCCGGTTCACCACGTGCCACAGAGCTATCAAACACGGTGCCATCGATCAGTTTACCGGTGTAGTGTACACGTACACGGTCCTGACGAGATGGGATAGCCCCATCACCCTGTTTGATGACGCTGAATTGCAGGCCTGATTCGGTGCTGCTCACGCCTTCACGCTGTGCGTTCTGATCGAGGAATTTCTGGCCTTCCGCCGCCATTGCCTGGACGCGCTCACGGCGCACGCCTTCCGCACGCTCGTGTACTTCACGCAGCGCACGATGTACCACATCAACCGGAACTGCCGGTGAATTCCCTTCCAGCGCGTCGCGCAGGCCCGCGAGCAGCGCTTCCGGCTGCAGACCCTGCAGTCCGGACTCCAGCAGCTGCTGGCCTACCTGTAAACCAATACCGTAACTTGCTTGTGCTTCGACGCTGTCGAATGAAGGGGTCGTCATCTTGATTCCTTAATCCCGGAGAAAAAAATAGAAACGGCAGCATAACAGCGCTGGCCGCTGGCGTAAAATCTCGCGCATCGCAGATGACATTTATCAGGGAAAGAGAAACAATATACGGGTCAAAATTTTCAATGCTGGCAGGCACTTCGCGCCAGCATTGCCCATACTACATTTAAGGGAAGGATAAACCTTTCCACCGTCGAGATAAGAGAGAATACATGGGCCAGATCGCCCCACGACGTCGCAGGACGCGCACCCCGCGTACTTTACCCTGGTTGCGGAACTTGCTGCCGCAAGGCAAACGCCCGGTTACCAGTGAGGAGGAACCACGAATGGCTTCTGCTACCCCTTCCCGCCTGCCCGGCAGCCTGAGCCGTATCTGGCATTTGCTGGATAATGTCCGCTGGATGGACCCACTACCTGCCTTGCACCGTCGCGGTATCGTGATTGCACTGGTGATTATCCTGCTGGCGTTTCTGTGGCCGTCCAGTACCCCTCAGTATCCGGTGGAGCGCCCGGTCAGCGATAACGCGGCTAAAGAGGTGCCGATGCAGGCGGATATTTATGACAACAACAACGCGCAAAACAACACGCCAAAAGCCGATTCACAGGGTGAATGGCGCAGTTATACCGTGGCCTCAGGCCAGACGCTGGCACAGCTGTTCCGTGATAACAATTTGCCGGTGAGTGATGTGTTTGCCATGGCGCGGGTGGAAGGTAACGATCAGCCGCTGAGCGCCCTGCAGACGGGTCAGCAGGTGAAGATTCGCCAGAATGCGCAGGGAGTGGTGACTGGATTAACCGTCGATAGCGGCAACGGCCCGGTACTGTTTACCCGTCAACCTGACGGCAGCTTTATCCGCGCGCAATAACAAAAAAGCCGGCACAAGGCCGGCTTTTTCGCATTACCGAGTAAAATTACTCAGCAACAACATTCACAACCAGTTTCGCGAATACTTCGCTATGAACCTGGAAGTCAACTTCGTGCTCACCGGTGGTGCGCAGAACGCCGTTCGGCAGACGAACTTCGCTCTTAGCCACTTCAACGCCAGCTGCAGTTACAGCGTCAGCGATGTCGCGAGTACCGATGGAACCGAACAGTTTACCTTCGTCGCCTGATTTAGACGCGATGGTAACGCTGCCCAGACCGTTGATTTTCTCAGCACGTGCGTTAGCAGCTGCCAGAACGTCAGCCAGTTTGGCTTCCAGTTCAGCGCGGCGCGCTTCGAAAAATTCAACGTTTTTCTTGGTAGCAGGAACAGCTTTACCCTGTGGAACCAGGAAGTTACGAGCGTAGCCCGCTTTAACGTTAACCTGATCACCCAGGCTGCCCAGGTTTGCTACTTTATCAAGCAGAATAACTTGCATTACCTTATCCTCTTAAAGTCGTTATTAGACAGCAACCGATTACTGATGACGATCAGTGTACGGCAGCAGAGACAGGTAACGCGCGCGCTTGATAGCACGAGCCAGCTGACGCTGGTATTTTGCGCGAGTACCGGTGATACGGCTCGGTACAATCTTACCGCTTTCAGTGATGTAGTTTTTCAGCGTAGCGATATCTTTGTAATCGATCTCTTGAACGCCTTCCGCGGTGAAGCGGCAGAATTTGCGACGACGGAAATAACGTGCCATTTGGCTAGTCTCCAGAATCTATCAATTCAATCTGCTCGGCATGTAACACCATTCGACTCTGACCATTGCGTGCCTGATGGCAGCTAATAAAGCCTTCGAGAATGAGTTGCGTGCCGACCGTTATATGTTGAGTAATCACCTGATGGGTGCTGCCGCTGATAATCACCGGCATCTGACACCAGGCTTGCCGGTGAAACCCGGCTTCCTCCTGCATGGAACGGTGCTCAAGCACGAACTGGCAGTGAGGAATTCCTGACGGACTGATTTTTCGAACTGGCGTCTTACACACAGTGCCAGACAGGCGCAGTCGATTAGCCGTCATAATGGATTACTCTTCAGAATCCCCAGCATCTGAGTCATCTGCCGCTTCGTTAGCGAAATCTTCACGGCGTTCACGACGCTCGTCTTTCGCTTTAACCATCGGAGATGCTTCAGTTACCGCGTGCTTAACGCGCATAACCATGCTGCGGATAACGGCGTCGTTGAAGCGGAAGTTCGTTTCCAGCTCGTCAATCACTTCCTGCGGCGCTTCTACGTTCAGCAGAACATAGTGTGCTTTGTGCAGTTTGTTGATCGGGTAAGCCAGCTGACGGCGGCCCCAGTCTTCCAGACGGTGGATCGTGCCCTGTGCACCAGTGATAGCACCAGTGTAACGCTCGATCATGCCCGGAACCTGTTCGCTCTGGTCAGGATGGACCATAAATACGATTTCGTAATGACGCATCGAAATTGCTCCTTACGGATTATTCAGCCTCCTGTCAGGGTCAGCTGCGGCCCACGGAAGCAAGGAACGTTATAGGTTGTGATTCATCTAATAAATGAAACACACCTCTGAATGCAGCTGAAAAATTGACGCGTAATCATACTGACGTTACCCGTTAAACTCAAGCGCACAATTCATCAAATTGCCTGCCGCGTGCCAGATGATGTCACCTTTTGTGCTAAGGGTGACAATTCAGGGAGTTAAGCGGCGTTTTATCAAAATGACTGAACAAGGTGTTCAACAGGGTTGGCTGGCAGCAATGTGGTGAAGAACTAAACTATTTATGGGCGCAACGGTTTAGCTTGTCGTTGGCGTCTGAGAGTGAATTCCCTGTAGTGAGGAGTCGATTATGAGAAGTATCGTCATCGCCACTTTACTGGGTCTCTTCCTGTCTACCCCCGCTTTTGCCAGCTCAACTGACTATGCGCAACAGATGAGAAGTAACAGCAGCAAAGCGGCATCAGGCTATGTCTACGTCAACCGACTGGGTGCCCCCAGTGATAACCACACCGGGGCCAACAGTAGCGCGGCTGAACGGTTGTCGTCACAGCTGTAGTCCGGTATGTCGTAACGGGCTGGCAGTGTCTTGCCAGCCCGAATTATTTTCACAGGTGATGTTTGAAAAAACTCACCAGCGCACCCAGCGCTGAAGGTGTGATTTTGTGGCCGATCTGCTTTTCCGACAGGTAAGTGACGCGCCCATCCAGCTGTGCTTCACGTAGCGCTTTTTCCAGCCGCACCGTTTCCGCGAACGGCACCACCTCATCAGCTTCCCCGTGCCACAGCAGCAGTGGACGATTGGCCAGCTTATCCAGCTGCTGGCTGGGATCGTAACCCGCTAACGGTGCCAGTCGGGCGGCAAAAGCTTCTTTCTGTTCCGGCGTGCGGGCCACCAGCGGCGGGAACAGCGTGTGGCTCAGTTGCATAAAATAGCCCGATCCCATCATACAGGCGACGCTGTGAATCTGCGGATAACGCGCCATCGCCCCGAGTGCCGTCATCCCGCCCATTGATGCGCCAGCCACGGCAAAGCGATCATCGGCAATCCAGTCATTGGCGCGCAGCGCGGCTTCCAGTAGCGGCACTTCATCGATGTTTTTTCTCAGGATTTCCCAGAAATGCGTCATCCGGGTTTCCGTATCACCGTTATAACGGGCGCCATGCATGTCTGCATCCGGCATCACCACGCGAAACCCAGCCTGAGCGAGGGCAACCGCAAAGTAGCTGTACACCTCTTTTGACGAGGTGAAGCCATGGTAAAACAGTACGGTCGGTAAACGCGCCTGCCGCTGTCCGGACGGTGCCGCGTGGATGCACTGAATCCCTGCCAGTGTTTCCGTTGCCAGTTCAATCATGTCGCCTCCGTTGAGAATGATTATCACCTGCTCACAGTGTAAACCCTGTGCCCTGAAACGCGAGTCACTTCACATTTTCGTGCGAATAATTTCCACCCTAAACCTTTTCCCTAAATTGCCGTTGATCGTGTATCCCCTCATCCATATCAACATAGGTACTTTATGAAGCGTCTCTCTCTCAGCGCCATGGGCCTCGGAATTAAGCTGTCTGTACTGACGTCTTTAAGCGTAGCCATCGTGCTGCTGACCCTCACCCTCACCCTGAGCCACAATGCCTCCCGTCAGCTGGAAAACCTGGCGACGGACGACATGCAAAATCAGGTGCAGGGCATCAGTGAAATGGCCAGCATGTTTAATACCACCTTGTCTGCCGAGGTGGCGAATTACACCCGGCTGTTTCAGAGTTTTCTCCCCAAACGCTTCAGCCGCGATGAAAGCGCCCGCGTTCAGGTGGGGGATATCAGCACACCTACCCTGCGTGCCGGTCTGAAGACCCTCAACCTTGACCAGATTGCGGTGGATGATTTTCTTGATCGTACCAGCGCAGTCTCCACCATCTTCGTGCGTGACGGTGAC
The DNA here is from genome assembly GCF_011395035.1 of Pantoea cypripedii. Lineage (NCBI taxonomy): Bacteria > Pseudomonadati > Pseudomonadota > Gammaproteobacteria > Enterobacterales > Erwiniaceae > Pantoea > Pantoea cypripedii. The sequence continues at coordinate 3,827,285 of NZ_CP024768.1, forward strand.
GATTACGTGCGCATCGCCACCTCGCTGAAGAAAGAAGACGGCCAGCGTGCGATCGGCACCAGACTGGATCGCAGCAGTGCGGCCTGGCGCAGCGTGAATCAGGGCGAAGCTTACCGCGGCCTGGCCACCCTGTTTGGTCATCGTTATATCACGCAGTATCAGCCGGTCATGGATGAGAGCGGCGCAGTTATTGGCATTCTGTTTGTCGGGGTGCAAATCGACCAACAGTACGCGCTGATGCGCGACAAAGTGCTGGCACGCCATCTCGGCGACAGTGGGCATTTCTTTGTGCTAAACGGTGCGCCCGGCACCACCCAGGGGCAATTCTTGTTTGCCAGCCAGCGCGAAGGTAAATTGCCGCTGTGGGATAGCGCGACGCAGCAACAGCTACTGAGCCAGCCGAAAGGCCTGCTCACGATACAGATGGATGGCGAAACCCGACTGCTGGCCTGGCAACAGCTGCCGGGCTGGAACTGGATTATCGCCGGTGAAGTCAGCCGTGCCAGCCTGCTGGCCTCTATTACCCAAAGCCGTAACCTGTTTCTCGCCATCGGTCTGGCGCTGGTCATCCTCTTTGCCTGTGGTTTTATCTGGTACAGCCGCCGAGCCATTACTCGTCCGTTGCATCAGGTGATTCATCTGGCCGAAGAGTATGCAGCGGGTAATTTGCAGGCGCACCTCGACTCCACGCGTCATGATGAAATCGGCCAACTGGTGGTGGCGATCAACGGTATTGGTGATGGTCTGGCGCAGATCGTCGGCCAGGTACGCCAGACAGCGCAACAAATCAGCCAGGGCACCGACAGCATCGCCGCCAGCAGCCAGAACATCAGCGCGCAAATTGGCCGCCAGGCCAGCAGCGTCGAGCAAACCTCGGCCAGCATGGAGCAATTTGGTGCCACCGTGGCGCAAACCGCCGCTAACGTGCGTCAGGCACTGGCGCGGGTGAGTGAGGCAGACCAAACCGTGGCCCGGAGTGGCGAGACCGTATCGCGTTCGGTCAGCACCATGGCGGAAATTCGCGTCGCCTCGCAGAGCATTGCCGACATCACCCATGTGATTGAATCCATTGCTTTCCAGACCAATATCCTGGCGCTGAACGCGGCGGTCGAAGCGGCGCGGGCGGGCGAGCACGGTAAAGGTTTTGCGGTGGTGGCCGCGGAAGTCCGTGCTCTGGCGCAGCGCAGTGCCCAGGCGGCAAAAGAGATCGACGGGTTGATCGCCAGCTCAATCAGCAAAGTCGCGCAAGGGCATAATCTGTCTGAGCAGACACGCGATGCCATGAACCACATTGTCGAACATATCGCGCAGGTCAAAACCCTGATGGGCGAAATCAATATCGCCGCGCAGGAACAGGCATCGGGCATTGGTCAGGTGAACCTGGCAATGAACCACATCAGCCAGGCCACCCATCAGAGCAGTGATTTAGTCACGGAATCTGAGGCTGCGGCCCAGGGCCTGAGTCAGCAGGGACATCATCTGGCCGAACTGGTGAGTATTTTTCATCTTAAGTCCTGATGCAGCAGGGGAAGATGGCATACACTTGAGCCATCTTCCCCGAACCGGAGTTGCCATGCGTGTTTCGTTATTTCTCGCGCTGAGCCTGCTGTTAAGCGGCTGCTCGGCACTCACACCGACGCCCCAGGCCCCGCCACCACCCACGGCACATGCCCAGGAAATTAACCGGGCGCAGAGCTACGGCTTACGCAAACTCGGCACCATCAGCGTCCAGGTGCGGGGTTCACCGGATGATGCAGAGCGCGCTATCGCCGCGCGGGCTAATCAGCTGGGTGCCACCTATTACCAGGTTTTATTGATTGATGAAACGGTGATGCCGGGTTTCTGGTACTCCACTGCGGTGCTTTATGCTGCCTCAACCGGCAGTGGCGCGCAGCAGTAGCCGTGAGCTGAGATCATGGCTTAATAGCGGCTTGCCGCGCGTATCAAGGAACTGCTGACACCAGCCATCGGCCAGCGGCGGTTCCGCCACTTTCAGCAGGATTGCCGCCGTTGCCAGCTGCAACAGATCATGAGTCACCGCACGCGCCTGCGCTTCCTGTACGTTACCGAGACGCAGGCGCAGCTGCCGCCAGCGGCGGTCAAAATGACGATTGCACCCTTTCACCGCTTCCAGCTCGTCATTCAGCATCGCCAGCGTATCCGATTGCCGGTTCAGCACCCGCAACACATCCAGGCACATCACGTTACCGGAGCCTTCCCAGATGCTGTTGACCGGCATCTCACGATACAGCCGTGGCAACTCGCTCTCCTCGCAATAACCCATGCCACCCAGCACCTCCATCGCTTCGGCGACAAACGGCATTCCGGCCTGGCAAATCACATATTTGGCGGCAGGGGTGAAGAGACGGGCATAGAGACGTTCATGCTCGCTGGCGGGGGTTGACCAGGCGCGCGCCAGACGCAGTAGCATCGCGGTTTGCCCCTCCAGCTGTAGCGCCTGCTGGGCCAGCACCGCGCGCATCAGCGGCTGGTCGCTGAGGTTTTTACCCATCACCTGACGCTGCTGCGCATGGTGCAGGGCAATGGAGAATGCACGCCGCATCAGACCGTGGCTGCCAAGTGCACAATCGAAACGCGTCATACTGCCCATTTTCAGGATCAGTCGCACACCTTCACCCTCTTCCCCCAGCAGCCAGCCGATTGCATCCTGAAACTCCACTTCGCAGCTGGCGTTGGAGCGATTGCCAAGCTTGTCTTTAAGGCGTTCCAGCCGGATAGCATTGCGTTCGCCATCCGGCAACAGGCGTGGCAGGAAAAAGCAGCTCAGGCCGCCCGAGGTCTGCGCCAGGATCAGATGCGCATCGCTTTGCGGCACCGAGAAAAACCATTTATGACCGACGATGCGATAAGCCTCTCCGGGTCCGCGTCCACCTAATGGCTCCGCGCGCGTGCTGTTGCTCAGCACATCAGTGCCGCCCTGCTTTTCGGTCATCCCCATGCCAATCAGTAAACCCCGTTTCTTATTACCGGGTTGATGATGCGCATCGTAGCGGTCACTCAGCAACGCATCGTGCCAGTCAAGCCAGGGTTCCGGCAGGTGATTTTGTAGCAGCGGGATGGCGGCGTGCGTCATGGTGACAGGACAAAGCGACCCCGCTTCCACCTGCGCGTGCAGGATAAAGCGGGCCGCACGAGCCACCATCGCGTTGGGCTGAACATCGGGTTGCCAGCTGAGATTGTGCAGGCGGCTGGCACATAAGCCCTGCATCAGCAGATGCCACGCGGGATGAAAACGCACCTCATCCAGCCGTTCGCCACGCGCGTCATAGCGCAACAATTCCGGTGGCTGGGCATTGGCCAGTCGTCCCAGTTCGAGAGATTCGGCGCTGCCGAGTTGCAGCCCGACGGAAGCCAGCCACTCACGATCCCAACTGGCACCTTCACGCACGACGGCTTCGCATAAAGCAAGATCGCGGGTAAACAGGTTGCTGTTACTGAGCGGCTGAGGCTGATTGAAAACGCTGTGGGTTGACCAGGTCATAACGTCCCCTTACTTGGCTAACAGCCTAAGTATGGGGGTGATATGCAGTTATGCCTGGTACAAAAACTAATTTGCGGAGGGGATCACGCCTGGCGCTGACGCACGGCTTCGAACAGGCAAATACCGGTTGCCACGGAAACGTTCAGGGAAGAGACGCTGCCCGCCATCGGGATGCTGATCAATTCATCGCAATGCTCACGCGTCAGACGGCGCATACCCTCGCCTTCCGCACCCATCACCAGCGCCAGTGAGCCCGGCAGCTTGCTCTGGTACAAAGTATGATCGGCTTCACCCGCCGTACCGACGATCCAGATGTTGTACTCCTGCAGCAAACGCATGGTGCGCGCCAGGTTAGTCACACGGATCAGCGGAACGTTTTCTGCGGCCCCACTGGCCACTTTTTTCGCCGTGGCATTCAGCTGTGCGGAACGATCTTTCGGGACGATCACCGCATGTACGCCAGCCGCATCGGCGCTGCGCAGGCAGGCTCCGAGGTTATGCGGATCGGTAACGCCATCGAGGATCAACAGGAACGGATTTTCCAGCGATTCCAGCAGATCCGGCAGATCGCCTTCCTGATAATTTTTACCCGGCTTCACGCGTGCCACGATCCCCTGATGCACACCGCCTTCCACCTGGCTATCCAGCCACTGGCGATTGGCCAGCTGAATCACAATTCCCTGAGCTTCCAGTGCGGCGATCAGCGGTTGCAGGCGACGATCATCACGGCCTTTGAGGATAAAGACTTCCTGAAAACGCTGAGGATCGCGTTCCAGCAGGGCCTGCACGGCATGGATACCAAAAATTATTTCACTCATTACTTTGCTCAAGGTTGGATGTCGGACGTAGCGGCGCAATTTATTGCGCGTTGGTTAAAAACCCGCGCGATAAATCGCGCCGCTACGGTTGGTGCCTTAGCGAAACATCATCAGGCTTCGCTGGTTTTCTTCTTCGCCGCACGCTTAGCCTTCGTGGCGGCGGCGATTTTACGGGTTTTTTCGGAGACTTTTTTGCTTTTTTTCTCAGCTTTCGCTTTAGCAGGTTTTTTCTGCTCACTGCGGAAAGCGGCGTCCGGCTCGAAATTCACATTTTTACCGGCATCGCGGCGGCGTTTCGCCGGGGCTTTTCCGCCGCGCTTCTCACGTTCACGCGCGGTTTTACCCTCACCACGCGGTACACGCTTGCTGGAAATCAGCGCAAAGTCGATTTTGCGTTCATCCATGTGCACCGCTTCAACCCGCACTTCAACGGCATCGCCCAGGCGATAGGTTCGTCCGCCGGATTCACCGATCAGACGCTGCCCGACCGGATCGAAGCGGTAGTAATCATTGTCCAGCGAGGAAACATGCACCAGACCATCGATAAACAGATCGTTCAGACGCACGAAGAAACCAAAACCGGTAACGCTGGAGATCACACCGTTAAAGACGTTACCCACCTGATCCTGCATAAAGTCGCATTTCAGCCAGTCAGCAACGTCACGCGTGGCCTCGTCGGCACGACGTTCGGTCATGGAGCAATGCTGGCCGAGTTGCAGCATCTGCTGCATATCATAGTGGTAACCGCCGGTCGCCGTGGTGTTACCTTTCTCCTCACCCTGCTCTTTCGCCAGCAGATATTTGATGGCGCGATGCAGCAGCAGGTCCGGGTAGCGGCGAATCGGTGACGTAAAGTGTGCATACGACGCCAGCGCCAGACCAAAGTGACCACGGTTTTCCGGATCGTACACCGCCTGCTTCATTGAACGCAGCAGCATGGTTTGCAGCATTTCTGCATCCGGGCGATCGGCGATCTGCGTCAGCAGTTCAGCATAATCAATCGGCTGAGGCTTGCTGCCACCCGGCAGGCTCAGACCCAGCTCGTTCAGTACGGTACGGAAGCTGGTGATGCTGTCATCACTCGGGCGATCGTGATCGCGGAACAGAGCCGGTTCTTCGTTCTTCTCAACAAAACGCGCTGACGCGATGTTGGCGAGGATCATGCACTCTTCGATCAGCTTATGGGCATCGTTACGCACCGTGCGCTCAACGCGCTCAATACGACGATCGGCATTGAAGATGAATTTAGCTTCTTCGGTTTCGAATGAAATGCCGCCACGCTGCTCACGCGACTTTTCCAGTACCTGATACATGCGGTGCAACTCTTCAAGGTGCTTAACCAGCGGCGCGTATTGTTCACGCAGCTCCGGGTTGCCTTGCAGGATGTTCCACACTTTGGTGTAGGTCAGGCGCGCGTGTGAATTCATCACCGCTTCATAATGTTTGTAGCCCGTCAGTTTACCGGTGGGCGAGATGGTCATTTCGCACACCATACACAGGCGATCAACCTGCGGATTCAGTGAGCAGAGGCCATTCGACAGCACTTCCGGCAGCATCGGTACCACCTGCGACGGGAAATAAACCGAGGTGCCGCGCTGGTGCGCTTCGTTGTCCAGAGCGGTACCCGGACGCACGTAATAGCTGACGTCGGCAATCGCCACCCATAAACGCCAGCCTCCGCCGCGTTTTTTCTCACAGTAGACCGCATCGTCAAAGTCACGCGCGTCCTCACCATCAATGGTGACTAACGGCAGCTGACGCAGATCGACACGACCTTTCTTCGCGGCTTCCGGCACTTCTTCTTTCAGTTTGGCGATCTGTTTTTCGACTTCTTCCGGCCAGACGTGGGGAATTTCATGGGTACGCAGCGCCATATCGACAGCCAGACCGGTGCCCATGTTGTCGCCCAGCACTTCCGTGACTTTGCCTAGCGCTTTGGTACGACGCGTCGGGCGCTGGGTGATCTCCACCACCACCACCGAACCCATACGCGCATCCAGCGTCTGATCCTGTGGGATGAGGATATCGAAGCTCAGACGACTGTCGTCCGGCACCACAAAACCCGTACCCGCATCGGTAAAGTAACGACCAACAATCTGGCTGTTACGCGGCTCCAGCACACGTACTACGCGCGCCTCGCGGCGGCCTTTGCGATCCGCACCACCGGGCTGTGCCAGGATCACGTCACCGTGCAGGCACAATTTCAACTGTTCGGCAGAGAGATAGAAATCATCCTTCTGCCCTTCGACGCGCAGAAAACCATAACCATCCCGATGACCAATCACTTTGCCACGCAGCAAATCCAGGCGCTCAGGCAGGGCATAGCACTGACGGCGGGTAAATATCAGCTGCCCATCACGCTCCATGGCACGCAGGCGGCGGCGCAGCGCTTCCAGCTGCTCCTCACTGCTGATATTGAGTTCCTGGGCGATGTCATCGCGGCTGGCAGGCTTTTCGCGCTTCTCTAATAGCGCCAGAATAAACTCCCGACTGGGGATCGGGTTTTCATATTTTTCAGCTTCTCTTTCCTGAAAAGGGTCTTTTGACATTACGGTTCCTCCGATGTCATTTTTGATGGATTGCCACCGGCGGTTCGGACAATAAGATTTGGTACAGTGGTTCGTTGTCTTTGATGAGATCGGCCAGCGTGTAATTATCCAGTTCATCAAGAAATAACTGGACCGCATTGTTCAACGCTTTGCGCAAGCGACAGGCTGGCGTAATGCTGCATTCACCACAGTTAACGAGCTGTAGTGGCTCCATTTTCCTGACAACGTCGCCAATGACAATTTTTTCCGGGGCCATGCCTAAACGAATTCCGCCGTTTTTACCGCGTGTTGCGGCCACAAAACCGGCCCGGCTCAGTTGGTTGATGATTTTCACCATGTGATTACGCGACACCCCATAGGTATCGGTCACTTCAGTAATGTTGGTCTGCTTACCCTCGGGCAAAGTGGCCATATATATCAAGGCGCGCAGACCGTAATCAGTAAAACTTGTAAGCTGCACATGTACCTCAGTGAATCATCGGGTGTTATTTTTATATGCCGACTGGCGTTGTGTTTAATTATGATGATAAACCAGTGCGTGAAGGCCGGTGCGTTTTTTTCAGGCAACTCTTGATATTTGCAAGAAAAAATATTGTGAGCGGAGTCAAAGTGCAGATAAACAGAGGCCGGACAGAGTCCGGCCAGAGGGGATTATGCGTCAAACGGATCGCGCAAAATCATGGTCTCACTACGGTCAGGACCAGTAGAAATAATATCCACCGGAACACCGGTTACCTCTTCCACACGTTTGATGTAGTCACGTGCGGCCTGCGGCAGACCTTCCAGCGTTTTCACGCCAAAGGTGTTTTCACTCCAGCCCGGCATTGATTCGTAAATCGGCTCAATACCTTCCCAGCCTTCAGCAGCCAGCGGCGTGGTGGTGACTTCGCGGCCATCCGGCATGCGATATCCCACACAAATTTTCACTTCTTTCAGGCCATCCAGCACGTCCAGTTTGGTCATGCAGAAACCTGACAGCGAGTTGATCTGCACTGCACGGCGAACCGCCACGGCATCCAGCCAGCCGGTACGACGACGACGACCGGTGGTGGCGCCGAACTCGTTACCTTTGGAGCAAAGGAACTCGCCAGTTTCATCAAACAGTTCAGTCGGGAACGGACCTGCACCCACGCGGGTTGAATAGGCTTTAACGATACCCAGCACGTAGTCAACATAACGCGGACCGATACCAGAACCGGTTGCCACGCCACCTGCGGTGGTGTTTGACGAGGTCACATACGGATAAGTACCGTGGTCGATATCAAGTAACGTACCCTGCGCACCTTCGAACATGATCAGATCGCCACGCTGACGCGCGTTATCCAGCAGTTCAGACACGTCAACGACCATGCTGGTCAGGATGTCGGCCACCGCCATCACATCGTTCAGCACTTTGTCGTAATCGACAGCGTCTTCTTTGTAGTAATTCACCAGCTGGAAGTTGTAGTAATCCACCACTTCTTTCAGCTTGGCAGCGAAGGTTTCTTTGTTGAAGAGATCGCCAACGCGCAGACCACGGCGGGCAACTTTATCTTCGTAAGCCGGGCCGATACCGCGACCGGTGGTGCCGATAGCTTTAGCACCACGCGCTTTTTCACGCGCCAGGTCCATCGACACATGGTATTGCAGGATTAACGGGCAAGCTTCAGACAGCAGCAGACGTTCGCGTACCGGTACACCGCGCTCCTCAAGACCTTTCATCTCTTTCATCAGCGCTTCTGGTGACAGCACGACGCCGTTACCAATGATGCTGGTGACGTTTTCACGCAGGATGCCTGATGGAATTAAGTGGAGGACGGTTTTTTCACCGTTGATAACAAGCGTGTGGCCTGCATTATGACCACCTTGATAGCGCACGACGTATTTAGCGCGCTCTGTGAGAAGGTCTACGATCTTACCTTTACCTTCGTCACCCCATTGGGTGCCCAGTACGACGACGTTCTTACCCATTTTTTCAAAATCACCGATTGCTTAAAAATGGATTCTACCACCTGACTTTTCCACTTTCAGCTCTTTTAGCATACGATTGCGCGGTTTTTTGCCTGAGTTTTGGTCAGGTCACAACATGTTGGGGATAAATCAGCGACCAGACACAACAAGGCTGAAAAATAGCGCGCATTTTAGCTCGCGTGCACACTTAACATGTAATAGATCACCACTCCGGCAACCACCAGCCCGCCGCCAAAACGATGTAACAGACGATCCGGCAGCTGCGCCATAGCCAGAATCATACGTCGCCAGATACGCGGCAGAAACATCGGCCCCAGCCCTTCCAGAACCAGCACCAAAGCCAGTGCCATCCAGATGGTTGTGTTCATTATCTTTTCCCCAAAAAAAAGGCCGACAAGATTGCCGGCCTTGAATTTATATCAGTTCTTAACGCGTTGCGTTAGAGGGGGCCTTCATATAACGGAAGAAATCGCTATCCGGGCTTAAAACCATAATATCCTGATTATCCGCGAAGCTGTTTTCATAGGCACGCAGACTACGGATAAAGGCATAGAAATCCGGATCCTGGCTGAACGCATCAGCAAACAGTTTCGCCGCTTGCGCATCACCCTCACCACGGGAAATCAGTGCCTCACGCTGGGCTTCTGCCAGTGTACGGGTCACCTGATAATCCGCCTGAGCGCGCAGTTTTTCTGCCTCTTCCTGACCCTGTGAACGCTGGCTACGTGCTACCGCTTCACGCTCGGCGCGCATACGGTTGTAGATAGCATCAGAGACTTCAGTTGGCAGGTTGATCTGCTTAATCCGCACGTCAACCACCTGAATACCCAGGGCTGCCATGCTGTTCGGGTTCGGCGCGGGCTCTTTGCTGTTGGTTTCACGCTCAACCCGTGCTGCGGCATCAGCAATCGCATCGTCTGCAGCCGGTGTCTGTACTTCATCATCGTTGCCTGCGCTGCCGGTATTCAGGGCATCACGCACGTCGGTGGTCAGACGGCCACGCGAATCGGTCACGATATCTTTCACATCAAGACGGCCCATTTCAGAACGCAGACGGTCACTGAACTTACGTTTCAGCAGCACTTCAGCCTGAGAAATATCGCCACCACCGGTCGCCAGGTAGTAACGGCTAAAATCACTGATACGCCATTTGATATAGGAATCAACGATCAGGTCTTTCTTCTCTTTGGTGACAAAGCGATCTGCCTGGTTATCCATGGTCTGGATACGTGCATCCAGTGATTTCACGGTTTCAATAAACGGAATCTTGAAGTGCAGACCCGGTGCATAAACCAGCGGTTTGTTCTCGCTATCACGCAGAACCTTACCAAAACGCAGCACGATGCCACGCTGACCTTCCTGCACCACGAACAGTGACGCGTACAGCACCACCAGCACTACAATAATTACGGCGATGATTGGCTTACGCATCGATTACTCCCTCCCTTCGCGCTGGGTATCGTTACGCTGCGCATTGGCGCGACGCTGATCCATGATGCTGTTCGGACTGTACGATGAAGTGTCGCTATTGCTGGCGTTGCTGTCCGAAGCCGGCGGTAACTTCATCAGATTGGTATTTTTCTGGCCGTTTTGGCCCGCAGCAGACTGAGCGCCACGCATCAGTTGATCCAGCGGCAACATCATCAGGTTATTGCTACGGTCGCTAACCAACACTTTGCGGGTATGGCTGAGCACGCGTTCCATGCTTTCGATGTACAGACGTTCTTTGGTGATCTGTGGTGCCGCTTTGTATTCAGGCAGCATAAGGGCAAAGCGCGCCACTTCACCCTGTGCTTCCAGCACGGTGCGCTCTTTGTAAGCACGCGCCTCTTCCAGGATACGTTGTGCCTGACCATTGGCTCGCGGCTGAACTTCGTTGGCGTAGGCTTCGGCTTCACGCACGTACTGCTCACGGTTTTCACGCGCGGCAATCGCATCATCAAACGACGCTTTTACCTCTTCCGGTGGACGCGCCGCCTGGAAGTTAACATCAAGCAGCGTGATGCCCATGTTGTACGGACGAATGGTTTCATCGATTTCGCGCTGGGTTTCGCTACGCACCACGGTTCGACCTTCGGTCAGAATGCGGTCCATCGTAGAACGACCAATCACGCCACGCAGCGCGCTGTCAGTAGCCTGACGCAGGCTGTCATCCGCGCTGGTCACAGCATAGAGGTAACGCTCAGGATCGGTCACACGGTACTGCACGTTCATTTCTACGCGCACCACGTTTTCATCCGACGTCAGCATCACGCCAGACGCGGCGAGTTCACGCACCGCTTCCACGTTCACGGCACGGACCTGATCGATAAAAGTGGGTTTCCAGTTGAGGCCTGGTTCCACCAGATGGCTGAATTTACCGAAGCGGGTGACGACGCCACGTTCTGCTTCTTTAATGGTGTAGAAACCGCTGGCTGCCCAGATGATGACTGCCGCTGCGGCAACGATGCCGACCAGTTTGCCACCGCTACCGCCGCTGCGCTGGCCATTGTCGCTCTGTTTGCCACCGCCCAGTCCACCGAGTTTTTTACTCAGCTTACGGAAGATATCATCCAGATCAGGTGGTCCCTGATCGCGACCTCCTTTATTTCCCCCAGAGTTGCCGCCTTGATTATTGCTGCTTCCCCACGGGTCGCGGTCCTGTCCGTTATTACCGGGCTGATTCCACGCCATGTCTCTACTCCATTTATTGTATTTACGTTTTACCTTGCAGCCGATGTTCAGGCTTTCCGGTAAATGAGTTGGGCAACGGTCAAACAATATAACTGGCGAGCGACGGCTCCTGTTTACATAAACGACGCCAATCAACAATTGGCATACGCACATGTAAACCTACACTGCCATCATCTTCATTCCATTCTTTCTCAATCGCCTGTAACTGATAAAAGCGACTGCGCAGACGTCCGGCGTCCGGCGGCAAACGCAGGTCGTACTGCGCAATTTCACCGGCAAGGCGTTCTGATAATGCCTGCCACAGTAAAGGCAGACCGACCCCCGTCTGGGCTGACAGCCAGACGCGAATCGGCTTATTCTCTTCATCTCGATCGATACGCGGTTCAAAATCCTCCAGCATATCGATTTTGTTCATCACCAGCAGGGCTGGAATTTCATCGGCCTCGATTTCTTCCAGCACGACGTTGACCGCCTCAATATTGTCATTGAGACGGATATCAGCCGCATCAATCACATGCAACAGTAAAGTCGCCTGGCGCGTCTCCTGCAAGGTTGCCTTAAATGCGGCAACTAAATCGTGAGGCAGGTGGCGAATAAAACCTACCGTGTCCGCCAGCACCACTTCCCCTACATCCGCGACATTAAGGCGACGCAGGGTAGGATCCAGTGTGGCAAACAACTGATCCGCAGCGTAAACATCCGCTGATGTAATGGCGTTAAACAGGGTGGATTTACCGGCGTTGGTGTATCCCACCAGCGAAACGGTTGGCACATCCGCTTTGGCTCGCGCCTGCCTGCCCTGCTCGCGCTGTTTTTCCACGCGTTCAAGACGGGATAGGATCAGGCTGATGCGATTGCGCAGCAAACGACGGTCCGTTTCCAGCTGGGTTTCACCCGGACCGCGCAAACCAATACCGCCTTTTTGACGTTCAAGGTGCGTCCATCCACGTACCAGGCGGGTTGCCAGATGGCGTAGCTGTGCCAGCTCGACCTGCAATTTACCCTCATGGGTACGGGCGCGCTGAGCAAAAATATCAAGAATTAGGCCGGTACGGTCGACAACGCGACACTCGCACAGCCGCTCAAGATTTCGTTCCTGAGCAGGGGATAAGGCATGATCGAATAAAACGACCGATGCTCCACTCGCTTTTACCGCATCGGCAATTTCAACTGCCTTTCCTTCACCGACAAAATATTTGGGATGTGGCGCTTTACGGCTGCCAGTAATAACCTGCAGCGCTTCGACGCCCGCAGAAGAGACAAGAGTTTCAAACTCCTGCAAATCTTCCAGCTCTTTGTCTTGGGAGAACCAGATGTGTACCAGTACGGCCTGCTCACCGGCATCATAACGGTCAAACAAGCTATAACCTCGCTAAAATAAAATAACCAGGACGGGAAAACGTGTTCGCTCTCCAGCCCTGGCTTCACGGCTACACAAAAAATTATTCTGCGTTATCGCCGTCTTGTTGTGGCTGCGACTGAGCGGTTTGGTTGCTTCCGCCGTGGTGGTAGTTACTGCTTCCGCCGCCCGCATTGTTGCTATGGTGCGATACCGGACGAGAAGGAACCACTGTAGAGATGGCGTGCTTATACACCATCTGGCTAACCGTGTTTTTCAACAAGATCACGAACTGATCAAAAGATTCAATCTGCCCTTGCAGCTTAATACCATTCACCAAATAGATCGAAACCGGTACACGTTCACGACGCAGTGCGTTCAAAAACGGGTCTTGTAAAGATTGCCCCTTAGCCATTCTATCTTTTCCTTATATGCTTGTTGTTTGTTACTTTTTGAACCGTGGTTCAGAAAAACTGCGTAAAAATTTGCGCACGATAACGGACCAATTGTACACAATCATCCCTGCTTAGCACTAACAACCTGAAGCACCGCATTACGCGCTAAGTCTGGCTCATCACTGTCTAACCAGTGCACGTCGGGCCAGCCACGTAACCAGGTCATCTGGCGCTTCGCGAGCTGCCGGGTTGCGCAAATTCCCCGATAAACCATTTCGTTGTAATCGATTTCGCCAGTGAGGTAAGACCACATTTGACGATATCCTACACAGCGAATGGAAGGCATATCCGTATGCAAATCACCCCGTGCAAACAAAGCACGAGCCTCCGCTTCAAATCCTGACGCCAGCATCTGGTTGTAACGCAACGCAATGCGTTGATGTAGCAACTCGCGACTCGCCGGAGCGATGGCGAATTGGTACACGTCGTAGGGTAACGCTTCACCGGATGTTTTTGTCAGTTCCGTTAAAGTTTTACCCGAAATAAAAAAAACTTCCAGTGCTCGCGAAAGTCTCTGCGGATCATTCGGATGAATACGACTACCGGCGACCGGATCGATTTCACACAGTTGGCGGTGAAGGTCATCCCAACCCTTTTCTGCCGCCATTTGCTCTATCCGCTGACGCACGTCCGGATCGGCCGAGGGCAGCGGCGACAATCCTTCAAGCAACGCCTTGAAGTAGAGCATAGTTCCACCAACAAGCAACGGAATCTTACCCCTTTGGGTGATCTCCGCCATTTCTGCCAGCGCATCGCGACGAAACTCAGCAACGGAATAAGCTTCCGCCGGGTCGCGAATGTCCAGCAAACGATGGGGTGCCTGCGCTAACTCCTCAGCAGACGGCTTCGCCGTGCCAATATCCATCCCGCGATAGATTAAGGCAGAGTCAACGCTAATAAGTTCCACCGGAAGATGCTGACGCAACGAAATTGCCAGTGCCGTCTTACCGGAGGCCGTAGGCCCCATCAAAAAAATTGCCTTAGGCCGGCCAGCCTGGTTCTGTTCACTCATGCTTCAACGCGTTAATCGCGCTCTCAATCTCAATAGCCTGTAACAGGCCAGAAGGCGGCGACTTCAGCAAGTGCGGACAGAGCCGTTCCAGCTCCGCCAGCAGCGTAATCGCCTGCGAGTGATTCCAGTGCGCTGCCTCTGCATCATCACGACGTGCCAGCCATTGGGCCAGCGAGGATGCAGAGACCTCTTGCTGTCGGGCGAGATAGCCTAACAGGTCTGGAATCAAGATTTGTAAATTTTGTGTTCGTAACGGTAAAGGCACCGCGCGCAGAGTCACATGCTGGCCTTCCCTTTGTAAATCAATGCCCATGGCAGTGAGCAGCGCCGATTGCTGACCAATAACGGCCAACTCTTCCGGCGCAATTTTCAGCCTGACGGGAATGAGTAGCGGCTGCGGTTTTAATCCCTCTTCCCCAGGTTGCAACTGGGCCTGTTTCAGCCAGCGTGCCGCCACGGGCAAAGAGAGTAACAATAGCTTATCGCCACGCTCCAGCAGGGCATAGCTCTCACGCACCACACTTAACACCCGGCCAAAACTCTGCGCATGCGCAGCAAGCGGCGCTTCGCGTTCAGGTTTCGACACTGGCGCTGGCTGGGGCTGCGGTGCCGCTGCGGTGGCTGGTGTTTTCAGGAGTTGCTGATAGGCCGCCCCTTCCCGCGCGCGGTAAGTCGGCTCTTTTTGCTGCCAGCCGCCACTGGTGGTTGCGCCTGACTGGCGTGGTGCAGCCGGAGGCTGTGAAAAATGATTGCCGCCCGCTGCCTGACGATTCTCGGGCTGCCACTGCGGCGCAGGTTCTTCCGCATGGGCGATTGGCAGCTCTGCGGCACGGCTGGCCTGTAACGCGCTCATTACGCCCTGCCAGATAAAATCATGCACCAGGCGCGACTGATGAAAACGCACCTCATGCTTGGCGGGATGGACATTGACATCCACCTGATGCGGATCGATTTCCAGGTACAGCACATAAGCCGGTTGCTGCTCATCCCCCAGTTGGGTTTGGTACGCCTGGCGGATGGCATGATTGATCAATTTGTCGCGCATCATACGGCCATTGACGTAGCAATATTGCAGGTCCGTCACCTGGCGAGAACCCGCCGGATCGGCCACCCAGCCACGCAACGCCAAATCGTCATGCTGCCAGTCAATTCTCAATGCATGCTGCATAAAGGTGGTACCGCAAATCGCCCCCAGTCGTCGCTCACGCTGCGCATCCTGGCTCACGCCGCGATACTGACGCATCAGCTTGCCATTATGGCTGAGTGAAATTGCCACATCGAAGCGCGCCAGCGCAATGCGGCGAATCACTTCATCAATATGGGTAAACTCGGTTTTTTCCGTGCGCATAAACTTGCGTCGGGCGGGGGTGTTGTAGAACAGGTCGAGCACTTCCAGCGTCGTTCCTGGGGGATGCGCGGCCGGTTTAACCGTCACCGCCATATCTCGCCCCTCTGCGTAGGCTTGCCAGGCTTCGGTTTGAGCCTCGGTACGTGAGGTGAGCGTCAGGCGGGAAACCGAGCTGATACTGGCGAGCGCTTCCCCGCGAAATCCGAGACTGACGATGGCTTCGAGATCATCAAGTGAGGCGATTTTACTGGTCGCGTGACGTGCCAGCGCCATTGCCAGCTCATCTTTAGCGATACCACAGCCGTTATCACGGATGCGGATCAGTTTCGCGCCGCCTTTCTCAATATCGACCTCAATACGAGTCGCACCGGCATCGAGGCTGTTTTCCACCAGCTCTTTCACCACCGACGCCGGACGCTCCACCACTTCACCTGCTGCGATCTGGTTTGCCAGCTGCGGCGGTAAGATTTGTATAGGCATGGTGGTGTCCTTGTAACTGGCTGGCCCATCCGGGCCGGCAATCAGGATTGCGGAATTTTCAGGGTCTGACCCAGCATCACATTGGAGGACTTCATGTTATTCGCCTGCATGATGGCATTGGGACTGACGCCATAACGGGCGGCAATCGCCGTCAGAGAGTCACCACGCACCACTTTATGACGCACCGGACCGCGCGAGGCTGTCGCGGTGCCCCCCGATTTAGCCGGGACTTTCAGACGCTGACCGACCCAAACCACGTCGCGTTTCAGGCTGTTCATCTCGCGCAACGTTGCCATGCTGACACCGTATTTTGCCGCAATGCCTGACAGGGTTTCACCGCGCGTCACCGTATGGCGCTGCGTTGCGCCAGTGTATTGCACCGTCCCTGTCGCCGGGTTGCTGGCGACGCTAACCGCTGGAATGGTGTCCTGCGGCCGGTTTTCTTCCTTTGGGACCGATTGCAGCGGATGCGCCAGGAAGTAATTACGCAGCCCCTTATAAATCGACTGAGCAATCTTCTCCTGATATGCGCTACTGCCAAGCAGTCGCTCCTCCGCGGCATTACTGATAAAGCCGGTTTCAACCAGCAAAGAAGGAATATCCGGCGAACGCAATACGCCGAGGCTGGCGTGCTCTGGCAGACGTTTATGCAATGGCGTGACGCCACGCAGCTGCTGCAACACTTTCACCGCCACATCATAACCGACGCGCTGTGAATGACCGAATTGCAGATCCAGCACGGCCTGGCTCAGGTAAGGATCGGCCTGGCTGTTTGCCAGCAGATCGCCCGCGCCACCCAGCAATTCCGATTGCTTCTCTTTCTGTTCCAGCCAGTTCGCCATTTCGCTATTGGCGCGACGGTTGGATAGCACCCATACCGACGCCCCCGTGGCTGAATGATTCGGCGCGGCATCGGCGTGAATCGACACCAGCAGGTTGGCGTTTTCTTTGCGCGCCACATCGGAACGGCCCATCACCGAAATAAAGTAGTCACCGGTACGCGTCAGCACCGGTTTAAACATCGGGTCCCGATCCATCAGCGCCTTCAGCTTGCGCGCAATGGCAATGGTGACATTTTTCTCATGCAAACCGTGCTGGCCGGAAGCCCCAGGGTCCTGACCACCGTGTCCGGCGTCAATTGCCACAATTACCTGTTCGTTACGGCTCACCGAGCCACCTGGGCGTATCGTGGTATCACTGCTGCTGACCGCCGTCACCGGGTTAGCATTGAACGGATTACCCTGGTTGCTGCTTTGCGGCGTTTCCCGCACAGAATCGACTGGCGCAGCGTTACGTTTGGCGGTTTGCGTACCACGCATGGTAAACACCACACGATATTGATTGCCCTCACGCTGCGTGACGGCTCGGGTGCGTGCCGCCTGCGTCAGCTCGAATACCAGGCGGATACTTTGCTTATCCTGCGGTTTACTGTTGCGGATACGCTTAACAATATTTTCGCCGCTGAAATTGAGCGGCAGCCCCTGAATATTGCCGCTCTGGCGAATATCCAGCACCACGCGATCGGGATTATGCAGCGGGAAAAAACCATACACCGGCTGGCCGTTGAAACTCAGTGTCACCGTCGCCTGGCTGTCACCATTTTCAACTTTAATATCTGACAACGCAGCCGACAATGCTGAAGCCGAAAACAGGCAGAGCAGGGCCGCAAGGACCATTTTCATCCGTGACATCATGCCTGATCCCTTTGCTGCTTAAAATGTTGCAGCAGGCTTTCACCCTGCACCGAAACCGCCTGTAATTCTGCTTCGCGCGCGTCATCAACGTAACGCAACGTCAATGCTAAATCGGGGTCAGGTAACACACCCGTGCCCTGCTGCGGCCATTCGACCAGACAAATCGCTTCGCCGCTGAAATAATCACGAATGCCCATGAATTCCAGTTCTTCCGGATCGGCCAGACGATACAGGTCAAAATGATACAGGGTACGGCTACCCAACGTATAAGGCTCGACCAGCGTATAAGTGGGGCTTTTTACATTACCCTGATGACCCAGCGCGTGCAGGAAACCACGACTGAAGGTGGTTTTACCGGCACCCAGATCGCCATAAAGATAAATAACCGCCGCACTGCTGCACACGCGAGCCAGCTGCGCGCCAAGTTCAAGGGTTGCCGCTTCATCGGGCAAAGGGATAACACAGGTCTTCATGCTTTATTGTTGGATCATCTCAGGATTAACAAACTGCCATAGCAGCTCGAATAAATCGGTGGCCAGCATCCCGCGCGTGCCGCGCAAACGGGCAACGGCGTCCGCTGCTGCACCATGCGCCACACAGCCTGCGCAGGCTGCATCAAACAAAGCCAGTTTCTGGCCCATCAACGCGGCAATGATGCCGCTCAGTACGTCTCCCATACCACCAGAGGCCATACCGGCATTACCCACATCGGCAATCACCAGCTCTCCCTTTGCACTGGCAATCACCGTACCCGCCCCTTTCAACACTGCCACGCCTCCGTAGCGTTTGACCAGCGCCTGGGCGGCATGGATGCGGTCACTCTCAATATCACTGGTCTTCACATCCAGCAGGCGGGCTGCCTCACCGGGATGTGGTGTGATGATGCGATTCTGACGGGAATCTGCGTTGATTGCCAGCAGGTTAAGTGCATCCGCATCCCAAAGCATCGGCTTTTCGCAGGCAGCAACCCTTTTCAGTGCCTTTTTCCCCCATTCACGCTGGCCTAAGCCAGGGCCAATGGCGATCACATCTGCCCATTCAAGCGCCTGTTGCAGGCGCGCATCGCTCAGCGCATCCACCATCAGTTCCGGCCTGGCGGTCAGAATCGGCGCAATATTATCCTCATGCGTCAATACGCGAACCAGACCCGCCCCCGCGCGCAGCGCCGCTTCCGCTGTCATGCGAATGGCCCCTGCCGTACCGGTATCGCCCCCCACCACCAGCAGGCGGCCATGATCACCTTTGTGGGACGTGGCCTGGCGCGGCTTCAGCCAGCGGGAAAGATCCTGCGCATCAATCCGCTGCATCGGTGCTTCATTGCCGCTGAGAAACGGCGATAATCCCAACTCGTCAACATGCAGCTGTCCCACATAATTACGGGCCATGCCGGTGAGCAGCCCCGGCTTCAACACGATCATGCTGAGGGTATGAGCAGCAACGATGGTCGCACCCGGCGCAGAGCCGTTTGCCGCCATCAGCCCGGACGGGATATCAATCGCCAGCACTGGCGCAGCATGGGCATTTGCCAGCGTAATCAGATGTTCATAAGGCGCGCCAGGCGCACGATTTAACCCGGTGCCAAGCAGTGCATCAACTATCACCTCAACCTGCTGCGGCCAGGGGGCATCGGCGGCATGAATTACCCCACCAGCGGCCAGCCAGGCCTCCCGCGCCTGTTGCGCCTCTTCCGGCAACGGCCTGCTGCCCTCACACGCCAGCAATGTCACCTGTATCCCTGCGGCTTGTGCCAGCCGTGCGACCACATAGCCATCCCCGCCGTTGTTGCCGTGGCCGCATAGAATCAGCCAATGGCCCGCTTCGGGCCATAACCGACGCGCCAGTTCATAGCTGGCCTGCCCGGCACGCAGCATCAATTCATACAGGGTTAATCCCAGGCTATCGGCCGCATCGCGTTCCAGTTGACCTATCGCCTGCGCAGGCCAGACAGAGTGTGATAAACTGCGCGGGTTAGCATTCACTTCCTGGTTTCTCATGTCATACCCTCTCGATCTTCATCAGCTTGCTCAACAGATTAAACACTGGGGACGCGAATTTGGCTTCCAGCAGGTGGGTATTTGCGATACCGACCTTAGCGCAGAAGAGCCCAGGTTGCAGGCGTGGCTGGAGAAACAATATCACGGCGAGATGGAGTGGATGGCGCGTCATGGCATGATGCGCGCGCGCCCTCATGAGTTATTACCCGGTACGCTGCGCGTCATCAGCGTGCGCATGAATTATCTGCCTGCCAAAGCTGCCTTCGCCAGCACGTTAAAAAACCCTCAGCTCGGTTATGTTAGCCGATATGCGCTGGGACGCGACTATCACAAAGTTCTGCGCAATCGGCTAAAAAAACTTGGGGATAAGATTCAGGAGCATTGTGGCGAACTGAATTTTCGCCCGTTTGTTGATTCCGCCCCACTACTGGAACGCCCGCTGGCCGCAAAAGCGGGACTGGGCTGGACCGGAAAACATTCGCTGATCCTCAACCGCGAAGCGGGCTCCTGGTTTTTCCTCGGCGAGCTGCTGATCGATCTGCCGTTACCGGTCGATACCCCGCAGGAAGAGCAGTGCGGTCGCTGTGTGGCCTGCATGACCATCTGCCCCACGGCAGCCATTGTCGAGCCATACACCGTGGATGCGCGTCGTTGTATCTCTTATCTGACCATTGAGCTGGAAGGTGCCATTCCCGAAGAGTTTCGTCCGCTGATTGGCAACCGCATTTATGGTTGTGACGATTGTCAGCTGATTTGTCCGTGGAACCGCTATGGGCAACTGACTGATGAAGATGATTTTTCGCCCCGTGCGGTGCTACATGCCCCACCCCTCACCACGCTATTTATGTGGGATGAAGCAAAGTTTCTGCGTGTGACGGAAGGGTCGGCGATTCGCCGGATTGGTCATCTGCGCTGGTTGCGCAATGTGGCGGTAGCGCTAGGCAACGCCCCGTGGTCAGAAGAAAACATTGCCGTGCTGCAACAGCGTTCAGGGGAGCATCCATTGCTGGATGAACATATCGACTGGGCATTGGATCAACAGCGTCAGAAACGTGCTGCGCTCGCCATTGAGGTTCAACCCGCCCGCAAACTGCGTCTGGTACGTGCGATTGAAAAGGGTCTGTCACGTGATGCGTGATTGAGCAAATTTACAGGATAAAATCCTTTTCCACATGCTGTGAATAAAATTATAAGTCCGATTGCAGGTATGCCCCGTTATATCGTCCAACCCTCACGCCAACAGCCTGAAACATGAAAATAATCTTTAAAATCAATTAATTACTGATTTATCGTTAACATTCTCACATGTTTTGAGTTGCAAGCCGCTGTCCAGAGCCTGTGGATAACTCTGTTTAAAACAGTTTTGCAGATGGGGTAAAACGCCGTCCGGGTGCACCAGACAGATTGTGGATAACCTAAAGGATTATCATGACAGCGACTGTCACTAACCTGCTTCAGCAGAATTTCAGAAAACGTCCTGGCTGACACAGTTTGAGTGCTGTTCGTAATCGAAGACCAACAACGT
The DNA here is from genome assembly GCF_011395035.1 of Pantoea cypripedii. Lineage (NCBI taxonomy): Bacteria > Pseudomonadati > Pseudomonadota > Gammaproteobacteria > Enterobacterales > Erwiniaceae > Pantoea > Pantoea cypripedii. The sequence continues at coordinate 3,848,624 of NZ_CP024768.1, forward strand.
TAATGAATATAAAAATCTGGAGCGGGAAACGAGACTCGAACTCGCGACCCCGACCTTGGCAAGGTCGTGCTCTACCAACTGAGCTATTCCCGCGTAGGAGGTACTGCTATACAAATTTTGGAGCGGGAAACGAGACTCGAACTCGCGACCCCGACCTTGGCAAGGTCGTGCTCTACCAACTGAGCTATTCCCGCGTAGAGGGTGCTGCTGTACAGATTCTGGAGCGGGAAACGAGACTCGAACTCGCGACCCCGACCTTGGCAAGGTCGTGCTCTACCAACTGAGCTATTCCCGCATAACCATCGTCTTTTTGTTTGCCACTGCGTTGGCTTCCTTCACTCACCCAGGTCACTTACTTGAGTAAGCTTCCACGGATTCGTTCAGTTGCCGCCTTGTTGCAAACAAAAATACTCGATTCTGCATCGTCGTACTTGCTTGCCACTGCGCAAACTAAAAACTGATTCTGTACCGTACCGAAATTCTTCATCGGTACGGGGTGCGCATTATACGAGAAATCCTTTCCATCGCAAGAGCCTGAAAGCAAAATTTTGCGCTTTCCGCGCGTTTGCTGATTAATTCAGCAACCTGCTGTTTTCCTGCACACCCCGGGCGGGTTAAAGCTGCAAAAAGTGCTCGCGATAATAAGCCAGTTCCGCCACCGATTCGCGAATATCATCCAGCGCCTGATGGCTGCCACTCTTTTTGAAACCCGGCAGGATATCGGGTTTCCAGCGACGAGCCAGCTCTTTCAGGGTGCTGACATCGAGATAACGGTAATGGAAATAGGCTTCCAGTTCCGGCATGTATTTAAACAGGAAGCGACGATCCTGACCGATGCTGTTGCCACAAATCGGCGAGGTATTCGCGGGCACCCACTGTTTCAGAAATTCGATGGTCGCCAGTTCAGCAGCGTGATCGTCATACTGGCTGGCTTTAACGCGCTCCACCAGGCCGCTATTGGTGTGAGTGCGCACATTCCAGTCATCCATCAGCGCCAGTTGCGCATCGGATTGATGTACCGCCAGCACCGGCCCTTCCGCCAGAATATTCAGGTTAGCATCGGTAACCAGCGTGGCGATCTCAATAATACGGTCGCGTTCCGGATCCAGCCCGGTCATTTCGAGGTCGATCCAAATCAGATTGTTTTCATTTCCAGCTGTCATGCGTTTTCCGCCCGTTGCCAAAGTCGTCATTAGACTAAATTAAGGTGTATCATAGACGTTTTGCCCAGCGGGGCGAAGCCTGGCGAAAGCGTGAGAGGATGCGTGAGCAAAAATAAACTGTCGAAGGGTCAACAACGTCGTGTGAGTGCGAACCACGAGCGTCGTCTGAAGCAACGGAACGAAAAACCGGAACCGGATGACAGCCTGTTTGGGGAAGCAACCGATGGTGTCGTGATCAGCCGCTTCGGCATGCACGCAGACGTAGAGGACAGCGCGGGCGAGGTGCATCGCTGTAATATCCGTCGAACTATCCGTTCGCTGGTGACGGGCGATCGCGTCTTATGGCGTGCCGCAAATGAGAACGGTGGTAAAGGGATCGTCGAAGCGGTACACGAGCGTACCAGCGTTCTGACGCGCCCCGATTATTACGACGGCATCAAACCGATCGCCGCCAACATCGATCAAATCATTATCGTTTCAGCGATCCTGCCGGAACTGTCACTCAACATCATCGATCGCTACCTGGTTGCCAGCGAAACCCTGGGGATCGAGCCACTGCTGGTGCTGAACAAAACCGATCTGCTGGATGCCGAGGCTCGCGCCTTTGTCGATGAGCAGATGGATATCTATCGTCATATTGGTTACCGCGTGCTGATGGTTTCCAGCCGTGCCAAAAATGGCCTGGTGGAGCTGGAAGCGGCACTGACTGGCCGCGTCAGCATTTTTGCCGGACAGTCTGGTGTCGGCAAATCCAGCCTGCTGAATGCTTTGCTGGGCCTTGATGTCGCCGGTGATGAAATCCTGACCAACGACATCTCAGATGCCTCGGGTCTCGGCCAGCACACCACCACCGCCGCACGCCTGTATCATTTCCCTCATGGCGGCGATGTGATTGATTCCCCTGGGGTACGCGAATTTGGTTTGTGGCACCTGGAGCCGGAACAAATTACCCGCGGATTTGTCGAATTCCGTGAGTTTCTTGGCAGTTGCAAGTTCCGCGACTGCAAACATGACAACGATCCGGGCTGCGCCATTCGCGAAGCGGTAGAAAACGGTACCATCAACATTTCCCGCTTCGATAACTACCACCGTATTCTGGAAAGCATGGCGCAGGTAAAAACGCGTAAAAACTTTTCCGCCAGCGAAGATTAATGGTTATACCCACAATCATTCGAGCTACAGGAAGGCGGCAAGTGAGTGAATCCCCGCGTGCTGACATCAGTCAGTGACCGGGGTGAGCGAGTGCAGCTAACGCACCTGTAGTTTGAAGGATGAAGGGTATACAACGGCACATTCGCCAACTGAGCGGGGCGCTGCTACAATCCGCCCCCTTTTGTCTAAACGATACGTAATAAAGCCAGGAGGCTAAGGTGTTTGATCGTTTTAAACTCGGCCTGAATCATATTCTGCCTAAGAAAGGACTGACCGAACTCGCAGGCTGGGGTGCCAGTCGACGTGGTGGCTGGCTGACCAAAGCGGTCATTGATATTTTTGTCTGGTACTACAAGGTGGACATGGCAGAGGCCAGCAAACCAGACACCGCCAGCTATCGCACCTTTAATGACTTCTTTGTGCGCCCATTAAAAGAAGGGGCACGTCCGATCGATCCCGATGCGACACTGCTGGCCCTGCCGGCCGATGGCGCCATCAGCCAGTTAGGCCGTATCGAAGGCGATCAGATCTTCCAGGCCAAAGGTCACTACTACACGCTGCAGGCGCTGCTGGCGGGTAATGACGAGCTGGCGCAACAGTTCCAGGATGGTAACTTTGTCACCACTTACCTGGCGCCGCGTGATTATCATCGCGTGCATATGCCCTGTAACGGCATCCTGCGTGAAATGATCTATGTCCCAGGCGACCTCTACTCGGTCAACCCGTTAACCGCACGCAACATCCCGAACCTGTTTGCCCGTAACGAGCGTGTCATTTGCGTGTTCGATACGGATCACGGCCCGATGGTGCAGATTCTGGTGGGAGCCACCATTGTTGGCAGCATCGAAACCGTGTGGGCTGGGACCATTACACCGCCACGTGAAGGCGTGATCAAACGCTGGCACTACCCGGCTGCCGATCATGACGGTGCTATCGTGTTGCTGAAAGGACAGGAAATGGGTCGCTTCAAGCTGGGTTCAACGGTCATCAACCTGTTTGCGCCACAGCGCGTCAAACTGGCAGAAAGCCTGGAAGCCGAAAGCAAGACCCGTCTCGGTCAGCCGCTGGCCATCGCCTTGCCACAGCCGGGTGAAACCGCCCCGCTCACCGACTAAGTGGGAATTCCCCTGTGCGCGCCTCTCTTATTCTGCTGCTGAGCCTGTGGTTCAGCAGCACTGCCTTCGCTGCCACTGTCCCACAGGCCAGCGATCTGAAGCAGGAACTGGACGCGGCCAAATCCGCGAAAAGTTCCCCCTCTCAAAGCGAACAAATTCAGACGCTGGAAACGGCCCTCAATTTTCTTGCTGAACGCGATGACTCCCTGGAGCGCACCAAACAATATCAGCAGGTGATTGATGACTTCCCGCGGCTGGCACGTGAGCTGCGTCAGCAACTTGCCAGTCTGACTGATAGCAGCAAAACCGTGCGTAGCAATATGAGCAGCGCCGAGCTGGATCAGGAGATTTTGCAGGTCAGTAGCCAGTTACTGGAAGAGGGACGCCAGGCGCAGCAGGAACAGGATCGGGCGCGCGAAATCAGCGATTCGCTGTCACAGCTACCGCAACAGCAAACTGAAGCACGCCGCGCGATGACCGAAAGCGATCGCCGTGTACAGGGTGCCGCCGCAGCCACGACACCGCAGGCCCAGGCGCAGATTTACGCGCGTCAGGCGGAAAATGCCGCCAATAAAGCCCGCGTAGATGAACTGGAGCTGGCCCAGCTTTCTGCCAATAATCGCCAGGAACTGGCGCGGATGCGTGCCGAAATACATCAGCGCCAGGCGACCCAGCTGGATAATTATCTCCAGGCGCTGCGCAATCAGCTGAATAATCAACGCCAGCGTGAAGCAGAACAGGCGCTGGAGCGTACCGAACAACTGGCGGAAAACAGTGGCGATTTGCCCAGCATTATCAGCGATCAATTCCGGGTAAACCGTGAATTGTCTGCCGATCTCAATCAGCAGGCACAACGCATGGATCTGGTCGCCTCACAGCAGCGGCTGTCAACCAATCAGACCTTGCAGGTTCGCCAGGCGCTCAGCACCCTGCGTGAGCAATCACAGTGGCTGGGTGCCTCAAATCTGCTGGGCGAAGCACTGCGTGCCCAGGTCGCGCGTCTGCCGGATGTACCAAAATCGCAGCAGATCGACAACGAAATGGGCCAGTTGCGCGTACAACGGCTGCGTTATGAGGATTTGCTGGAGCGCCAGCAGACGCTGCGTAAAGAGAAGCAGGATGATGGCACGCCCTTTACCAGCGAGCAGAGCCGCATCCTCGAAGCACAGCTAAAAACCCAGCGCGAATTACTCAACTCATTAATTTCCGGCTGCGATACGCTGATTCTGGAAATCACCAAACTTAAAGTGTCCAACACCCAGTTGCAGGATGCACTCGCTGAAGTGCGCGATGCCACGCATCGCTATTTGTTCTGGACAGCGGACGTCAGCACCATTGACCTGAACTTCCCGGTGGATGTGGCACAGTCGCTGGGACGCCTGCTGTCGCTCGATACGCTGGGCCAGTTAGGAAAAGCACTGGCCATGATGTTTACCAGCAAAGAAACGGTGCTGCCCATCCTTGGGGCACTGCTGCTGGTTGGGTTTAGTGTCAGTTCACGTCGCCATTACCATGCGTTTCTGGCGCGCGCCGCCAGCAAAGTCGGCAAGGTCACGCAGGATCAATTCAGCCTGACGCTACGCACGGTGTTCTGGTCAATTCTGGTGGCCGTTCCGATACCGGTACTCTGGGCGGCGCTCGGCTATGGCTTGCAGGAAGCCTGGCCCTACCCGATAGCCGTGGCGATTGGTGACGGCATTACTGCCACATTGCCGCTGTTGTGGGCGTTTATGATCAGTGCCTCCTTTGCCCGCCCAAATGGTTTGTTTGTGGTGCATTTCCGCTGGCCGCACACGCGGGTGGCGCGCGCGATGCGTTATTACTCACTGAGCGTTGGCCTGATTGTACCGCTGATCATGCTGTTGATTGCCTTCGCCAATCTGGAAGACCGTGAGTTCTCATCAACACTTGGACGGATATGCTTCATTCTGATTTGCGGCGCGTTGAGCATCGTCACCGTCAGCCTGAAACGCGCAGGTATTCCGCTGTACCTGGATAAAGAAGGTAACGGCGATAACTTCGTCAATCGTATTCTGTGGAACCTGATGATCGCCATCCCGCTGGTCGCCGCCTTTGCCTCCTGTATCGGCTATCTGGCGACTGCGCAGGCGCTACTGGCGCGTCTGGAGACATCCGTTGGCATCTGGTTCTTCCTGCTGGTGATTTACCACATTATCCGCCGCTGGATGCTGATTCAGCGGCGTCGTATTGCCTTTGATCGCGCCCGTCAGCGCCGTGCCGATATGCTGGCAAACCGCGCGCGTAGCGAAGAAGAAAAGGATCAGCCCGCTGGAAGTAACGAAGCGCCAGAGGCGGAAGAACCGATTATCGATCTCGACGCTATCAGCGCCCAGTCGCTGCGTCTGGTACGGTCCCTTCTGACATTAATTGCGCTGGTGTCGGTGATTGTGCTCTGGTCAGAAATTCACTCGGCGTTCGGTTTTCTGGAAAATATCCGCCTGTGGGATGTCAGCACCACAATTCAGGGGGTGGAAAGCATCCAGCCGATTACCCTCGGTTCGGTCCTGATTGCCATACTGGTGCTGATTATCACCACTCAGTTGGTGCGTAACATGCCTGCGCTGCTGGAGCTGGCGCTGTTACAGCATCTGAGCCTGACGCCCGGTACGGGTTACGCCATCACTACCCTGACCAAATATGTGCTGATGCTGATCGGTGGGTTGATTGGCTTCTCCATGATTGGTATCGAATGGGCAAAACTGCAATGGCTGGTCGCCGCACTCGGCGTGGGTCTTGGTTTTGGTTTACAGGAAATCTTCGCCAACTTTATTTCCGGCCTGATCATCCTGTTCGAGAAACCGATTCGCATTGGCGATACCGTGACGATCCGCGACCTCACCGGCAGTATCACGCGGATTAATACCCGTGCGACCACCATTACCGACTGGGACCGCAAAGAAATTATCGTGCCGAATAAGGCCTTTATCACCGAGCAGTTTGTTAACTGGTCGCTGTCCGATTCAGTGACGCGCGTGGTGCTGACCATTCCCGCCCCGGCCGGGGTGAACAGTGACGAAGTGACAAACCTGCTGAAACAGGCAGCAGAGCGCTGCACGTATGTGCTGGATATGCCCGCTCCTGATGTTTTCCTCGTCGATTTGCAGCAGGGTATTCAGCTGTTTGAGCTGCGCGTCTACGCCGCCGAGATGGGGCATCGCATGCCGCTGCGTCATGAGCTGCATCAGTTGATTCTGCACGGTTTCGCCGCGCACGGTATTGAAATGCCTTTTCCGCCTTTCCAGGTCCGTATGGAAACGTTGGGCAAGAAAACCCCGGCCAGCAATGGCGCGCCTGCGGCACGTAATTTTAAATCGGGTGGATTGTAAATAAAAAGGTCGCCATTAATGGCGACCCTACAGGCTGGATGACGTAGGGTGCACATTTATGTGCACCTGATCAGCACAGGTTATTTCACAAACGCCTCGCCCTGAGCGATATCTTTTTTCAGCGTATCCAGCATGCCGGTGAGTGCCTGCTGCTCAAAAGCACTGAGCGGTCCGAGCGGTCGCCGCTCGATGATGCCATTTTTGCCCAGCAGCAGCGGCTGTGAGAAGAATCGGGCGTATTCGCCATCCCCCTCCACATAAGCACATTCCACGACATTGGCTTCGCCCTGCATGGCGCGCACCAGCGACAAACCAAAGCGTGCTGCCGCTTGCCCCATCGATAGCGTCGCAGAACCGCCACCTGCCTTGGCCTCCACCACTTCGGTACCGGCGTTTTGGATCCGTTTGGTCAAATCCGCCACCTCCTGCTCGCTGAAGCTGACGCCTTTCACCTGCGATAGCAGCGGCAGAATGGTGACACCCGAATGGCCCCCCACCACCGGCACGTCAATTTCGCCCGGTTGTTTGCCTTTCAACGCCGCAACAAAAGTATTGCCACGAATAATATCCAGGGTGGTTACGCCAAACAGCCGGTTCTTGTCATACACCCCGGCTTTCTTCAGCACTTCCGCAGCAATCGCTACCGTGGTGTTGACCGGGTTGGTGATAACGCCAATCAGGGCTTTTGGTGCGGTACTCGCCACCTGCTCAATCAGGTTGCGGACGATTCCTGCGTTAACGTTAAAGAGGTCGGCACGATCCATGCCGGGTTTACGTGCCACTCCGGCGGAGATCAGCACCACATCGGCCCCCTTCAGTGCGGGCGTGGCATCTTCACCACTGAAACCCTCAACTTTCACTGCGGTGGGAATATGGCTGAGATCCACAGCCACACCCGGCGTTACCGGGGCGATGTCATAGAGCGAGAGAGCTGAACCTGCGGGTAATTGGGTCTTGAGCAGCAGTGCAAGCGCCTGGCCAATACCACCAGCGGCACCGAGAACGGCAACTTTCATCCTGGACTCCTTATTAAGGTGGGGCAGAGATATGCCGGGTTTCCATCAGGTTACGAGTGTAATCAACTTCTCAGGCGATAGCGACAAGGCCCGTCGCGCGATAAATATTGACGCCGCAATTCGGCTCCCGAGACATCCACACTTCAGAAGTCGCCTGAATGATCATAGGTCGCAGCCAGAAGACAGGGGGTCGGCAATGATCAGTCATTTTGTTGTTACCACTTCAATAATATAACAACATTGCAACCTTCGCTTTTGCGTGCCACCCCGCGATTTTGGCGCAGCGGTAAATCTCTGTTATGATCGCCGCCCCGCTGGTTTTCCCGGCGAAATTCTCACCTGGTTTATTGCATAAAAATTCATTTAAATGCATAATAATTTATCTGCTACGGGCCTGTTGCCCGATGCATCCCTCTTTTTATTGGTAACCTATGCGAAACCCATCTAAACAGGACGAGCTGATCAAGGCGTTCAAGGCCCTATTGAAAGAAGAGAAATTCAGCTCTCAGGGCGAAATTGTGCAGGCATTGCAGGAAGACGGCTTCGAGAATATCAACCAGTCAAAAGTTTCTCGTATGCTTACCAAGTTCGGCGCGGTGCGTACCCGCAACGCAAAAATGGAGATGGTGTATTGTCTGCCAGCCGAATTGGGTGTCCCCACCACCACCAGCCCGCTGAAAAACCTGGTGCTGGATATCGACTATAACGATGCACTGGTAGTGATTCATACCAGCCCCGGCGCTGCTCAGCTGATTGCGCGCCTGCTGGATTCCCTTGGCAAAGCTGAAGGCATCCTCGGCACCATCGCGGGTGATGACACCATCTTTATTACCCCCGCGCGTAGCTTTACCGTGAAGCAACTGCACGATGCTATTCTGGTTTTATTCGAACAAGAGCTATAAAACCCTGCCTGCTACCGGCAGATTACCTGCCGGTAACAATCCCGCCATCTCCCCCTGCAGTCGTCACGCTTAAACCAAAACCTCACGGAAACAATGCATTAAGCATATTCCCGCCAGTTCTCACGCTTTGGGATAATTGGTAGGACCTTTTGGCCTGCTTAACCTTTCGCGCTATTTTACACTGCTTTACATACCAACATCAGCCATATTACCCACCCACTGCGTACCAGCCAGCTGGATCAACCGGGATATTTCGCACAGAAAGATAAAATGACATAGCCCCTTGTTTTTACATGTAATTAACAGCGATAGAACAGAAACCAGGCGGTTTTTATAACTCTCAGTTATTAAAAGTTGTCATAAGGACAAAGAATAACAACCAAACATTATTAGCTGAATATTAATTTCATGGGTGATTAGATCTATACTTCTTTTCGTGATGCAAATCACAGTGAATAAAAAGATAAAAAACAAAAGACGAGGAAATAATCATGAAAGTTAAAACTACTATCGCAACCCTGAGCATTCTATCTGCCCTGTCATTTGGCGCTTTTGCCGCAGAATCTATTAATGCCGATCAGGCCATGAATCTGCAACCGGTTGGCACCATCAGTGTCAGTGGCACCGCCGGTTCGCCGATGGATATCCATCAGCAACTGAGTGAAAAAGCAGACCAGCAAGGTGCTAAAGCTTACCGCGTTATCGAAGCGCGTAATGACAACACTTATCACGCTACCGCTGAGCTTTATAAATAAGTCACTGAAACAAGACGCAGTGTGAATGGCGACCCCTTTGAGACGCGATTGCGCTCAGGTTGCCACCCCAAATTCAGGAGAGTGAATCATGAAAACCAAATTATCTATCGCAGTTCTGAGCCTGGCTTCCATTCTTTCTTTCGGTGCCAGCGCTGCCAACCTGATCACTAACGAACAGGCCGACACCATGAATCTGCAACCGCTGAATCAAACCATCAGCGTAAGTGGTCGTGATGGCGACCAGACCAACATCCGTCAGGAGCTGTCAGCGAAAGCGGATGCTCAGGGTGCCAGCCACTACCGCATCATTGAAAACAATCAGAATGACACCTACCACGTCACTGCTGAATTGTATAAATAATCGATAAATGATTATCCGGCGCCGCACAGGCGCCTGGATATGAATCGACGACCCGCTAACCCCTTACTACCGCAGGTTGTTGATTGCCAAAGGAGAAAAAACAATGAAAATCAAAACAACCATCGCAACCGCTAGCCTGCTCTCAGTCCTCGCCTTTGGTGCGTCAGCCGCACAACTGGTCACTGCAGAACAGGCTCAGAATATGCAGCCTGCGGGGACAGTAACCATCAGTGGTACTGCCGGTGCGCCTATGGATTATCGTGCTGAGCTGTCACAGAAAGCCGATGAACAGGGTGCCAGCGCCTATAAAGTGATTGAAGCCCGTACCGGCGACAACTATCACATCACTGCTGAACTGTATAAGTAATTCCTCGTCAACTGCTTGACGAACCCTTTGGCCCCGCTCGCCGGGGCCCTTTTTGTTGTTACTTCACATTAAAGTGGAGCCGGCCTTCCAGCTCCTCTTCTGCTTCATCAAATAACAGAATCAACGCGCCATAGCGGCGCTTCTGTCCCTTTCCTAAGTGAATAAATTCAATCTCCAGCGGCAACGGCAATTGATCGCCGGTCACCGCTTCCCAGAGATCGTCCAGATCAATAATCGCCAGATCCGCCAGCGCAAAACGGTCGCTGAACTGACGGAAAAAATGCGCCTGATCGACGATTTCATCGAAATCAAAACGTTCGATTCTCATCATGACGATCCTCTCTGTGCCACTACCCGTTAAAGCGTTGAAATGAGGGTGTTGCTGTAAAAGAAGGGAGACATCCTGCTTCTCCTGACAGCTTGCATCCTGTCAGGAAAGTATAGATGGCATTATCCGGGGGGTTTTGTGATAGCGGGCCGCACGATAAATGCGGCGGCCCGTACTAGATTTGAATCAATGTGTTGCGGTACTTGCTAAGCATTGCGGCTAACCGTTTCACTGGCTCAGTCACGCTACCTGGTGCCGCATATTGCTGGAGTTTTTCCTGGTAGACATCCAGCTCCTGCAACAGCCGTTCAAAATAGACGCGTCGTTTATCATCGCTACGTGTCGAAATAACCTGGTCTGCGGTGGCTCGTAGCTGACGGTGATAAGCCGACAGATCCGCATTGATCGGAACTTCCGCATTGCGTAAGCGCTGATGACCAATAATCAACGTCAGGGCGATACGATATTTATTGATATCACCCGGGAACAGATTGAGCAGCAGGAACAACTGCTGATACAGCGCGGGCAGATGGTTCTCCCGGCGACGTGCCTGATTGGTAGTCATCGCCGACACGGCCGCATACATAAAGCGGTTGAGCAGCTTACGTCCGGTACGTTCTTTTGATTTATCGCGAATCAGCAGAATCACCATCATCGCCACAAAACAACCAATGACCTGACCGAGAACGTTATCGAGAAACACGTTGAACTCGAACTTCATCGGGTTATCGAGCACCAGCACGTTGATGGTACCGATAAGTGCCCCAAGCGTACCGATCTGACGGCGCTGCACGAAAATGCCGCCAATAAAGCCCAGCAGACCAATGGCAATACACAGCAGCAACATGCTTTGCTGAGTGGAAGGCATAATGTAGATGAAGTACAGCGCACCCAACGGCACCGCGACGCTCATTCCGTACAGAAAGTCTTTCGCCATCATCAGCGGGTTTGGCATCCGCATCGCCAGCGCGGTGATTACCGCCAGCATCACCATACAACCGCTGCCGGAAGTCCAGCCGGTGTAGAGCCAGAACAGCGAGCCAAGTGCGGTGGCAACGAAAGTACGCACGCCGTTAATCATGGCATGATGCGTTTCGGCAGAGCGCGCCTGAATCACCACTTCACGCTGCAGGATACCCTCTTCCAGCGTGGTGATTCGGCTGTTACTTTTTATGCCATTAATCAGCAGCAGGTATTCGGTGGCGGCACCAACCCAACTGGCCAGCGTCAGTGGCGTGGTTTTACTGCTGACGCCAATCACCCGACGCATAATCTTCATGCGTTTGTGAACATCATCAACGCTGCTAACGTCTTTCTCGATCAACAGGCGATATTGCGGCGGAATATAATCCGCTCGTGAATTCTGAATCAGGAAGGTTTCGGCAGCCTGGGTAATCAGCGTTAGCGACAACGTGTTCAGCATTTGCAAACGACGGTTGCTGTTCTGCCAGCGCGATGATTCCATCATCAGCTGGCTGCGCATGCTGTTCAATGTCGTGGTTCGACGCACCAGAGCGCTCCAGGCTTTATCGACTTCGTCTTTATCACCGTGAGCGACGCAGAGTTGCAGCAGCTTGTAATGCGCCACCAGCAGCGCATCCACTTCCTGGTCGATGACTTTTTTAATCGAACGCGGTGAGAAAATCATGTCCGCCAGAATGGCGCAGAGAATGCCGAGTACAATTTCACTGCAACGCTCCACCGCGAACTGCGGGGCCAGCGTCAATCCACCGCTGGCATCAGCAGTGACCACAATAATCAGCGCGGTGTAACCCGCCAGACCGAGGGCATAGGAGTTTTCGACTTTAATCAGCGAGGAAAGCCAGACGCAAAGCCCGGCCCACAGGCAGCACAGCAGCAGCATCACCACCGGTGCACGCACGGTCGCAATCATAATGGTCAGGGCCGCGATACAGCCGATGAAGGTGCCGATAATACGCAGAATGCCACGGTAACGCAGCGCGCCGGAGTAGGGATCGCCCCCGGCGGCAAAGGCGGTGCCACCCGCCACAATCCCGGCAGTCATCACCGCCCAGCGCGGCGTTTCCAGATTGAAGTGAAAGCCGATCATTAGCGCGGCTACCAGCGCAAACGTCAGCTTCACCGGGAAACGCAGGAACTCAATCATATCGCCCTCTTAACCAAACTCACGCAGGCGATTGAAAAATTGGGTCATTGGCGAGACTTTTGTCTGGCGATCTTTATCCCCGGTGATCACCACGGTTGCAGTAGTCCCCGCCGGGAAGCGGTTACCCGGCTGATCATCGAGGCGAATACGTACCGGTACACGCTGCGCCAGACGCACCCATTCCAGATTGGAATCGATGGTAGCCATACCTTTGCTATCGACGCTACTGCTGCTGTTGGTGACACCCGCCGCAATGCTATCGACGGTACCACGCAGCACGGTGTTGCTACCCAGCGGGGTGATTTCGGCACGGAAGCCCGGACGCACGCCATCCAGCTTAGTCTCTTCCATATAAGCCATCACATAGAATGAATGCTGCTGCACCAGCGCGACGGCGACTGAACCACGCGTGATGAATTCGCCTTCATACACATTGAGGTTGGTGACCCAGCCATCAGACGGTGCTTTGATGGTGGTGCGATCAAGATCGATCACCGCCAGATCGCGCGTCGCGATGGCTTTCGCCAGTTGATGCTCGGTGGTGGTCAGATCGTTGTTCGCCTGATCGATGGCTTCACGCGACATCGCGCTGGTACCCAGCTGATTACGGCGCGCAGCTTCACGACGTTTTTCGTTCGCCACTGCCTGATAATACTCGACGTCGGCCTGGGCCTGATCCAGCGCCATCTGGTAACGCGGGCGGTCAACCACGAACAACGTGTCGCCCTTCTTCACCAGTTGGTTATCATGGACCGGCACATCGGTGATCAGACCGGTGACATCCGGAGAGATCGCCACGACATCGGCGGAGAATTTTGCATCACGCGTCCACGGGGATTCGGTGTAGAACACCCAGGCGCGGAAGATGATCACGATAGCGATGACAACCAGCAGGAGAGTAATCGCGTAGCGCGCGATTTTTCTTATTAGCGCTTTCACTTAAAACCTCAGACGAATAAACGGGATACAAGGTAAAACACACAGCAATACAACGCAGTGTTAAAAAGTGCCGGATGCCAGACCAGATCATACAATCCACTGGGCGTCAGCACGCGTTTCACCAGCCAGAACAGCGCCAGCGAAACAATCAGTTCAATGAAGATGGGCGGGAAAGACAACCCAAATACGACAAATACCGGAAGCACACTCATTACGGTTCCTTAGTTCGACCTTGCCGGATTGCACCGATACCTGCCCGTTCGCCACAAAACACGACGGGTTGATGATAGTGGGATGACGGGTAGACTGATGGCAACATTCAGGCCGTTTGAGCTAATCATAGCGTATCATCTGACAAACACGGGCAGATTTGCTGCCATGTTCAGGTGCGGTGAAAAGACCCAGCGTGCGTATAGTAACGCGCTTGACTATACGTTTTCTACATATTGTGAGCTAAATCACTTTTTAGCCAGAGTAAACAATGGAACGACTTAAAGGCATGTCCATCTTCGCCAAAGTGGTTGAATTAGGTTCCTTTACCGCCGCGGCACGTCAGCTTCATCTGAGCGTTTCGTCTATCAGCCAGATAGTCGCGAAACTGGAAGATGAACTACAGGTTAAACTGTTGAATCGCAGCACCCGTAGTATCGGGCTGACCGAGGCTGGCAGAATCTATTATCAGGGCTGCCGCCGCATGCTGGCAGAGGCGATGCAGGTGCACGAGCAGCTGTATGCCTTCAACAACACGCCTATTGGTATTTTACGCATCGGCAGCTCCTCAACAATGGCGCAAAATGTCCTCGCCGATATGACCGCCGACATGTTACGCGAATATCCGGGGTTGAGCGTCAATTTAGTCACCGGCATCCCAGCACCGGATCTCATCGCCAATGGCCTGGATCTGGTCATACGCGTGGGTGAGTTGCAGGATTCTAACCTGTTCTCGCGTCGGCTGGGGGCCATGCCGATGGTGGTGTGCGCGGCGAAAAGCTATCTGGCACAGCAGGGGACGCCGGAAAAACCGAGCGAAATCGATAACCTTTCGTGGCTGGAATACAGCGTGCGGCCGGATAACACCTTTGAACTGATTGCGCCGGAGGGATTGGTCACACGTCTGACACCGCAGGGGCGTTTCGTCACCAATGATTCGTTGACACTGATTCGCTGGCTTAAAGCCGGGTGTGGTATCGCCTATGTGCCACTGATGTGGGTGATAAACGAGATCAACACCGGTGAGATCGATATTCTGTTTACGCAATATCAGTCGGCACCACGACCGGTGTACGCGTTATATACCGAAAAAGATAAGCTGCCGCTGAAAGTGCAGGTATGTATCGATTATCTGACTGAGTATTTCAAACGGGTGGCGCGCCAATACCAGCAACACCGTAAAAATTAACAGCCTGGTCGGCATAAATGCCGCCCCTACGGATGTAGGGTGCGCATTCATGCGCACCAGGTTTGACGCGACTTATCAGGCGGTTCCGCCGACGGTAAGTTTATCCAGCTTCAGTGTCGGCTGACCCACGCCAACCGGCACGCTCTGCCCCTCTTTACCGCAGACGCCAACGCCTTTATCCAGCGCCAGATCGTTGCCCACCATCGAAATCTGCTGCATGGCTTCGATACCGGAACCAATCAGCGTGGCACCTTTCACCGGTTTGGTCACTTTGCCGTTCTCAATCAGATAAGCTTCCGAGGTTGAGAACACAAACTTACCGGAGGTGATGTCCACCTGGCCGCCGCCAAAGTTCGGGGCGTACAGGCCATATTCCACACTTTCAATGATGTCCTGCGGCGTGGACTTGCCCGCCAACATATAGGTGTTGGTCATACGCGGCATCGGCAGATGCGCATAGGATTCACGACGGCCATTACCGGTAGGATTAACGCCCATCAGACGTGCGTTGAGCTTGTCCTGCATGTAGCCTTTCAGTACACCGTTTTCAATCAACACGTTGTACTGGCCTGGTACACCTTCATCATCCACCGCCAGCGAACCACGCAACCCTTCGATGGTGCCATCATCCACGACGGTACACAGCTCAGATGCCACCAGCTGGCCCATTTTGCCGCTGAACACCGAGGTCGCGCGACGGTTAAAGTCGCCTTCCAGACCGTGACCGACCGCTTCATGCAGCAGCACGCCAGGCCAGCCCGCCCCCAGCACCACTGGCAGTGTTCCCGCCGGTGCCGCGACGGCTGACAGATTAACCAGCGCCATACGCACCGCTTCCCGCGCCCAGGCATCCGCGCGCACATCACCGCTTTCATCGGCGAGGAAGAATTCATAACCGGTACGGGCACCACCGCCGCTGGATCCGCGCTCACGCTTGCCCTGGTCTTCCACCTGGACGCTGATAGACAGACGCACCAGCGGACGCACATCGGCCGCCAGTGTGCCATCAGTGGCCGCCACCAGCACCTGCTCGTAAACTCCGGTCAGGCTGGCATTCACTTCCTGCACGCGTGGGTCAGCGGCGCGCGCAACTTTATCAACACGATGCAGCAAAGCGATTTTGTCTTCACGCGTCAGGCTATCCAGCGGGTTCACCGCTGCGTACAGCGAACGGTTGATTACCGCCGATAAGGTATGTGCTTTGCCATTACCCTGTTCACGTACGATGCTACGTGCGGCTTCAGCCGACTGACGTAGCGCATTCAGGGTGATTTGGTCCGCGTAGGCAAAACCGGTTTTCTCACCGCTTACCGCGCGAACGCCAACGCCCTGGTCGATATGGTAAGAACCATCTTTGATGATTTTGTCTTCCAGCACCCAGGATTCATGGAAGCTGGACTGAAAATAGAGATCGGCATAATCCAGACGACGTTCTGAAAGCTGCCCTAACAGGGAAAAAAGGTCCTGCTGATTAATGCTGTTCGCAGTTAGCAACTGCTCACTTACCAGATTCAGAGTCATCGTTTCTCACTCAGTATTTGCTCGGATACTTCATAGCCTGCGGTAATTCCCCGGCGGCGTCAAATTCACTTCTTGTCGTTTTCGCGCGGCTTGCGCAGCACTTCATTGATTTCCGGCTTATCCAGCGGTCCGCTGATGTGGTATCGCAGCAGCGAGATTTTGTTCCAAATCGGTCCCAGCACCTTACTGGCGGCGAAAACTGCGGCACCGACCACCGGGTTAATCACAAAAGCGGTGGCCACCCCTACCGAAGCCGAAATTTCCGGGGCCACCACGGCTTCCATATCGATCTCGCGTTTCACAAGGTCAACTTTACCCTGCATGGCGATATCCGCTTCGAGGCCATCGACTAACAGGTTATCGGTATGCATCACGCCGTTTTCAATCCATGCCGTGCCATTGATCGAATCATAATAGAAACCCTGGCCGAAAGTGTCGCTGAAATCGAAACGCAGCTTGCGCAGCAGCGCATCAAAACTCATCAAACGCAGCAGTTGCCCGGCGCGACCGGTACTGACATCCGCAATCTGACCTTTACCAAAGTGTGATTTCAGCGTCCCGCTCAGGGTCGGCTCGGATGGCTGCCAGGGAGCAGCACGCCAGTGTAAATCGTAATCAATTTTGAAGGATGAATCGCGCAGCGGCGTGTTCACACCAAACCAGTTAGTGGCATCGTTAATATTCTTGCCACTCAGCGTTCCTTTCAGCGAGGTTCGTTGCTCTCCGGGTTTATTGACCCATTCCCCGTTGACGCTCAGCTTCGAGCTGCCGGTATCTACCGAACCGTTAGTGAGTGCTAACGTATCGCCATGAGGTTGCAGTAACGCCTGCATATGGCCAAACTTCTGCCCGCGCAGCCAGCACTCCTGACAGCTGAGTTGCAGCGCCGGCCAGTTGGTTAAATTGATGTTGGTATCGCTACCGAACGGTGATGCGGTGCCATCCTTGCTCTCCGCCCATTCCGGGTTGTAGTAAAGATAGCTAAGGGCAATCTGCCAGGGCGCATTCTGTGCGGTTTTCAGACTGCCATGAGCTTCGCGACTGTCGAGCTGCACATCGGTATTCCCGGTCGGTCCCTGGGTCACCGTGGCACTGACGTCATGCCATTGCTGGCCTGCCAGCCGCAGTGCCGGGGTATGCAGCGTGACATCACCCGGCAGCAGCGCACCGCCGATGCTGGTTTCTCCCTGGGCATTGTGCGAGCCACCTGTCCCTGCCAGTACCCCCATCCAGGCTTCGCCGTCCATCTCCGGTAAATTCAGCACCATACCGCGATTTTCCGGCAGCTTCGGCGTTGTTTTGGCATCGTTCAGCCAGATACCGCGATCGACCCGCAGCTGTGGCTCCAGCAGCCAGCGACTGTTAAAACGATGATGCTCCAGCACGCTACCGCTGAGATCAAATCCACGCAGATCACCGCTGGCAGCAATGGTGATCGGCAGCGCGGATCCTGCGCTCTTATCCAGCGGAGCCGGTAAGCGACTGCTTACTTCTTTGCCATCGCCTTTCAAATCTATCTTGTAGCTTGCGCCACCTTTATTCGGCAGGGTGATATCGACATTGCCCTGCCAGGGCAGATTGCCACTCAGCTGGCTGGTGATGGCCGACGGCAGCACTTTTAGCTTCGCCAGCTGCCAGTCTCCCAGCAACTTAACATTGACGCCAAAGTTGTCCGGATTCTCCTGCGTGCTAAAGCTGACGCCAACCGGCTGCCCGAACCAGTTAGCCTGCATCTCTTCACTTTCCAGATCACCATTGTTATAGCGGAAGCGTCCGGTGAGATTGTTCAGCGTGGTATTGAGTGGCTTGATATGCAGGCTGTTATTGTTCATCACCACGTTGCCGCTGGCATGAACCAGTTCGCCATCCAGCGGTATATCGAGGTTAAGCTGGCCACGAACATTGCCTTTGATCTGCAGTTGTTGCAGCGCCGCGCCCAGCGAAGGTTTGAGTGGCGTGAGTTCGAAATAATCTGCGATCTGTTTGCCTTCACCGCTCAGGTCGCCGTCAATGATCAGCTTCTCTTTCAGGTAATCCGGGATCACCGCGCTGATATTACGGGCGTCCACCTCGCCCAGCTTCGCCTGATTGGCTTTCATCCACAGACCGTCGTTGACGAAATCGAGATCGATGTCGAGATTGTTAATCGCTGGCCAGCCCGGCTGGAATTGATAGGTGGCATGACGCAGCGGCACCCAGACTTCAAACATGCCGTCGTTGTGGCGGAATGGAAAGAGTGTCGGGTCACCGGCAAACAACAGCGTGGCGTTATCAACCTGCCCGCCTTTAATTGCGTTGCTGAGATAGTCCGTCAGGCCGTGGCCCATCAGGGGTTCCGGGAAATAACGCCAGGCATCACCGGCATCGGTCACACGAATACCCGCCAGAATATCCAGTCGTGGCGCTTTACCGAGATTCTGCTGATAGAGGAAATCGCCGCGCGCCCAAAGCGAACGCGCCTTCACATCCAGCTGATGACCATCCAGCGTCAGGCCGTTATCATCATGCCGCCAGTTGAGCTTGCCGGTGATTTGCTGAATTTGTAGCGGTGCCTGGAACATATCACCGTAGGGCACCTCGGCCTGTCCCATTGCCACATCCAGCTGACCATTGCTCAGGCTGCCACTGGCGTTGCCGCTCAGTTTGCTGATGCCCGGCAGCAGCTCCCAATGTTGCCAGCTTAAATCACGCCATTGGGCCTGCAGACGGGTTTGCTCCGGTTGTTGTAAGGGAACATCCAGCGCCAGCGCATCGATGTAGCCCTGCGGTTGCAGCGCACGCCAGTTGTCGAACAGCGTTGGCGAGAGCGGCGCGAACAGCGGTATCAGTGGCGCGAGGCGTTGCAGATCCAGCTGGGTGGCGCGCACGCGGATTTCCGGCGCACTGCTGGCACCCAGCAATTGTTGATCTTCGGGTTTCCATAGCAGCGAGAAATGCCCCGGTTGCCAGGCAACCCCATCAGTACTGAGGCGGGTTTGCGGCACGGACACCATCCAGCCATTCTGGAAACGGGACAGATGGGCGGTTAAACCATCCACCTGCAACTGATGATCACCCTTTTCACCGCGCCAGCGTGCACCGCCCTGCCGTAACAGCAAATCTCCGGCGTAAACATCGCCATCACGCAGATTTACCCATGCAGCAAGACTAAAACGCGCGCTTTCAAGGCTGGTGTTATCGCGCAGCCAGCGACCGATCCACGGACGCACATCGACATCATCCGCCTGCATCCAGATACGTCCGGTATCGAGCAGGCCATTGTTGTCATTAAGGTCAAGGCGCACCTGTACCACGCCATGCTGGCCGGTAAAGCTCGACAGGCTCACTTCACCTTCTGCGCGATGGCGTGTTTTTTCATTCAGCCAGGTAAGACGCGGGATCGCCAGTTCGGCGTGCTGCCCGGAAGGGGTAAGAAAACGGATGCTGCTATCACGCAGGTCGAAATGATCGAACTGACGCAGGAAGAGTTCGTTGATCTGCGTAGGTTTGAAACTGTTTTTCTGTTCATCGCTGGTGAGCAGCTGCCGATTGAGTTCGACGTGCATCTGCCAGAAGGTGAGATCGCGAAACTGCCAGCGCCACTGAAAAAGTGACTGCCAGATATTCAGTGCCAGATTGACGCGACCAATGTTCAGCTGCCCGGCGTCTTGCATGGCAATATGCAGATCGCGCACCTGCAAAGTGGGGCCGAAGTTTTCCCAGCTACCTTGCAGCTCACTGGCCTGCACCGGCACGCCAGTGGCGCGGGAGATGACCTGCAAAATGTCGCTGCGGTAGCTGTTGAGATGCGGCATGACGAGGCGCAACCCGCTGACCAGCAGCGCCACAATAACGATGATTGTGGCGAGCAGCAGTAAAAAAATCCTCGGCAACCGCCTCACACACCTCTCCTTGTTTTCCGCCGGATTACGGATCGATACCTCTCAAGCCCTGACCGTTATCAGTGCGGAACAATCGAGTCGAAAACGCATATTACCCCAAAAAAGGGGCTATTTTTAGCCCGACTCCATGACAAAACGTCGTGCAAGGCCAGCATAAACAAGAAAAATTACATCATCACCACGTCAAACTGCTCCTGAGTGTAGAGCGGTTCAACATGGACTTTCACCTGTTTACCTACAAAGATCTCCACTTCAGCCAACGCGTGGGATTCATCACTTTTCAGCGCTTCGCCCACCGCGGGTGAGACATACACCAGAAAGCGATCCGAATCGTAAGCATGGTGCACACGCACAATCTCACGCATGATCTCGTAGCAGACAGTTTCCACCGTCTTCAGCGTGCCGCGTCCTTTACAGACCGGGCAATCAGCGCAAAGCACATGTTCGATGCTTTCACGCGTGCGCTTACGCGTCATCTCCACCAGCCCAAGCGCCGAGAAACCGTTGATCCCGGTTTTGACCCGATCTTTGCTGAGCGCGCTTTCCAGCGAATGCAGCACGCGCCGGCGATGGTCATCATTACTCATGTCGATAAAATCGATAATGATGATGCCGCCCAGATTACGTAGCCGTAGCTGGCGGGCAATCGCCTGGGTAGCTTCGATATTGGTGTTGAAAATGGTTTCGTCCAGATTGCGATGGCCGACAAACGCACCGGTATTGATATCGATGGTGGTCATCGCTTCAGTCTGATCGATGATCAGATAACCGCCAGACTTCAGTTCAACTTTGCGATCGAGCGAACGCTGGATCTCGTTTTCTACATCGTAGAGATCGAAAATCGGCTGCTTGCCGCTGTATAACTCCAGCTTGCTGGCCATTTCCGGGATATATTCACCGGTAAATTCCACCAGCAGATCGCAGGTCAGGCGGGAATCCACCCGGATGCGATCCAGTGCCGCACCGGCAAAATCACGCAACACGCGCTGCGCCAGAGCCAGCTCCCCATACAGCAGATAACGCGTCTGGTTACGCTTCTTACGTTCACTGACTTTGGTCCACAGGCGCTTGAGGAACGCTGCGTCCTGCGCCAGTTCTTCTTCGCCAATGCCTTCCGCTGCGGTGCGAATAATGAAGCCACCAAGATCGTCGCAATAAGCGGCAACCACCGCTTTCAAACGTTCACGCTCGGCTTCACTTTCGATACGCTGGGAGACGCCAACGTGCGAGGCACCCGGCATAAACACCAGATAACGCGACGGCAGCGTGATGTCAGTGGTGAGACGTGCGCCCTTGGTGCCGAGGGGATCTTTCACCACCTGCACCATTAAATCCTGCCCCTGGCGTACCAGTTCGGCAATATCGCGCACGTTGAAATTCTTTTGTTCATCACCCGCAACGCATTCCGTGTGCGGCATGATGTCGGAAGCGTGCAAAAAGGCCGCTTTGTCGAGGCCGATGTCAACAAACGCGGCCTGCATACCCGGCAGCACCCGGCTGACGCGTCCTTTGTAGATGTTGCCTACAATGCCGCGGCGCGCTTCGCGCTCGATGTGGATTTCCTGCAAAATGCCGCCATCAATATAGGCGACGCGAGTCTCAGAGGGTGTCACATTTACCAGCAGTTCAGCCGTCATCTTGTCCCCTTAGCGCACGCAGTGACTGAAAATTGCTGAGCAACTCACCGGTCTCAACCAGCGGTAATCCCACCACTGCGTGATAGCTTCCATTAATTTTGCGCACAAAGTTGCCGCCCATGCCCTGTATTCCGTAAGCGCCGGCTTTATCCATCGGTTCGCCACTGGCGATATAGTGCGCAATTTCTTCCGTTGTGATCTTGCGGAAGGTCACGTCTGTGACCACCAGACAATCCAGTTGCTGTTTGTGGTCAGCCAGCGCCACTGCGGTCATCACCTGATGCGTCTGTCCTGATAGCTTACTCAGCATTTGGGTTGCGTGGGCGGCATCGGCCGGTTTTTCCAGCACTTCACCATTGAGCACCACGATGGTATCAGCACCCAGCACTGGCAGATCCTGCGGAGCCACAGCCACCCCGGCAAGCGCTTTATCAATCGCCAGACGACGCACATACACCTCAGCCGCTTCAGCTGGCAGACGTTGTTCTTCCACATGGGTAATCAGACGTTCAAATTGCAAACCAAGCTGCGTCAACAGCTCACGTCGACGCGGTGAACCGGAAGCCAGGTACAGGGTTATCATAGTTTTCCTTACTGAACAGCGAACTGACGACGAATCTTTCTCATTAATAAGAATAGCCAGGGCCAGAGAATACCGTCGACAACGCTACTCCAGAAGATTTCCGGACGAAAGGAGACATTAATCACCAAAAATTCCGCCCAAAAAACAATAACATCCACCGCCAGCGACAGCACCATAACCATTAATGCCTGCTGCCACAACGCTAAGTTACGGAAAAGCTGGAATTTAAAGGCGACCAGGTAGGCAACGATACTCAATGCCAGCGCACGCACGCCCAGCGTTGAACCGGCCACCAGATCCATGATGGCGCCCAGCACAAAGCCGGTGCCAACATTAACCCGGTGTGGCAACGCCAGCACCCAGTAGATGAGGATCAACAAAAGCCATGATGGCCGGAACATGTAGAACTGTTCTGGCCAGGGCATGATTTGCAGGATGAGGGCAATCAGAAAGGACAGCCAGATAACCCATCGGCCCTGGCTGCGATATCGACTCAAGGCTGGCCTCCACGCGTGTTCGCCGGTGTTACCTGCGAACTGCTGCCATTGCTGGCAGGCGCGGGTGGTCCCATTTGCTGACTAGTGGGTGCGGGCGGCCCCATCTCACCGGCTGGCGGTAAGACTTGCGGCATCATCTGCATTAAGCGTTCATTCGCAACACGATGCACTTCATCAGGCGCCATCGGCATATCGCCGTTACGATCCGCTCCCCATAACAGCAGCAGATAACGCAGACGCTGCAAACCTGCTGTCGGGCGAGCCTGGATAACGGTGTACGCACGCTGCGTATCCACTTTCACCGACGACACCACGGCAACCGGATAGCCTTCCGGGAAACGTCCACCCAGACCCGAGGTAACCAGCACATCACCCACACGAATGTCGGTATTGCCTGGCAGATGCTCAAGTTGCAGATCTTCATTACAGCCGTTACCGGCCGCAATCACGCGGATATCATTACGCAGCACCTGAATCGGCAACGCATGGGAAGCGTCACAGATCAGCAGCACACGGCTGGTCACCTGGCCTACCGCCACCACCTGCCCCACGACACCTTTATCGCTGATCACCGGCTGACCTTCGTAAACACCGTTTACGCTGCCTTTGTCGATAACCACCTGATCGGTGTAGGGATCGGTGCCGGTGGAGATCACCTGCGTCACCATCTTGTGCTCATCCTGGCGTAACGGTGAGCCGAGCAGCTCGCGCAGACGCGCGTTCTCCTGCTTATATTGCCCCAGCATCAGCAGGTCGCTGTTCTTCAGAAAGAGTTCACGACGCAGTGCTTTGTTTTCCAGTTCCAGCTGCTGACGTGAAGCCAGCGTGGCGGAAACGCCGTCAAGAAGCTCTCTTGGCCCGTTAGCCAGGAAGTAAAATGGACTGACCGATGTGTCCAGGTAGTTGCGAATCTGGGAAAAGGAGGCCACGCGGCTATCAGCGATAATGATCGCGATGGCCACAATGACTGCCAGAAAGAGGCGCAACTGCAGGGATGGCCCCCTGCTAAAAATCGGCTTCATAAAATCTGCGTGTTCCTCGACATCAGGGAAGAAGCGCTGGTCCTAAGACCTGCGCCTCCAGGGCTGGACGCATCGTGCCGTCATGCGCAGCGTCGTCATCGGCGCTCATTCCCTGCGCAATTTGACCACGGCCTCAGCCGATGAGGATTTACTCCTCGCTGAACAAATCGCCGCCGTGCATGTCGATCATTTCCAACGCCTTACCACCACCACGCGCTACGCAGGTCAGCGGGTCTTCGGCCACGACCACCGGGATGCCGGTCTCTTCCATCAGCAGGCGATCGAGGTTACGCAGCAGCGCGCCCCCACCGGTCAGCACCATGCCACGCTCGGAGATGTCGGAAGCCAGTTCCGGCGGGCACTGCTCCAGCGCCACCATCACCGCACTTACGATACCGGTCAACGGTTCCTGCAGCGCTTCCAGAATTTCATTGGAGTTCAGCGTAAAGCCGCGCGGCACACCTTCAGCCAGGTTACGACCACGGACTTCGATTTCACGGACTTCATCGCCCGGATACGCAGAACCGATCTCATGCTTAATACGCTCAGCGGTGGCTTCACCGATCAGCGAGCCGTAATTACGGCGTACATAATTAATGATAGCTTCATCGAAGCGGTCACCACCAATACGCACTGAAGAGGAGTAAACCACGCCGTTCAGAGAGATAACGGCAACTTCAGTGGTACCACCACCGATATCCACCACCATAGAACCGGTCGCTTCTGATACCGGCAGTCCGGCACCGATTGCAGCGGCCATCGGTTCTTCAATCAGAAAGACTTCACGCGCACCTGCGCCCTGCGCAGATTCACGGATAGCACGACGCTCAACCTGAGTTGCACCCACCGGCACACACACCAGCACACGCGGGCTGGGGCGCATAAAACTGTTGCTGTGCACTTGCTTAATAAAGTGCTGCAACATTTTTTCGGTGACGAAGAAGTCTGCAATTACACCGTCTTTCATCGGACGGATAGCAGCGATATTGCCCGGCGTACGGCCAAGCATCTGTTTGGCGTCATGACCAACGGCGGCAACGCTCTTTGGGGAGCCGGCACGATCCTGACGAATGGCAACCACGGAAGGCTCGTTCAGCACGATGCCCTGTCCTTTTACATAAATCAGGGTATTCGCGGTACCCAGGTCAATGGACAAGTCATTGGAAAACATGCCACGAAATTTTTTAAACATACTAAGGGATAATCCTGCAAGCTGGGGGCGGAAAATAAAATCCGCCTACTTTACCAACCACGCGAAGCCGCTACAAGGCGCAAAAACGTTCCGCTTCGGTGAGAAAATATGCTAGCTATTTTTTCCAGCAGTGTATGCTGCGGTTCGCTAAGGAAAAATGGCGCAAAGCCGCCGCTTCCAGTGCCTTTCGCCCCACAAGCCGGGGCGATTTTCGACATAAAATCTAACATTTCCAGCATAGCTGCTGGCCGGCATAATTCAGGTTTACAGCGTAAAACAACCGTGAGCGCCGCTATCGGCCAATTAACGGCTAAATTCGATAACGTTGTGAATGCTTTTTCACATTACTGTTTACCGGCAGCGAGGGTGCAAAGAAATCGCCCTGACCACCGGCGACCCCCAATCCTGCCAGCGTTTGCCACTCCGCACGCGTGCGTACACCGGCAGCAAAGACCTGAGTGGGGGTGGACTTACACACTTCCAGCAGACTTTGTACAAACAACTGATTTTCGGTGCGTCGTTCAATATTACGCACCAGACCGGGGTCCAGTTTGATTAACTCCACCGGAAATTGCTTGATATAAGCGCTGCTCACCACCGTTAATCCCGCCTGATTGACAGCGATGCGACAACCAAACGCGCTGAGCATTCTGAAAATCGGCACTAAACGGTTGATGTGTTGACAAACATCCGCTTCGGCAAGTTCAAATAAAAATCGTTTTCTTTGTGATTTGCTGCATTGCAGCAGCAATTTTTGCAGCCAGCGCTGAAAAGGTCGCTGTACTAACGAATCAATATTCACCGGCAGCGCCAGAGTTTCATCAGGCCACATCTCGGTCAATGCGGCGATACGGGTCACCATCTGGCGATCCCAGCTATCGGCCATGCCCAGTTGCTGCACCAGCGGCATAAACTCGGCAGACACGACTTCTTTGTCACCATCAAAGATACGGGCCAGCATCTCCCGATGATGAACTTTTCCATCCAGCATGACGGCAGGTTTCTGGTACAGACGAGGTCCACCACGACTCTGGGTATTTTCCAGCAGCGTTCGCCAGCGCACACTGCCGCGCCCCATATCCAGCAGGTTACCCTCGCCGATTGACCAGTTGTTACCCCCCTGCAAGGCAGCGCGACGCGTGGCCATTTCAACGTTTTCCATTACCTGTGGCACGCTGAGCCCACTACGCCAGGCGCTGATGCCGATATGGATCAGATCATCACGATCCACCAGGCGCATCGGCGGCAGGGAGTCCACGGCATTGATCAGTTGATCAGCAATATTGTTGGCTTCTTTCAGGGTTCGGTGCGGCAGCAGCACAGCGAAATCACTGCGGAAATAACGGGCCAGCAGTGCGCCAGGATAACGTAGCACGAAGGTGGACAGCATATTAATGAGATCAAACTGGTACTCTTCGGCCAGCGCGGAGCCGAGCGTTTCATGCTGTGTTTCAAGATCGGGCAGGCGCACCATCATCACCACACCATGGGTGCCAACATCTTCCTGATCTTCCAGCAGCGTCGCCAGTTGGTTATCGAAGAACAGCCGGTTGTTCAACCCGGTCCGCGAATCCTGTGCGGCAAACGTGCGAATCAGGGTATCGATGCGCAATCGCTGCTCGCCCGCCTCCAGCAAATCATGTAGCAGGAGATCGATCGCGTGGCTGGCCTTGGGTGGCCATTCCACCGCTTCATTATCCCGAGCCTGGCGATCGCCCGCCAGAATACGCTCGGAACGCGCCTCCAGCCTCTCCATATTGCGCCAGTGGCTGTTCAGCCAGCGATGCGTCATCACCAGCAATGACGCCATGATCATCACCACGGTAAAAATGACCACCAGCGTGTAAGCACCGGTGAAGGAGCGAAACCAGGTTTTAGCCGGATCAAGCACCACCACACGCAGCATCATCCCCGGGGAATGCTCCAGCGGCAGATCGAACTGGATAAAACGGTTCGGCTCATCTTCCAGCATCGGATGTTCGTGGCGGGCAAGGCGAAACAACGTGCGTTCGCCGTCTCGTAGCTCCAGCTGTTCGGCATTAATCACCGGCATAATGCGCGACAGCCATTGCGTCAGATCCTGAGGCGATTGAGTGATTAAGGCTTTGTCGACTTCGGTCGCCAGGGTTTGTACCCGGGTTTCCACCCGCTGCTGTGACAACCAGACAAAACTAAAAGCGCAGCCCACCAGCATCAACAACATCGCCAGTAAGCTTAATAATGTAATAAACGCAGAAAACTTCGTGGTTAATCGCATCCCTGTGCCTGTATCACTGCGGTTATGAATGAAAAAGAACCCGCGGCACCAGCCTCACTGGCGCAAACCTGAGCAAAATAGCATAAATCACCGCCTGAAACAGCGTTCAGCCACCATCGCGACCTATTCAGGGGCGAGTATAACGATAAACAGGGAATACCTGACTTTCATCTGATTTTTTTCGTCCTATTCTCAACATAAGCGCAGCCAGGAAATTTCACATTTTACGGCTCTTGCTGGCGCGTATAACGGGATTTGCTCATGCTTGCCTTATACATTCAGCCGGAGAATTCCATGAAGCCGAAGCATTCCCTTTCTGAAGCCGATGTGACGCCAGAAAGTATCTTCAATATGCAGCGTCGTCAGGTGCTGAAGGCCCTTGGCCTGGGTGCTGCTGCTGCCAGCCTGCCACGGGTCGCACAGGCCGATGTACTCAGCTGGTTCAAAGGCAACGATCGCCCCGCCGCGCCAGCTGGAAAAGCGCTGCAATTCAGTAAACCGCCCGCCTGGCAGGCGGATTTACCGCTCACGCCCTTTGATAAGGTCGCGGGCTACAATAACTTCTATGAATTTGGCCTCGATAAGGCCGATCCAGCCGCCAATGCCGGAACGCTGAAGACGGATCCCTGGCAGCTACGTATTGAAGGCGAAGTCGCAAAACCGATCACGCTGGATATGGATGACATCTTTAAACGTTTTGCGATGGAGCAGCGTATCTATCGCATGCGCTGTGTTGAAGCCTGGTCAATGGTGATCCCCTGGGTGGGATTTGAGCTGAACAAGTTACTGAAACTGGCGGAACCCACCAGCAATGCGCGTTTTGTGGCGTTTCAGACGCTCTACGCCCCGGATCAAATGCCAGGTCAGAAAGATCGCTTTATCGGCGGCGGGCTGGATTATCCTTATGTCGAGGGATTACGTATGGATGAAGCGATGCATCCCCTGACCCTGCTCAGCACCGGCGTGTATGGCAAAGCGTTGCCACCACAAAATGGCGCGCCGATCCGCCTGACCGTACCGTGGAAATACGGTTTTAAAGGCATTAAATCGATCGTCAAAATTACCCTGACACACGATCAGCCGCCGACCACCTGGAATCAAATCGCCGCTAATGAATATGGGTTTTATGCCAACGTTAACCCGCATGTCGATCATCCCCGCTGGTCGCAGGCGACGGAGCGTTTTATTGGTCCGGGGGGCATTCTGAAGGTGGAACGCCAGCCAACGCTGCTGTTTAACGGCTATGCCAAAGAGGTAGCCTCGCTCTATCACGGGCTGGATTTACGGGAGAACTACTGAGTGCGTCTGACATTACGCCATATCACCTGGCTGAAAGTGGTGCTGCATCTGGCGGCTTTTCTGCCGCTGGTGTGGCTGTTTTTTGCCGCCAGTCAGGGCTGGTTAAGCGCCGATCCGGCCAAAGATATCCAGCATTTTACCGGCAGAATGGCACTTAAATTGTTGCTGGCGACGCTATTGGTCAGCCCATTAACGCGTTACGCCAAACAACCCCTGCTGATTCGCACCCGTCGCATGCTCGGTCTGTGGTGCTTCGCCTGGGCCTGTCTGCATCTGCTGAGTTATTATCTGCTGGAATTAGGTGTCAATAATCTGCGATTACTCGGCAGTGAGTTGATATCCCGCCCCTACCTGACACTGGGTATTATCTGCTGGCTGGTGCTGTTTGCGCTGGCAATCACCTCCTTTCAACGCGCACAACGTAAATTGGGACGTCGCTGGCAAACTCTGCACAATGGTATCTATCTGGTGGCGATCCTCGCACCTATTCACTATCTTTGGTCAGTTAAAGTCCTGTCACCACAGCCGCTGATTTATGCTTTGCTGGCTCTGCTGCTGTTGGGCTGGCGTTACAATAAGTTGCGAAAACTATTCTCCCGATAATTTCTGCACGGTTGTCATCCTGCTGCAATTTCTGTTAAAAGGTGTGGCCTTCTGGCCGCATCCGATCATCTTCGCAGATAAGACCAGTATTTTGCTGCGAATTGCGACGAAACGGATATAATGCCCGGCTTTATTGCAAGTGAAGTCTTCTTTTTCACTCGGAAGAGTGACAAAGGAAGATTGTCGCGGTATTTTACGCGATGCCTGAATAATTGCAGGAGATAGCAGCAAGATGGCGCACAACTTTCACATACTGCTTTTGAACGGACCCAACCTGAATTTGCTGGGAACGCGTGAGCCTGAGAAGTATGGGCACACCACGCTGGCGCAAATTGTCAGCGATCTGACGCAACAGGCTGATCAGCACCATGTGAAATTGAGTCATTTGCAATCGAACGCGGAGTTTCAATTGATCGATCGTATTCACGAGGCCAGAGGCAATGTGGATTACATCATCATCAATCCAGCGGCATTCACACACACCAGCGTCGCGCTGCGTGATGCCCTGCTGGCGGTCGATATTCCCTTTATCGAGGTGCATCTGACCAATGTGCATGCACGCGAACCGTTCCGCCATCACTCCTATCTTTCCGATGTATCTGCCGGTGTCATCTGTGGACTTGGCGCTGACGGATACTCGTGGGCTTTACAAACGGCCGTAAAACGCCTGACACATTCCAATTAAACAGAGTACGGAACCACACTCATGGATATTCGTAAAATTAAGAAACTGATCGAACTGGTTGAAGAGTCTGGCATCGCTGAGCTGGAAATCTCTGAGGGCGAAGAGTCCGTTCGTATCAGCCGTTCACCTGCCAATGTCGGTTATCCTATGATGCAGCAGGCTTATGCTGCACCTGCGCCGCAGGTTGCTCCTCTGGCTGCTGCGGTTGCCCCTGCTGTTGCTGCACCGGTTGCGGAAGCCGCTAAACCGGAAATCAGCGGCCACATCGTGCGTTCACCGATGGTAGGCACCTTCTATCGCACCCCTAGCCCGGACGCGAAAGCCTTTATCGAAGTCGGCCAGAAAGTTAACGCCGGCGATACCCTGTGCATCGTTGAAGCGATGAAAATGATGAACCAGATCGAAGCCGACAAATCCGGCGTTGTGAAAGCGATTCTGGTGGAAAGTGGCCAGCCGGTTGAATTTGACGAGCCGCTGGTTGTCATCGAATAACGAGGCGAACCATGCTGGATAAAATTGTCATTGCTAACCGCGGTGAGATCGCGTTGCGCATTCTGCGTGCCTGTAAAGAACTGGGCATCAAGACTGTGGCGGTGCACTCCACGGCGGACCGCGACCTGAAGCACGTGCTGCTGGCTGACGAAACTGTCTGCATCGGCCCGGCGCAGTCGGTCAAAAGTTATCTCAATATCCCGGCCCTGATCTCCGCCGCCGAAATTACCGGCGCGGTTGCGATCCACCCGGGTTATGGCTTCCTGTCTGAGAACGCCGATTTCGCCGAGCAGGTTGAACGTTCTGGCTTTATCTTTATCGGCCCGAAAGCGGACACCATCCGCCTGATGGGTGACAAAGTGTCGGCGATCACCGCAATGAAAAAAGCCGGTGTACCGACCGTACCAGGTTCCGATGGCCCACTGACCGAAGACATGGATAAAAACCGTGCCTTCGCCAAACGCATCGGCTATCCGGTCATCATCAAAGCCTCTGGCGGCGGCGGTGGTCGTGGTATGCGTGTCGTGCGCAGCGACAAGGATCTCGAGCAGTCCATTAACATGACGAAAGCGGAAGCCAAAGCGGCTTTCAACAACGACATGGTTTATATGGAGAAATACCTCGAAAATCCACGTCACATCGAAATCCAGGTCATGGCCGATGGCCAGGGCAACGCGATTTATCTGGCAGAACGCGACTGCTCCATGCAGCGTCGTCACCAGAAAGTGGTTGAAGAAGCACCAGCACCGGGCATCACGCCAGAGCTGCGCAGCTTCATCGGCGATCGCTGTGCCAAAGCCTGTGTAGATATCGGTTACCGTGGCGCAGGCACCTTTGAGTTCCTGTTCGAAAACGGTGAGTTCTACTTTATCGAGATGAACACCCGTATTCAGGTAGAGCATCCGGTCACCGAGATGATCACCGGCGTTGACCTGATCAAAGAACAGCTGCGCATTGCCGCCGGCCAGCCGCTGTCTATCCGTCAGGAAGATGTGATGATTCGCGGCCATGCGGTGGAATGCCGTATCAACGCCGAAGACCCGAACACCTTCCTGCCAAGCCCGGGTAAGATCACGCGTTTCCACGCACCGGGTGGCTTTGGTGTGCGCTGGGAATCGCATATCTATGCCGGATACACGGTACCGCCGTACTACGATTCCATGATCGGCAAGCTGATCACTTACGGTGAAAACCGTGACGTGGCCATTGCCCGCATGAAAAATGCGCTGGCGGAATTGATCATTGACGGGATCAAGACCAACGTCGAACTGCAGATGAAAATCATGTCCGACGAAAACTTCCAGCAGGGTGGTACCAATATCCACTACCTGGAGAAAAAACTCGGCATGCAAGAGTAATCCCTGCAACGCAGAGTTCCTTTGAGGCCGGTTAAACCGGCCTTTTTCATTTTTGTTGCCTTTGAGGTTGCATGATGGATTGGCGTTTTGTGCAAGCGAATAAAGAGGCGCGCTGGGCGTTTTATCTGGCGCTGGCGTATCTCGCTGTGTGGGGGCTTTCCGCCTGGCTGGGGGGGAATGCGGCTGGAATAACTGGCCTGCCCCGTTGGTTTGAGCTCTCCTGCCTGTTTGCTCCCGTGCTGTTTATTGTGTTGTGCTGGTTGATGGTACGGATGGTTTTCCGCGATATGTCACTGGAGGACAAAGATGGAAAGTGAAATCATTCTTCCCCTGCTGGCTTATCTGGTGCTGATTGCCGCGCTGTCGGTATTTGCCATGCGCAAGCAACGCCAGGGCAACTTCCTGACGGAATATTTTCTCGGCAACCGGTCAATGGGTGGCTTCGTGCTGGCGATGACCGTCACCGCGACCTATATCAGCGCCAGCTCGTTTATTGGCGGCCCAGGGGCTGCGTATAAATATGGCCTGGGCTGGGTACTGCTCGCCATGATTCAGGTCCCTGCCGTGTGGTTGTCACTCGGTGTACTGGGAAAAAAATTCGCCATTCTGGCGCGTCGTTACAATGCGGTGACGTTGAATGACATGCTGTATGGCCGCTATCGCAGCCCGCTGCTGATCTGGTTAGCCAGCCTGAGTCTGCTGGTGGCTTTTATCGGCGCGATGACGGTGCAGTTCATTGGCGGCGCACGTTTGCTGGAAACGGCGGCGGGCATTCCCTACGATACCGGGCTGCTGATTTTTGGCGGCACTATTGCGCTTTACACCGCGTTTGGCGGCTTCCGTGCCAGCGTGCTGAATGATGCAATGCAGGGACTTGTGATGCTGGCAGGTACCTTCCTGCTGCTGTTTGCGGTGATTCATCAGGCGGGCGGGCTGGAAACCGCGGTGACGAAATTGCGCGCCATCGACCCGCAACTGGTATCGCCAGAAGGCGTTGGCAATGTGATCACGCCGACATTCCTCAGCTCGTTTGCCGTACTGGTGTGTTTTGGTGTGATCGGCCTGCCGCATACCGCCGTGCGCTGTATTTCGTATAAAGACAGCAAGGCGATGCATCGTGGCATCATTATTGGCACCATCGTGGTAGTGATCCTGATGCTGGGGATGCATCTGGCGGGCGCACTGGGCCGCGCGATCCTGCCGGATCTGACCGTACCTGATCGGGTGATCCCTACACTGATGATCACCGTGCTGCCACCAATGGCCGCTGGTGTTTTTCTTGCCGCACCAATGGCGGCGATCATGTCGACAATTAACGCGCAGCTGCTGCAATCCTCCGCTACCCTGATCAAAGACCTCTATTTGCGTATCGCGCCGCAGCATAGCGAGAATGAAGCGCGCCTGCGCATGCTCTCCGGCACCATCACCTTTGTGCTGGGTTTATTGCTGTTGCTGGCCGCCTGGAACCCACCGGATATGATCATCTGGCTAAACCTGCTGGCTTTTGGTGGCCTCGAAGCCGTGTTCCTGTGGCCACTGGTACTCGGGTTGTACTGGGAGCGCGCAAACGCTGCTGGCGCTATCAGCGGGATGGTCGTCGGTGCCGGTTGCTATACGCTGCTCGCCAGCCTGAAACTGGAACTGTGGGGCTTCCATCCTATCGTTCCATCATTGATCCTTAGCCTGCTGGCCTTTCTGGCAGGTAACCTATTTGGCAGCACGCCTGACGCACAAGACGCTGCCCTGGAATAAAGAGAAACGCTATGCCATGGATTCAAATCAAAATTAACAGCACCGGTGAGCACGCGGAAACACTGAGCGATGCGCTGATGGAGAGCGGGGCCGTGTCTGTGACCTTCCAGGACACCCACGATAACCCGGTGTATGAGCCACTGCCGGGTGAGACGCTGCTGTGGGGCGATACCGATGTTATCGGCCTGTTTGATGCCGAAACGGAGATGGACGATGTTGTCGCGGAACTGAGCCAGCACCCGCTGCTTGGCAGCGGTTTCCGTCATAAGATCGAACAGATCGAGGACAAAGACTGGGAACGCGAATGGATGGATAATTTCCACCCGATGCGTTTCGGCGAGCGTTTATGGATCTGCCCGAGCTGGCGTGAAGTCCCGGATCCCAACGCTGTCAACGTGATGCTCGACCCAGGCCTGGCATTTGGCACCGGCACCCACCCGACCACCTCGCTGTGTCTGAGCTGGCTGGATGGTCTCGATTTACAGGGTAAGACGGTCATCGACTTTGGCTGTGGCTCCGGCATTCTGGCGATTGCCGCACTAAAGCTGGGAGCTGCACAGGCGATTGGTATTGATATCGACCCGCAGGCGATTCAGGCCAGCCGCGATAACGCAGAGCGTAATGGCGTGGCCGACCGCCTGGCGCTTTATCTGCCCCATCAGCAGCCGGAAAATCTGACGGCGGATGTGGTGGTCGCGAATATTCTTGCCGGCCCGCTGCGCGAACTGGCTCCGTTAATCAGCGTTCTGCCAAAATCCGGGGGACATCTGGGGTTATCCGGCGTGCTGGCCAGCCAGGCCGACAGCGTTTGTGAAGCCTACACCGAACGTTTTGTGCTGGACCCGGTGGCAGAAAAAGAAGAGTGGTGTCGGATTACCGGTGTACGCCGCTAATCCCGCACAATTAGCGCAGTTCATTGTTTCCACCCCGCCACATCTCTTGCTAATCGGGCGATGTGGCGTTTTTTATGTTGTGATTTAGTTCAAATTTTCAGAAAAACTTTTGTACACAATTTCAGCGTATTTTTTTAATCCACTGAATAGTATAGGTATTTCTTATAGCTCACGCTGATCGGCCTCAATTCCTTGATCTTTCCCTGCGAATTGTTCAAAGTTTGGCCTTTCATCTTCGTGAAAAAATGCGTAATATACGCCGCCTTGCGAACAGTTAGGGTCACTTCTTTTTCATGCGCATTGGACATCATCAGCTTCGTAATCGACTCATCGCTGCGCCTATGGCCGGGGTTACCGACAAGCCATTTCGCACCCTGTGTTACGAGAACGGTGCTGGCATGACGGTCTCCGAGATGCTGTCATCAAACCCGGAAGTTTGGGCCAGTGACAAATCCCGTTTGCGCATGGTGCATAGTGACGAGCCTGGCATTCGTGCCGTGCAAATTGCCGGATGTGATCCCGATGAAATGGCGGCTGCCGCGCGCATTAATGTGGCGTCAGGCGCACAGGTCATTGACATCAACATGGGCTGCCCGGCGAAGAAGGTGAATCGTAAGATGGCGGGTTCTGCACTGCTGCAACATCCGCAACTGGTTGAGTCTATTCTCTCCGCGGTCGTGAATGCAGTTGATGTGCCCGTTACGCTGAAGATTCGCACTGGCTGGGATAAAGAAAATCGTAATTGTGTAGAGATTGCCCAATTGGCTGAACGCTGTGGCATTCAGGCTCTCACCATTCATGGACGCACTCGCGCCTGTTTGTTTGAAGGGCAAGCTGAATACGACAGCATTCGGACAGTTAAGCAGAGCGTTACCATTCCGGTTATCGCGAATGGTGACATTACTGACCCGCATAAAGCCAGAGCAGTGCTCGATTATACAGGAGCCGATGCTCTGATGATCGGTCGCGCTGCTCAGGGAAGACCGTGGATCTTCCGGGAAATCCAGCATTATCTGGACACAGGGGAGCTGCTGGCACCGAAGCCGTTGGCTGAAGTGAAGCATATGCTGATTGGACATATACGGGAGCTGCACGACTTTTACGGTCAGCGCAAGGGATACCGTATTGCCCGAAAACACGTTTCCTGGTATTTGCAGGAAAATGCCCCTGATGACCAGTTTCGGCGCACATTCAACGCCATAGAGGATGCCAGCGAACAGCTGGAGGCGTTGGAGGCATACTTCGAAAATCTTGCGTAAACGAAATAAAGAGCTGAAAGAACTATGTTCGAACAACGCGTAAATTCTGACGTACTGACCGTTTCTACCGTTAACTCACAGGATCAGGTGACGCAAAAGCCTCTGCGTGATTCGGTTAAACAGGCACTGAAGAACTATTTTGCTCAACTGAATGGTCAGGATGTGAGTGACCTGTATGAGCTGGTACTGGCTGAAGTCGAGCAGCCACTGTTGGACATGGTGATGCAGTACACCCGTGGCAACCAGACCCGTGCAGCCCTGATGATGGGTATCAACCGTGGTACTCTGCGTAAGAAGCTGAAAAAATACGGCATGAACTGATTTCAGTTTGTTGCTGCGAAAACGCCAGCCTTCGGGCTGGCGTTTTTGTTTGTGTCATTGTCGTTAACAACGGGTGAAACAGTTGTCCCCATAATGGTAACGATAGTTGCAATTGCTCCAGTGATATTTCGCCCGTAGCGCTCTCCTTGTTCTGCCCCATTTTCGCCCGTGTTTTCCCCTCTTTTCGTCACCTGATGGCCGCCCAGGCCGCTGCTGGTGTGATCCTGAACCGCTTCAGCCGCAAATGTGCAAACCCATACATTTTGCCCTGCGTCCCCGCTCACACTGCTTCCATATAGTGAAACTTTTTGCACTGTTTGTGATCGAGGCGACTCGCATTGCTTCCTTTTGGTGCGCGATAGTAGTCGGAACTTTCTGAATGCTTCAGTTTATGAAGAGATCTTTCCAATGAATTCAGGATTCTGCAAACCTGGCATTAGCTTTGCAAAGTCGTGAATGGCTGACCGCCAAAGACAGGAAAAGCGCACATAAAAGTGCGCAATGCACCCACATCACAACACGATTTCGCCACACAGGATGCTTTATGAAAAAGATGATGCTCTCCACCCTGGTCGCTGCAGCTTCTCTGTTCGCCGTTGCGCAGCAAGCGCACGCCGGCACCACGTTGGATGCAATTAAAAAGAAAGGGTTTGTTCAGTGCGGTATCAGTGATGGCCTGCCCGGCTTTTCCTATGCCGATGCGAGCGGCAAATTCACCGGTATCGACGTTGATGTTTGCCGTGCCGCTGCGGCTGCCGTATTTGGCGATGCTACTAAAGTGAAATACACCCCGCTGACGGCAAAAGAGCGTTTTACTGCTCTGCAATCCGGTGAAGTGGACATTCTGTCCCGTAACACCACCTGGACTTCTTCACGCGATGGCGGCATGGGCTTCCTGTTCGCGGGTGTAAACTATTACGACGGTATCGGCTTCCTGACCCATAAAAAAGCCGGTCTCAAAAGCGCTAAAGAGCTGGATGGCGCCACCGTATGTATCCAGGCCGGTACCGATACCGAGCTGAACGTGGCGGATTATTTTAAAGCCAACAATATGCAATACACTCCGGTGACCTTTGACCGTTCTGACGAATCCGCTAAAGCACTCGACAGCGGTCGCTGCGATACCCTGGCTTCTGACCAATCTCAGCTGTACGCACTGCGCATCAAGCTGGGCAAACCGGACGAATTCATCGTTCTGCCAGAAGTGATCTCTAAAGAACCGCTGGGTCCGGTGGTACGTCGTGGTGATGATGACTGGTTCACCATTGTGAAATGGTCACTGTACGCGATGCTGAATGCTGAAGAGATGGGCATCAACTCGAAGAACGTCGATCAGCTGGCCGCAAAACCGTCTAACCCGGATATGGCTCACCTGCTGGGTGCTGAAGGCGACTTTGGTAAAGACCTGAAACTCGACAACAAATGGGCGTTTAACATCATTAAACAGGTAGGTAACTACCAGGAAAGCTTTGACCGCAACGTCGGTAAAGACAGTGCTCTGAAAATCGCGCGTGGTCAGAATGCGCTCTGGAACCAGGGCGGCATCCAGTACGCTCCGCCGGTACGTTAATTCTGCCTTCCAGTCGGGCACCGCACCCTGCGGTGCCCAATGCGTTTTCTTCACTGAGGTTTCAACATGTCTCAACGCCCAACCGTAAAAAGGGATTTTTCGTTCGGTAATCCTACGGTTCGCGCCTGGTTTTACCAGATAGTCGCGATTGTGGCCGTGTTCGCTGTTGTGGGATATCTCATCCACAATACGGTGATCAACCTGGCTAATCGCGGCATCACATCCGGTTTCGGCTTTCTGGAGCGCAGTGCCGGTTTCGGCATCGTCCAGCATCTGATTGATTACACAGAAGGTGATACCTACGCGCGCGTGTTTATGGTGGGGTTAACCAATACCCTGCTGGTTTCCGCGCTCTGTATTGTTTTCGCCTCTATCCTGGGCTTCTTTATCGGCCTTGCACGCCTGTCTGATAACTGGCTGCTGCGCAGGATCTCCACCATTTACATTGAGACGTTTCGTAACATCCCGCCGTTGTTACAGATCTTCTTCTGGTATTTCGCGGTGCTGCGTAATTTGCCAGGCCCACGCCAGGCGTTGAACGCATTTGATCTGGCATTTGTGAGTAACCGCGGGCTTTACATTCCCTGGCCCACCTATGCGCCTGGTACCTGGCCGTTTGTTATTGCCCTGGCTCTGGCGATAATCGTTAGTGTTGGATTGTTTCGTTTTAACCGTAAACACCAGTTGAAAACCGGCCAGCTGCGCCGTACCTGGCCGATTGCCACTGCGATGATCATTGCTTTCCCTCTGATCGCCCACGCATTGTTCGGTGCGGCCACTCACTGGGATGTGCCGCAACTGCGTGGATTTAACTTCCGTGGCGGATTCGTGATGATCCCAGAGCTGGCCTCACTGACACTGGCGCTGTCGATCTACACCTCTTCGTTTATCGCTGAAGTGATTCGTTCCGGTATCCAGTCGGTCCCGCATGGTCAGAATGAAGCAGCCCGTTCACTCGGTCTGCCAAATCCTGTGACCATGCGCCAGGTGATCATCCCGCAAGCGATGCGTGTGATCATTCCACCTCTGACCAGCCAGTATCTCAACATCGTGAAGAACTCGTCACTGGCCGCAGCCATCGGCTATCCGGATATGGTATCGCTGTTTGCCGGTACGGTGCTGAATCAGACAGGCCAGGCTATCGAGACCATTGCGATCACCATGGCGGTCTACCTGATCATCAGTCTGGTCATTTCGCTGCTGATGAACCTCTACAACCGCAAAATTGCGCTGGTTGAGCGTTAAGAGAACGGGATTACTATGTCTGTTACCACACACGAAACACCGCCGGTGCCAACCAATCCTGTCAGCAAAGCCTGGGTTTGGGCACGCAAAAACCTGTTCTCCAGTTGGTTCAATACCCTGCTGACATTGCTCTGCTTCTGGATTATCTGGAGCGTCATTCCGCCAGCACTTAACTGGCTGGTTTTTCAGGCTAACTGGATTGGCTCAACCCGCGCTGACTGTACCAAAGAAGGTGCCTGCTGGGTGTTTATCCATGCACGCTTTGGCCAGTTTATGTATGGGCTGTATCCACATGAACTGCGCTGGCGCATCAACCTGGCGCTGGTGATTGGCCTGCTGTCCATTATCCCGATGTTTATCAAATCGATCCCACATCGTGGCCGTTATATCGCCTGCTGGGCAGTGGCCTATCCCATTATCGTCTGGTTCCTGATGTATGGTGGTTATTTGGGTCTGGACCGCGTCGAAACGCGCCAGTGGGGTGGCCTGACGCTGACGCTGATTATCGCCTCGGTCGGCATCGCCGGCGCTCTGCCATTGGGGATTTTGCTGGCATTGGGACGCCGCTCAAAGATGCCAGTAGTACGAACCCTGTCGGTGATTTTTATTGAGTTCTGGCGTGGTGTACCACTGATTACCGTGCTGTTTATGTCATCGGTGATGCTGCCACTGTTCATGGCCGAAGGAACCACCATCGATAAGCTGGTGCGTGCACTGGTCGGCGTGATCCTGTTCCAGTCAGCCTACGTGGCGGAAGTGGTGCGCGGTGGCTTACAGGCTTTGCCAAAGGGACAGTATGAAGCCGCAGAATCGCTGGCGCTGGGTTACTGGAAAACACAGATTCTGGTGATTTTGCCTCAGGCACTCAAACTCACTATTCCCGGCCTGGTTAATACCATCATCGCGTTGTTCAAAGATACCAGTCTGGTGATCATCATCGGCCTGTTCGATCTTTTCAGTAGCGTTCAGCAGGCAACGGTTGACCCCACATGGCTTGGGATGTCGACAGAAGGCTATGTTTTTGCTGCCCTCGTCTACTGGATTTTCTGTTTTAGCATGTCGCGCTATAGCCAGTATCTGGAGAAGCGCTTTCACACCGGGCGTAAATCGCACTGAGGTTTTACATGACACAATCTATGACTAATTCTGCTGACCAAATGATGATTACGCTCGAAAATGTGAATAAATGGTATGGTCAGTTCCATGTATTAAAGGACATTAACCTGCAGGTGAAACCGCGTGAACGTATCGTACTTTGCGGGCCATCCGGATCGGGCAAATCCACCACAATTCGTTGCATCAACCACCTGGAAGAACATCAGCAAGGCCGTATCGTCGTTGATGGCATTCATTTGAATGATGATGTACGCAATATTGAACGTGTGCGAACTGAAGTCGGCATGGTGTTCCAGCACTTCAACCTTTTCCCGCATTTAACTGTATTGCAAAACTGCACACTGGCACCTATCTGGGTGCGTAAGATGCCAAAGAAAGAAGCGGAAGAGCTGGCAATGCATTATCTGCAACGCGTACGTATTGCCGAGCATGCACATAAATTTCCTGGACAGCTGTCCGGTGGTCAGCAACAGCGCGTGGCCATTGCACGCTCGCTGTGTATGAAACCCAAAATTATGTTATTTGATGAACCCACTTCCGCCCTTGACCCGGAAATGGTAAAAGAAGTGCTCGATACCATGATTGGCCTGGCGGAAGATGGCATGACGATGCTGTGTGTAACCCATGAGATGGGCTTTGCGCGCACCGTCGCAGACCGGGTTATCTTTATGGACCGTGGTGAGATCGTGGAACAGGCACCGCCGCAGGAATTCTTTGCCAATCCGAAATCTGAACGTACCCGTGCCTTCCTGTCGCAGGTTATCCACTGAGGCAACTCTCAGGCGGGTTCTCTGAAATCAACCCTCTGCTCTGGCAGGGGGTTTTTTTACGTCTCTGCGTTATTTATCGTGAACGCTTCAGACCTGACGGAATAGAAACTGCGCGATAAATCGCGCCGCTACGGACCGTGCTTTTCTGATCCACAGACGTAAAAAAGCCCTGAACTTTCGTTCAGGGCTTCTTCACTTGATTGATGCCTGGCAGTTCCCTACTCTCGCATGGGGAGACCCCACACTACCATCGGCGCTACGGCGTTTCACTTCTGAGTTCGGCATGGGGTCAGGTGGGACCACCGCGCTACAGCCGCCAGGCAAATTCTGTTTATCCGCACCGCCATCACAGGCCGCACGAATCAATCCGGTAAACAAAGCTGAAAATCTTCTTCCGGCCTCTCAGCCAAAACGCCTCTGGCGTTGTAAGGTTAAGCCTCACGGGTCATTAGTACCGGTTAGCTCAATGCATCGCTGCACTTACACATCCGGCCTATCAACGTCGTCGTCTTCAACGTCCCTTCAGGACCCTCAAGGGGTCAGGGAGAACTCATCTCGGGGCAAGTTTCGTGCTTAGATGCTTTCAGCACTTATCTTTTCCGCACTTAGCTACCGGGCAATGCCATTGGCATGACAACCCGAACACCAGTGGTGCGTTCACTCCGGTCCTCTCGTACTAGGAGCAACCCCCCTCAATTCTCCAGCGCCCACGGCAGATAGGGACCGAACTGTCTCACGACGTTCTAAACCCAGCTCGCGTACCACTTTAAACGGCGAACAGCCGTACCCTCCCT